>NZ_JBWYIY010000011.1:0-128119 GCF_056779975.1 Acinetobacter sp. ANC_7511
CCCAATCGCAATGGACCCAGGTCTACGTTTTGCGATCCGTGAAGGTGGTCGTACAGTTGGTGCTGGTGTTGTTGCTAAAGTAACTGCATAAGTATTGATTGTGTGAAAGAAACGCCCCTTTGGGGCGTTTTTTTTATGGAATCTATAAAATTGTTAGACAATAAGAGTTGTAAGCTGTCCTTAACTGATAATGATGTGACCTATAAGGCATTTATCATAAAAATAATAAATCACTAAGATGAAGTAATGAAAAGAATCATAAAACTAGATTTGGATAGATCCCGAATAGGAGTCCAGCAATGAATGCTAAAGTAAATATTACAAATCGTGCCGGTGCATCATTTCCAGTACGTCGTATGCAATTTGATTTTGATCACGTACCAGAATATTGGATGAATGGTTCAGCAGGATTAACTCATTTCATGACAGCGTTATCTGCATTATTTCCTGCAGGTGAAAAATTCTTTATCGATTCAGTCCGTGCAGTTCGCCAACATCCAGCCATTAAAGATAATGAAGATCTCCAAAAAGAGATTTCAGCATTTATTGGTCAGGAAGCAATGCATACACATGAGCATGCTGGCTTTAATGCATCAGCACAAAAATTTGGTCATGATGTTGCTGCACTTGAAAAAGCCACAGATACGGTCATTCAAACTTTTCGTAAGTCAGCTAGCACCGTTATGAAACCATTTGGTATTTCACAAGAAATGATCGATCTGATGGGAACGACTGCGCTAGAACATTTTACAGCAACCATTGCCTCAGAATTATTGCGTAACGAACATATTCAAGCATTAATGACTGATGAAACAATGGCGACGATGTGGGCTTGGCATGCCATTGAAGAAAATGAGCATAAGGCTGTCGCATATGATGTATTTGAAGGTGTGTTCGGTAAAGGAATCAAATCTTATCTTGCTCGAACATCTTCTTTAGTGGCAGCAATGGTTGTGCTATTCATGGTGCAGACTTATTTTGTAGCGCGTTTATTGAAAGACGATAAACAGTTAAATATTGCATCTTTGAAAGATATTTATACCTATGGATATAGTCCATCTAAAGGCATTATTTCTGGTATGGGTAAGGAAATGTTGGCTTATTTTAAACCAGGCTTCCATCCGAATGATTTGGATACCGTGGGTTTATTGGCAACATGGAAAGCAAAACTCGGTTTTTAAGTATTTACTTTTGTGCATTCGGGCAGCGTAAGCTGCCTTTTTTTATTTCATTTATTTTCGAACTTTCTATAATGTACTAACTTAAAAAATGCAATGTAATGATTATGATTCGACCGATGCTGACATCAGATGTTGAGGTGGTATATGAAATTGAAAGTTTGGGGCAGACGCATCCTTGGACAAAAAAACAATTTTCAGAAGCGGTTGATTCATATCAATCCACAGTGATTGAATACCAGAATCGTGTTGTTGGTTTCTGTATTTTACAGCCTGTATTGGATGAAGCAAATTTGCTGTTGATGGCAGTTCATCCGAAAATGCGTGGAAAAGGGTTGGGATATCAATTGCTTGAAGCTTCAATGGCTCAACTCAATAATGATCCCGTACAAATCTTTTTAGAGGTCCGAGAAAGTAATAAGGCTGCGATTGCACTATATGAGAAATCCGGATTTCATCAAATTGATATGCGTAAAAACTATTATCCAACATTAGATGGTGGAAAAGAGCATGCCATCATTATGGTAAAGGCATGCAGTGATAATTTTGCAGATTTATTCAAGTGACAAAATTCAATACCCTACTTTACAATAAAGTTATTCCATTCAGAGGGAAGTGTCGTCATCAGCATATGACCTAATTGATCGATTTCTTCGTTGCTGAGCATTTTATTAACACGTCGCCATTGACCATCCAGTAATAATTCAAAAGGCGCATATTGGGACTTATAGTTCATTTTGAATGAATGGGGTACCCAATATCCTAAATATACAAACTCTTGATTGTGCTGCTTTACATATTCAATTTGCTTAAGGACTGCAAAAACACCTAAAGAACGTTTGGATTCATCTGGATCAAAAAATGTATAGACGGCGGATATTCCATCATCTAATACATCGCAGGTTGAGACACAAATGAGTCGATCATCTTTCCAAAGTTCTATAAAGAAACTATTGCTACAACTGTGAATCAAAAACTTCTCGAATTGATCATAGCTAGGGGGGAACATATCTCCATCTGAATGACGCTCATTGATGTAACGTTCATAGAGTTGATAGTGTAAATCAGTAGCATCTTGAGTTTGGGTTATTCTAACTTCTAAGTCTTGATTACGTTTCCAAGCTTTCTTTTGTTGACTGTTCATTTTAAAAGCATCAACAGGTACACGACATGAAAGGCATTGTCGACACAAATGACATTCAGGTCGATAGACAAAATCTCCGCTTCTTCGAAATCCTACACGAGACAATTCTGATAAAGTTACAACGTCGATTTTATGAGCAGGATCTAAAAAGACCATCCGTGCTGATTTCTCGGGAAGATAACTGCAGTCATGCGGTGGTGTAATGTAATACTGCAATTCATTTAATAGGGACTGGGGTTGATAAGAATTCATATTGTCCCTCCTATTTCTCAATCCATGAGTCGTTGATCAAATGCTATTGTTTTACTTGAAAATACACCGTCTTTATACTTTTGCCAATCAATCTGAGGCTGTTTTATCACATCTTGTAACGAATTAAGGTAGTCTTGGCGAGAAATTGTGCAAGCACCTAAGCTCATGAGATGATCATTCACCAATTGACAGTCAACCCAGGGTGCCTGGTTTTCAAGGCTGATCAACATGAGGGTATAAAAAGCCATTTTTGAAACATCAGTCTCTCGACTAAACATGGATTCACCAAAAATACCCTGACCTATAGAGACACCATACAGCCCGCCGACAATCGAATTTTCTCTGCGTACTTCGACACTATATGCATAGCCTGACTCAAATAATGAACAGTAACCCTGAATGATATCTTCATTAATCCATGTTTCATTGGCATAACTTCGTGGTAATGAGCAAGAACGTATCACATGTTCAAAATCACGGTTAATGGTAATCGTATAATCATGTTTTTTCATGTTACGAATGAGTGATTTACTTGGATGGTATGACGAAGGGTAGATAATGCAGCGAGGTTCTGGACTCCACCAGCAGATCGGCTCACCTTCGGAAAACCAAGGAAATAAACCATGTGTATAAGCTTCAAATAATGTAGAAGGGGAGAGGTCAGCACCTATACAGATTAGTCCTTGCCCTTCGGGATCGGATTCAATTGGATTAGGGAAAATAAATTCAGAAGGAGGGAGCATAGGGATTAAGTTCTAAAAATAATAATGAAAAACCGAAGATAAAAATGTTTAAAATGATTATGCCAAGTTGAAAGAATAAAAAAACCACCCGAAGGTGGTTTTTTGGGTTTTTAAATAAATATTAGTTGTCTAAATATTTCTCAGCGTCTAAAGCAGCCATACAACCTGAACCTGCTGATGTAATTGCTTGGCGGTAGATATTGTCTGCAACATCACCTGCAGCAAATACGCCTTCAACAGAAGTCGCAGTTGCATTACCACGTGTACCACTTTGAACTTGGATATAACCATCACGTAGTTCAAGCTGACCTTCAAACATTGCAGTATTAGGTTTGTGGCCTATAGCGACGAACAATCCAGTCACTTCAACGTTTTGAGTTGTAGTATCAGTTGTAGATTTCAAACGAACACTAGTAACGCCATCTTGAGGGTTACCAAGTACTTCTTCAACTTCATGGTTCCAGATGATGCTGATTTTCCCTTCTTTCTCTTTTGCAAAAAGATGATCTTGAAGGATTTTTTCAGAACGTAATTTATCGCGACGATGTACAAGTGTTACATGTGAAGCAATGTTTGATAAATAAAGCGCTTCTTCAACCGCAGTGTTACCACCACCGACAACCATGACTTTTTGATTTTTATAGAAGAAACCATCACAAGTTGCACATGCACTCACACCTTGACCCATATAAGCAGCTTCGGATTCTAATCCTAAGTATTGAGCCGTAGCGCCTGTTGCAATGATCAAAGCATCACACGTGTATTCTTCCATATCACCTTTTAAAACGAATGGACGTACATTTAAGTCAACTTCGTTAATGTGATCGTAAACCAATTCAGTACCAAAACGTTCTGCGTGAGCTTGCATACGCTCCATTAAAGCAGGACCTGTTAAGCCTTCAGGATCACCTGGCCAGTTATCAACTTCTGTAGTTGTGGTGAGCTGACCACCCAATTGCATACCTGCGATTAAAGTTGGTTTTAAATTTGCTCGTGCAGCATATACAGCTGCGCTATAACCCGCAGGACCAGAACCTAAAATAATCAATCTTGAGTGACGAGCGCTCATGTATAAGCATCCTTTTAATTTGATA
This sequence comes from Acinetobacter sp. ANC_7511, assembly GCF_056779975.1. NCBI lineage: Bacteria > Pseudomonadati > Pseudomonadota > Gammaproteobacteria > Moraxellales > Moraxellaceae > Acinetobacter > Acinetobacter sp. ANC_7511. Next base: position 4,412 of record NZ_JBWYIY010000011.1, read on the forward strand.
TATCGACTTGCTGAAAATTATACGTGAAACTTCACCACAGTTGTGTGGAATGAATGTGGATTATATTGATCAACTAAATCGAATTGAGCTATATAGTTAAAAGTGTTAACAAGGAAACCTTAGAAAGCTGCACCTTTTTTTAATGAACAGGTGCATAATAGTAAGTTTTCTATAATGAAGAAATTGTTCCATTTCAACATTAGAACATTAATGAATAATCGTTTACAGGACAGTATATGACTGCGGTGTCGAGTGTATATGCACAGCGCTTAGTTTTAACATTCTTCTTAATATCATTTGGTATTTATCTGTTTTTAGCAACAGTGACTTATACGCCATTTGATCCGGGTTGGATGCATATTTCGAGTGATACTCAACAAGTTTCAAATGCAAGTGGTGTCGCAGGTGCTTGGATTGCAGACCTCTTATTTGGATTTCTGGGCTGGGCAAGTTTACTGATCCCAATTTATTTATTCATTGAAGCGATTCAAGTGTGGTGGCCAAGAAGTTTTTTGAGTCGTCCATTTCGTTTTGCTGCTCAATTTTTCATTCTACTTACCGTCGCGAGTTTGTTTTATTTACTTTGGTCAGTGCCTGCAGATACGCTTGCTAACGCTTCAGGTGGAATCATTGGTTACGAATTGGGTGAGAGTTTAAAACAGGTTTTGACGATTTATGGCGCCGTTTTTTTTCTGATCGTACTCAGCATCGTTCTAATCACACTGGCTTTTGGTATTCAGTGGAACAAGACATGGTCTACTTTGAAGGCGACACCCGCTTATTTGCAAGATTTATTCTATAAAAATGTACCTGAGACTGAATCAGCTTATGATTTGACGACTCAGCCAAAAGCGAAAAAAGAAATTGAACCTTCTGTAAAAGATTCAGCTCCAGTCCCTCATCAAGCTGAGCTCAATGATGTCAGTCATTTAGAAGAAAAAGATCAATTACAAGCGCGTCATGAACGTACTGCTGAAAAACTATTTGAAGATATGCGTTTCCAAGAGTCTCAACAAAATCATCGTTTTGATGAAGATGATGAGGCTGAGCTCGAGCGTACCATCGCGAAAGCGCATGAGTTAGAGCGTGAGAGTCAACGTATTGTTCCAACGGGTGAAGTTTGGAAAGCCTTGCATAGCGATGAAGATCATAAAAGAGAAATTGATGAGCTTTTGCGCGCAGCAGAGGAGGATCAGCTTGATCAACGTACTTCAGAAATTAATGAATTAAGTAAAAACGTTCGAGTAGAGCAGCGCTCAACTGTTCAAGATACTGCTTTGGACTGGAATGATGATCAAATCTTTGATGAATTGCTTGAAGTTGTTCCACAAGGACAGCACGCCAAAGATATTCATACTCCTTTTCATCATCAAACAAATCCTTCAGGTCAATCTGCTGATGATCAAAATACAGCATCCCTAATCCAAAATACCTCAGCTATTGGTGCAAGTGCTGTATACGCAAGTCAATCGAGCGCAGCGGCGGAAGCGATCACTAAAGCAGATCTGTTAGCTTCTGAGCTTGATGGTCTTGCATCACTTGCGGATGAAGCAGAAGCTTTGTCTAATCCAGAGGTCAAGCGTCCAAATTTGGTGACGCCAAATATTAAATTTATGACTTCACCTAAGTCAGATACAGTCGCAGAATATGAATCAGAGCAAGACACTATTGCCCCATCACCACAAAACATTGTTGAGCAAGAGGGATCATCAATTCCTGTTACTAAAGTGAGTGATGAGGAAAAACAACGTATATCTTCAGATAAAGATGCTTTTAGAGAAGCTTGGCAAGAAACGGTAGGTAAGCCTGAAGTTGAAGAGGATGAGTTTGATTTCGATGCGACATTAACAGATGCTGCTGGTCGTCCAATGTCTCGTGCAATGCAAGTTGCGGAGCGCCGTAAAGATTTATCACCACTTCCTGGTTTGGATTTACTTGATGAAGTAGACCCAAACAAAAAAGTAAACTTCACTGCAGAACAATTATCAAGATTATCAGAACTGTTAGAAATTAAATTACAAGAATTTAATGTCAAAGCGAAAGTGATTGAAGCTCAACCGGGTCCAGTCGTGACCAGATTTGAACTGGATCTTGCGCCTGGTGTGAAAGCCTCGAAAGTAACTAATATTTCTCGTGACTTAGCACGATCAATGTCGATGGCATCAGTACGTGTTGTTGAGGTGATCCCTGGAAAACCTTACATTGGCATTGAAGTTCCGAATAGTACACGTGAGATGGTGCGCCTGATTGAATTGGTACAAATTCCAAAATTTAAGGATCCAGATGGAATCTTATCCATGGCCATGGGTAAAGACATTTCTGGTAACCCAGTCATTACTGAGTTGGGCAAGGCACCACATATGTTGGTTGCGGGTACCACAGGTTCAGGTAAATCTGTTGCTGTAAACTCGATGATTCTATCGATGCTTTTAAAATATACGCCAGATCAATTGCGCCTTATTTTGATTGATCCTAAACAACTTGAATTGGCGAACTATAACGATATTCCGCATTTACTCACGCCTGTTGTGACTGACATGAAAGATGCAGTCAGTGCTTTAAATTGGTGTGTGAATGAGATGGAGCGTCGTTATAAGCTGATGTCGTTCTTAAAAATACGTAAATTGAGTGACTATAACCGTAAAGTTGAAGAAGCAATTGCCAATGGTGAAGATCTATTTGATCCAACTTGGAAAGCCAGTGAGTCAGTTGCTGGAGAACGTGCACCTAGACTTACACCATTGCCTTCGATTGTGATTGTTGCAGATGAATTCGCAGATATGATCATGCAGGTGGGTAAGAAAGCGGAAGAAATGATCACTCGTTTAGCTCAAAAATCACGTGCTGCTGGCATTCATTTATTACTTGCGACACAGCGTCCATCCGTCGATGTAATCACGGGCTTAATTAAGGCGAATATACCGACGCGTGTTGCGCTACGTGTAAACTCTAAAATTGACTCGCGTACGATTTTGGATGCGGGTGGTGCAGAAGATTTGCTTGGACATGGTGATATGCTGTTCTTAGGACCAGGTAAAATTGAGCCTGAGCGTGTGCATGGTGCATTTATTGCCGATGACGAAGTGAACCGTATTTGTGATGCATGGCGTGAGCGTGGTGCACCAAACTATGTGGATGAAATTCTCACCCCATTTGATGAAGAGCCAGCATCACGTGGCTTTGAGGATGGTGATGGTGCTTCTGACCGTGACGCACTTTATGATCAATGTGTTGCTTTTGTTTTAGAAACCCGCAAAGCATCCACTTCATCTTTACAGCGTAAGTTTAGTCTGGGTTATAATCGTGCCGCACGTATTATTGACCAAATGGAAGAAAACGGTATCGTGAGTGCAATGGGCGCAAATGGTAAACGTGAAATTTTAGTTTAACGAAGACTGACTCAGAAAAAGCAACCATAGGTTGCTTTTTTTTATTTAACTCAAAAAAGTGTTGTTTTTGGGGGTAGTCCATTGGCTGGCAAATGTGATCAGTTCACTCACAGAGTGAACATTCAAGCTTTGATAAACTGACTTGACACAATCTTTAAATACCGCAGGGCTAATGGATAATTTTTGTAAAATTTCACTTTTATTCATGCCTGTAATTAACGAAAAAGCCACTTGGCATTCTCGGGGGGATAGATCAAGTGCTTCTAGTTTTTTTAAAATAATGAGGGAGCGTGGTAATGAGCGCTTTAAGTATAAGGCGATATTTGTATCGGTTGTATTTTGACTACTTAACCATTCAGCACGAAGGGTTAATATTCCATTAGGAATGGTCAAACTAAGCTTGGGGATTTGTTGCCCATATTTAAGCTCATTGATGACTTGATAGCATGATTTTGGCAACGCTTTATATGGTTCCCAAAATTCATAATGTATCGGGAAGAGATTCAGTAAATCCTTTGCAGCATCAGTCATCATGACTAAATCATTTTGAGAATTCACGATTAACAACGCTTGATCTGATTCAATTACATCGTCGCCATCCTCCATTTGATTGTTAAGCGCATATTCGATATAGACACCAGCTTGTTCTAATAAACGATGATCTTGTAATTGGAAGGGGTGTGACATACGCCTATAGAGGGTAATACCTCCTGCAGGAATATGATTGCGTTCTAATCTTAAATCTAGTGTATGGTGAAGACCGCTTTGGCGCACAATCATCTGGTAGGTTAAGCTATGAAAATACGGATCATCTGGGCGTAAAAGATTTCCGACTTTGGGTAACATAGGGCAGTTGAGCCAGCGGATATGGCTTTCGGTTTTTAAGTTTAAGAATAATTCAGTATTTTCTTGCACATACCTCATCGACCGAGGGTTAAGATTTTTGTAATACAGTATATAAGGTTCACCATTTGGATAGGTCAGTGCCATACCGTAGGCATCATGTGGAATCAAAAAATTCAAATAGTCAAAAATACTGGGCGCAATGGTAAGGAGCGGAAGTTGAGTACAGCAAAGATTTCTCAGGCGATGGAGGGTGCCGAGCCTTGTTCGATCACTTTTACGAAAACTTATTGAATTCATCTTCGATTGAACTGTTTTGATTATAACAAATTCAAATTATAGATTTTTTTAAAAAAATTGAGATAAAAAAGTAAATATTAATCATTTTTTCACAAAAATATTTTTTTCATCCCCCCTTAAAGGGGGGCTTCTAGATTATCAGCTTTATGGTTTGATTTTCCTCATTATAAAAGGTCTTTCTTGCAAACTATGGAAAACCTGCAAGTGACATGACCATGTCAAAAACTAAGGGGAATTACATGAACCATATATACCGAGTTATCCGTAATCGTAATGGAAAATTAGTCGTAACAGGGGAACTTGGACGTACACGTTTTACACAATCTTTAAAAAATATTGGAATGACGACAGGTTATCTGATTTTAATTGGGGCATTAACCGCAATGACGAGTCAGGTGCAAGCTGATGAATGTGAGGGTTCAACAGGCACAGCGACGAATTCAGACACTACATCTTTCATCTGTGGTGAAAATAACTCAGTGGTTGCACCGAACAGTGTGGTTATGGGACAAAGCAATAACGTCAATATTGGGATGAATCATACTGTTTTTGGTTTGAATAATACGGTGACACCAAACGCTGTAACGACAACGCAAAATAATGTGGTCATTGGAAATCAAAACACAACGCATCATACAAGTAATATTGCCATTGGTAATAATCAAGTGGTTAAGGGGGAAGGGAGTATTGCGATCGGTAGTTCAAATACTGCTGAAGGGGGTATCTCTATAGGTATTTCAAATTTAAACTCGTCTGTAAAATCTGTTGTTGTTGGTATGAATAATATTCACGACGTCAACACTAATGGCTCGATGATTTTTGGTGGATTTAATGAGGTTGGTGCGACGAGTTCTCATATATTTGCCTCCAACAGTAATGTGCAAGGTCACACTAATGTGGCTGTCGGTGGTTCTATTATTATTCGACCAGGACCAAATTATACATCCGTAAGAGAGTCAGTCGCGATTGGTGAGCTGAGTCAGGTTTATGCGAGCAACTCTGTTGCTTTAGGTAGTGCATCGGTTGCAGATCGAGAGAATGTTATTTCAGTCGGTAGTGATCAATTAAAACGCCGAATCATGAACTTAGCATGGGGATTAGATACTCATGATGCTATTAATGTTGATCAATTGACAGCCAGTTTACAAAGAATTCTGGGTACTGGGGTGACTATGTTTCAGGGGAGTGTGATGCCCCTTTCATTTGAAATGCAAGGCTCTACATACCAAAACCTAAATCAAACAATTAGAGGGATTGATATTGAATTTACAGCGTTAAAAGACCGAGTGTCTGCACTCGAAAATAATGGTGTTGGTGGTGAAACAGGTACAGGTACCACTGGACCAGCTGGACCAAGTGCGTACGAGGTTGCTGTGAGTAATGGATTTGAGGGCTCTGAAACAGATTGGCTTACATCATTAAAAGGTGAAAAAGGCGATAAGGGAGATAAAGGTGATCAAGGTCCACAAGGGTTGAAAGGTGACAAAGGGGATCAAGGTATACCAGGTGCAAGCGGTGGACCTGGTGGCGGTGTAGGACCACAAGGTGATAGTGCTTACCAAGTGGCGGTGAATAATGGATTTGTAGGAACAGAGCAAGATTGGCTGACGTCACTCAAAGGAGATAAAGGTAACCAAGGTCCTCAAGGATTGAAAGGTGATAAGGGAGATCAAGGTGATCAAGGACTTCAAGGCTTAAAAGGCGACAAGGGCGATAAAGGTGATCAAGGACTTCAAGGCTTAAAAGGTGACAAAGGTGACAAAGGTGATCAAGGTTTTAGTGCTTTTGAGATTGCTGTACAAAATGGCTTTAATGGCACCGAACAACAGTGGCTAACGTCTTTGGCTAGTGGTGGAACTGTCGCAATATCTGTTGGAACAAATCCTAGTGAAAATGCAATATTACCAAATGCAACAGGTGAAGATGCTCTTGCAATCGGAAGTTCATCAGTAGCATCGGGTCGTGAGAGTATTGTAATTGGGGCTGAATCACAAGTCGCTGGTGAACATGCAACAGCTTTAGGAAATCACAATACGGTTACGGGTGAAAATACGCATTCAGTTGGTAATTTCAACAATATTTCAGGAAATAGTACTGTAGCTCTTGGGAATAATATAACGTCTGACGCAAATAATGCTGTTCTTTTAGGAAATGCTTCGTCTACCGATCGGGACAATACGGTTTCAGTGGGTTCCTCTACGCAACAGCGCCAAATTGTTAATGTGGCAGCAGGTACAGCGGATACCGACGCAGTCAATGTAAAACAAATGCGTCAAGCAGATCAGCAAGTTTTGAGCGATGCACAGGAATATACGAATATACGAACCAATGAAATATTGAATCAGGCCAATGAGTATACTAGTCGACGTGTAAATGCTTTAGAACAGAGTTTTGCCGATGAACGACGTGACACTCGAGCAGCTATTGCAGCGTCTTTGGCTGTCGCTTCATTACCCCAGCCAACTTATGCTGGTGCAAGTATGTTCAGTGCAGCTGCTGGTACATGGGATGGTGAGCAAGGTATTGCCATTGGATTTAGTGGGGTTTCTGAAACGAATCGCTTTGTCTATAAAGCATCTGGAACCGCAAGTTCACAAGGTGATGTTGGTGGTGCTATTGCATTGGGTTGGCAATGGAAATAATCTAAGTTTCACCCAAACGTATAAGTAACCTTAATACGAAACTATTTTTTAACAGGTATAAGATAGATTTAAATCAAAAAAGCCTGCTCAAGCAGGCTTTTTTATCTGTTTTTAGGCAAATTTTGCTAAAACAGCAAGGAATTCTGCACTTTGGCGTGGGAATTCTGCGATCACATCATGAATACGTTTGCCTTCAGGATTTTGAGCGTTAAGATCTCGACCATCTGCTATAAATTTAGTGAGTAAACGCTCATAGTCATTAGCACGCATATGTTTAAAAGCATGATAGAGAACATGAAAATCAGCGTTTACACCTTCAGGAGGTAACTGATTTAAATAGGCAAAAACACGCTCGTCTGACCATTCTTCATTGAACGTGGCTGGCTGTGATAATGCCATCACAATCTCCTTGGTATTTTTAATCAATAAAAAAGGGCAAAATATGAGACTAGATGAGCGAAGCACTGCTTTGTCTAGTCGCAAGACTTGAAGCTCTGCTTCAAGTGGGCGGAATATAGCTAATAGCCTATTTCTGCCACTCTCATATTTTGCCCTGATTCAATTTGCTTGACTAATCAAAAATCAGATTAACGTTCTTCAGGCAAATTGATATTCATTTCTAGCATTTCGATATTTGCTTCTGAGCGAACCGACATTTGTATATGCTGTTCATCTACACCACGCACATAACGATTCACAACTTGCATGATTTCTTTTTTCATTAAATCAATTTTATCTTGGCTTAAACGCTTACCTAGACCATTTTCAGATGCCACGATAACTTTTAAGCGATCTTTAGCTGTTTGTGCACTTGATGGTTTGTCATCACTACTAAAAAGTTTACTCCAGAATCCTGCCATCTTTATGCTCCAAATAAACGTGCTAACCAGCCTTTCGGCTTCACAGAGATGTGACGATATGGACGTTCTTCACCAAGGAAGCGTGCAACAAGATCGTCATAAGCTTGTCCAGCTGCTTCTTCAGTATAAAGAATAACAGGCTTACCTTCATTCGAAGCTTGTAACACGCTTTTACATTCAGGAATTACACCGAGCGTTGGCACGCGAAGGATATCTTTAGAAATATCATCGACTGTTAACATTTCTTGCTTATCAGCACGTTCAGGGTTGAAGCGTGTGATACAAAGATGCTTACGAATACGACCTTCGTTATTTTCTACTTTCTTCGTTTTACTGTCCAACATACCAATAATACGGTCGGAATCTCGGACAGATGAAATTTCAGGGTTCGTTACAATGATTGCTTCATCAGCATGGTACATTGCTAAAATCGCACCACGTTCAATACCTGCAGGAGAGTCACAAATGATGTAGTCGAACTCTTGAGAAAGTTCGTCCATAACACGTGCAACACCTTCATCGGTTAACGCATCTTTATCACGGGTTTGTGATGCAGGTAAAATATATAGATTTTCGATTTCTTTATCGCGAATAAGTGCTTGTTGTAATCTCGCTTCGTTATTTAATACATTCACAAAATCATAAACAACACGACGCTCACAACCCATGATAAGGTCGAGGTTACGTAAACCTACGTCAAAATCGATTACAACAGTTTTGTGGCCACGAAGGGCTAAACCTGTTGCAAAAGATGCACTGGTAGTTGTTTTACCTACGCCACCTTTACCTGATGTTACGACAACAATTTTCGCCACCGAATCCACTCCTGTTATGTTTATCCCCAATACTATAGGGGTTCTCATGTTTAGTTATACATTAAAATTCGAGTGCTTCAAAGACAAGCTCTTGAGCATCATTTAAATAGATATGTACTGACTTTTTTAGCATATGTGGTGGAATATCATCTGCAACACAATATGTTCCTGCGATAGATACTAATTCAGCTTCTAAAACATGACAGAAAATTCGTGCTGCTGTATTGCCACCGGCGCCGGCGATGACTCTACCACGAGCAGAGCCATAAATATGTATATTTCCTGAAGCGATGATTTCAGAGCCACTATTAATTCCAGCAGTTAAAATAATATCGCCGTGATCTTGTACCAGACATTGTCCTGTTCTAAGCACTTCATTGTGATACGAAGTTTTATGTGTGGTTGCAGGAGCTATGTGTGTTGGAGCCTTCTCAGCTTCAGGGGTATTTGCTGGAGCTTCTACCACTTGTTCTTTTGTTGCTTTGATGCGCTGCAAAGGACGATCAGCCGCAAGAACTGGGAATTGGATCGTACGTGCTTCATCACCCATTAAACCATCAACGACAGCCATTGGCTGTAACCCTAAACTGATGACCAATTGAATGAGTCCAATGAGTTCTTGTTCAACGGTTGTGTCTAGAATGACAAGCGCACCTTCATAAGAGGTTTCACTCATCATGGCACTTAATTGTTGGCGGATAACATTATGATCATTGGTGTCAAAGGTAATTCGGGTAAAATTCACCATTCTACCGGTAATCCGAATATCTGCCATATTCATTCCTTGCTTGCTTCGCGCTTTATAATCGAAGTAAAAATTGTTAATTGTGCAAATGCTAGTTCAATTCTCAAGAATTCTCTAGCGGATATATTAAATTAATAGAGAAATGATCATTCCTTGACTTGATTGTTTTTTGATAACTCTATTTGCCATTGTTTTACTGCCACCTGTTTTCTTAAAGACTCAAGACTTTCATAAACGACAGATTCAACGAGTTGTTCTAATGCATGATTATCAATATTGAGCTGGCTAATTTTTTCAGCAATGAGTTGATAATGCGCATTCGGTTTATCAATGGTTCCAGAAATAAAAGGTTCAACTAAACCGTCGGTAATATTTTCACCTAATCGTTGCCCAATGTTGTGGATTTGCTGTTCTATACGACCACCCACCAATGGAATCAGCTTTAAGAGCTGTGTTAGCTCTGGTGTGTCTTCAATTGCTTTAATGACAATGTGACCAACGCCTTGCGAGATATTATCTTTTTGAAGTTTTAATTCGGTTGCTAAAGATTCTTGTAAGACTTGCGCTAATGTCGTGGCAAACATGTCTCGATGGTGATTCACCAGATCATGAATGATTTTTTTATGGGTTGAGCTAGTGTCTAACTCTTTTTTTACACTATCAATGACAGTAATCACCACACGATCAGAGAGCTCTTCCATGATCACGTTATAGTAAAAATTAAGACGTCTGAACCATTTATTAGGTATGACTTTATAGCCTAGCTCATGCAGTCTATAGGCAATCACTCCGACGCGAATTAAACGTAAAAAGCGAAGGTAAGGGATAATAGCTAATATTTCATACCAATGAATGAAGGGAAAGAAAAACCAACGCTGATGATGTTTATTGACGATTGCAATCAGCCATCTTACAGCGAGTTCAACAATTAAAAATGTGATAAACCAACTTTCAGTAATGATGACCCATGGGTGAAGCTCGGATTTATAAAACTCCAGAATTTGAGGTAATTGAACCGTGTCAAATACCCATGAGCCAAAATTACTCATTAAAAATGCATTGGCACATAGACAAAACAAATTGACTAAAATAATGAGCATCATAAAGATGTCATAAATCAGGAACATCTTCCAAAATAACGTATCGTGACGCTGTGGACGGAAAGTTTTTCGAGAATTAGTCATGCGTTCTGTCATATGCAATACATTCTGAGGACAGCTTAATTTACAGATTCAGTTTGAAGCTGTTGTTTTAACTGTGTAATTAACTGATCTTTTTCTGTCCAAAGCTCATCAACCCATTTTTGGAAACGAGCGCGATAGTCGGCATCATCCTCATAATTGCCGCCATGCACCCAAGCAGGAATTTCAATTTTTCTTAAATTCACGGCGATTTGAGAAACTTCTCCTAACCAAAAATCTCCATAACCTGGCACACCATCTGGATAGACAATGGTCATATCGACTAGCGCATCAATTTCACTTCCTAGAATGTTTAGGGCAAGTGCTAAACCACCTGCTTTGGGCCTAAGTAAATTTTTATACGGAGATTTTTGTTGGGCGTGTTTTTCAGGGGTATAGCGTGTACCTTCTAAATAATTTAATAAGGTAAAAGGTTGGCTGAGCAGTTGTTCACACGATTTACGCGCTTCTTCCATATCACGATATTTCAGCGCAGGATTTTTTTCGATTTGCGCTTTGGTATGACGTTTCATCATAGGAAAACCAAGGATCTTGAATGCTTGCCCAACAAAAGGAATAAAAATGAGTTCCCATTTCGTAAAAAAACGTGTGAGCGGCATACGTTTAAGACCAAAATATTGAGTAACAGTTGTATCCACCCAGCTTTGGTGATTACAGGTCATGATGTAACGACCTTGTAGATTGAGATCTAGATCTTCATCAATCGTGATGTGCCATTTAAGTTCAGGGAGAACTTTTTCAATGAGCCAGTTATTCGTACCAATCCAACCATTGGCGATATTGATATTGGTTTCATCGATTTTTGATGATTTTTTTACGAGTTTAGTCAAACCTAATGCAAGAATAGGTGGGCCACGAAAAAATGTACTTCCTGTGATCACAGAACCTACGGTTAAACCCTTAGAAATTTTTTTTAAAATAGGTTGTTTCTGCTTCTCTGCTGCCATTGCACAGTCCTAAAAAGTGATTGCATGTGATTGAAATTTTTAAAACACTATAAATCGAGTCGCTCAAATCACAAAGCCCGTTTTCTTAACTATGTATAAAATATGATGAAGCATTAACGAAAGATGCTACAAAAGATTACATATTGTTAATAAACTGTTTATTATTAACAAAATAGTAATGGTTAAATTGTTTCTAACAAATCATTATTCATCACATACAAAAACATATAAAAGGAGTCATCCCATGCGTGCATTAGCTATTTCAGCTGCAGTGGTTGGGGCAATGGTACTTTCTGGTTGTCAAACAACAGGTAACAATATTGGTGGCGTCGAGTATGACAAAACTGCATTGGGTGCTTTAATTGGTGCAGCAGCTGGTTACGGTGTTTCTAAAGGTAATGCGAACACTAGCCGTCAAAATAACCGTGCAGCAGCGATTGGTGCTGTATTAGGTGGTGCTGCAGGCGTATATCTCGACAATAAAGAGAAAAAATTACGCCAAGCAACTGCTGGTACAGGTATTGATGTAAACCGTAATCCAGATGGCTCTATTAACTTAGTAATGCCAGGTGCTATCACGTTTGATACAAATAAATCAAATATCAAGCCAAACTTCTATGACACTTTAAACCGTGTTGCACAAGTTTTAACTGAAGACAACAAGAGCGGTATCCTTGTAACTGGTTATACTGATAGTTCAGGTAATGATGCGATTAACATCCCATTGTCACAAGCACGTGCTCAATCTGTCGCTAGCTATTTAGCATCTAAGGGTGTTTCTACAGCACGTATTAATGCTCAAGGTTTAGGTTCTTCAAACCCAATTGCTGATAACACAACTGCAGCAGGTAAAGAACAAAACCGTCGTGTAGAGATTGCTGTTTACGCAGTTCAATAATACATGATCTGAAAAAAGCCACCTTCGGGTGGTTTTTTTATGTCTGAAATTTATTCAAATATACCTTCATTAAATTTAACGTTAGTCATATTCGAAGCAGATGACTATAATCGAGCGCTGAAGGAAAAGAGGAAAGAATATGTCATCAGCCAGTCATTTGAACGACAAGCAACTTGAAGCCATGAAATACACTCAAGGACCCTTGTTAGTACTTGCTGGGGCAGGCTCAGGTAAGACCTCTGTAATCACACAGAAAATTGCATATTTAGTCAAAAAATGCGGTATACCAGCACATCGTATTACTGCGATGACTTTTACCAACAAAGCTGCACGAGAGATGAAAGAGCGTGTCGGTAAATTGCTTGGTAAAGAGGATGGAAAGGGTTTATCTGTTTCTACCTTTCACACCTTTGGTTTGAATTTATTAAGACTAGAATTAAAACATACGCCACTTAAAGCAAACTTTTCCATTTTAGATGCTGATGACTGTAAGCGTATTTTAATGGATTTAATGCACCGAGATAATTTGTCTGGTGCAGAAAGTAAAGAGCTGATCGCAAAAGCGATGAAGATGATCTCAGATTGGAAAAACGATCTAATTTTGCCTGAGCAAGCACATACGACTTGTGAAACGGCTGAAGATGTTCAATTTGCGCATCTCTATCAACTTTATGAGCGTAATTTACGTGCCTATAATGCGGTCGATTTTGACGATTTAATCGTAATGCCGACACGCCTTCTTCAAGAAAATGCTGAAGTCCGTGATAAATGGCAAAACCGTGTACGTTATTTATTGGTTGATGAATATCAAGATACCAATACCGCCCAATATATCTTGGTCAAACTGCTTGTTGGTGTCATGGGACAATTTACGGCTGTAGGGGATGATGACCAATCAATTTATGCTTGGCGGGGGGCAAAGCCAGAAAATATGGCCTTATTGAAGGAAGATTTCCCCAATTTAAAAGTCATTAAGCTTGAGCAAAACTATCGTTCAACCAGTCGTATTTTAAAAGCTGCAAACCATGTGATTGAGAATAACCCACATATTTTTGATAAAAAATTGTGGAGTGATAAAGGACATGGTGAGGTGATCCGTATTATTACTTGTCGTAATGATGATGATGAAGCGGAACGTGTTGTTAAAGATTTGCTGACTCATAAATTGATGAATGGCAAAAATTGGAAAGATTACGCCGTGTTATACCGTGGAAACTTCCAAGCACGTGTTTTAGAAACACAACTTCGTCAGATGCAGATTCCTTACAAACTTTCTGGTGGTCAGTCGTTCTTTGGTCGTGCTGAAATCAAGGATATTATGAGCTATCTACGTCTCATTATTAATCCTGAAGATGACAGTGCTTTCTTACGGATTATCAACACACCTAAACGCGCCATAGGACCTGTGACTTTAGAAAAACTAGGTTTATTTGCGCAAGAGAATAATCTTTCTCTACTAGGTGCCGCGAATGATCAGCGCCTAAGTATGGTATTACCGAAGAAGGCGACATCTCAATTGGCTGAGTTTGCTGATTTTATCGAAGGTTTTACGCGTGAACTGTTAGATGATGATGAACCTGTGCCTAAAGTCCGCCAAATGATGGTTGAGGCAGGATATATCGACTACATCAAAGAAACGGCAGCGACGCCAGCACAAGAAAAAACTAAAATTGACAATATTGAAGTGCTTTATAGCAGTATTCAAAGTTTGATCAATCGTGCTGAAGATGTCGATGAAAAAAATATCGAAAGTGTCATTCGTAAGATGGTGTTGCTGGATATGTTGGAGCAACAGCAAGAAGATGAAGATATCGATAAAGTAAACTTACTGACTTTGCATGCTTCTAAAGGCCTGGAATTCCCATTCGTTTATATTATGGGGCTTGAGGAAGAGTTGCTTCCGCACAAGAATTCAATTGTGGCTGATACCATCGAAGAAGAACGTCGACTGATGTACGTTGGTATTACCCGTGCCAAACAAGGTCTGACTTTGACGCTTGCAGAACAGCGTAAAAATGGCGGTCAGATGAAACAAATGACACCAAGTCGCTTCTTGGATGAATTGCCACAAGATGAAGTCGATTGGCTAGGTCGAAAAAAGAAATTGGCTGAAAATATCGATCCAAAATTACAGGCACAGCATTATCTGCAAAATCTGAAAGCTTTACTCAAACGTTAATTACATTTTAAAACAGGATTGAATATGAAAGTTCAAGTGAAAGTACTCGACCAACGACTTGGTCAAGAATGGCCATTACCTACTTATGCAACAACAGGATCGGCAGGTTTAGATTTACGTGCATGTGTAGATGAAGCAATCACTATTGAGCCTGGTCAGACTGTTTTAGTTAAAACAGGTATGGCAATTTATATCGAAGACCCAAGTTATGCGGGTTTGATTTTGCCTCGTTCTGGCTTAGGTCATAAACACGGGATTGTATTAGGAAATCTCGTCGGTCTAATTGATTCAGATTATCAAGGTGAATTAATGGTTTCAGTTTGGAACCGCAGTCAAAATGCATTTACATTAGAGCCGGGTGAGCGATTGGCTCAATACGTATTGGTTCCTGTTTTACAAGCTGAATTTGATTTAGTTGACGAATTCAAGGCAAGTGAGCGAGGAGCTGGTGGATTCGGACACACTGGAAAACAATAGTATTTTGGATAAAAGCCTGTAAAATCAGGCTTTTATTTATATGTTGCAAAATATTAACAAAGATTATATAAATTGAAATTGGTACACGTTATATAAAGAATAACGATATTTTCTATTACTCAATATATTCAAAATTTATTTGGATCAACTCTCATCACGCTGTTCTGTCTCAGCAGTCAACGGTGTTAATTAAGAATGAATACCCAACCACTTATTTTTCCAAGACAAATTTTCCGCGCTTATGATATTCGCGGAAAAGTCAGTCAATTGGATACAAGAACAATTTATGCGATTGCGCATGGGCTCGCTGCTCAGTATCAATCACGTGGCCAGAAAAGTATTGTGCTAGGTTACGATGCTCGATTGACTGGTCCTACTTTTGCTTGGATTATTGAATCAGTCTTCAAAAACCAAGGGATGAATGTCGAAAACATTGGATGTTGTTCAACCCCACAAATGTATTTTGCTGCTCGACATAAAAATGGAAATGGCATCATGGTGACCGCGAGTCATAATCCTAGACATGATAATGGGATTAAATGGATTATTGAATACGAACCGCCTTGTCCAGACATGATTCAAAATGTTGGGGAATATGCGGAAGGTTTCTATTTTCAACATGATCACTTTCCAACGCCACCTCAACTGACACATCAGATTAAATCAGAGTATTGCTTGGCTTATCAGCATGCTTTGCTCAAGGATATTCAATTAAAGCGTCCACTCAAGGTTGTATTAGATGGTATGCATGGTGCCGCTGGGCGTTGTGCTGATTTAGTACTACAAAAAATGGGATGCGAAGTCATTTCAATACGTTGTTGTGAAAATGGAGAGTTTCCAGATCATCCTCCAGACCCTTCACAAGCGAAGCATTTGACGCAGTTAAAAGAAAAAATTTTGTTGCATCAGGCGGATTTAGGGATTGCTCTCGATGGTGATGGTGATCGTGCCGTCATTCTGGATGAGAATGCTCACATTGTGTCTGCTGATCGCTTGTTGGCATTATTCGCATCATTGTGTTTAACTCAGCATCCACATCATGAAATTGTTTATGACGTAAAATGTTCAACGATGGTGTCAAAAACCATTGAACAATTACAAGGCATCGCAAAAATGATTCGTACTGGCAGCAGTTTCATGCGCCGTTATATTTCCCAATCCAAAGGTCGAGCTGTTTTTGGGGGAGAATATGCGGGTCATTATGTCTTCAATGATGGTCGTGGTTTTGGTTACGATGATGGTATCTATGCAGCATTACGGGTCATGGAGGCATTGAGTCAACTTAATATCACGCTATCTGAATATCTCGCTCAATTCCCAGATCGCTTTGGTACTGAAGATACCTATATTGAAACTCAAGATGCAAATCCGCAAGACGTCCTAGCCTTGATAGAGCAGAATTGTAAAAGTACTGGGGCTAAAATGAGTAAAATCGATGGTATTCGCCTTGATTTTGACTACGGATTTGGCATTATGCGAGCATCAAATACTGGTGAATACTTCACGGTACGGTTTGATGCAGATAGTCCATCAAAACTTTATGAAATTCGCCAGCATTTTGTAAAAATTTTAAATGAAAAATATCCTGTGCTTGCTCAAAGTATTTTGAATGCACACTAATGTAGGAATGAAGGAGAGGCGAATGCCACACCAACAAACTGGCATCGACAAAGCTCAAATTTTGACAGAAGCTTTGCCATACATCCAAAGATTTACAGGTAAAACACTTGTAGTGAAATATGGCGGCAATGCAATGACTGATCCTGCATTAGAAAGTTCGTTTGCCCGTGATATCGTGCTTCTGAAAACAGTTGGTCTTAATCCGGTTGTGGTTCATGGTGGTGGTCCTCAAGTCGATTCATTTTTGAAACAACTTGGGCGTGAATCAGACCGTATTGATGGAATGCGTGTAACTGATCCTGCAACTATGGAAGTTGTAGAAATGGTGTTGGGCGGAAGTGTAAATAAGTCTATTGTGAATTTGATCAATCAACATGGTGGTCGTGCAATTGGATTAACGGGTAAAGACGGTAACTTAATTCGTGCTCAAAAGTTGTTGATGGAAAAAACCCAAGAGGATGGATCTGTTCAACAAATTGATCTTGGGTTAGTGGGTGAAGTGGTCGGTGTAAAAACTGACGTTCTGGAAATGTTCACTCAAAGTGATTTTATTCCAGTGATTGCGCCACTTGGTGTTGATGAGGAAGGTAATACTTACAATATCAATGCAGATTTAGTTGCTGGTAAAGTTGCTGAAGCTTTGGGTGCAGAAAAGTTAATTCTTCTTACGAATATCAGTGGTGTATTGGATGAGAATAAAAACCTACTCACTGGACTAACAACACAAGAAGTCGATCGCTTGATAGATACAGGTGTGATCTACGGCGGTATGATTCCGAAAGTGGGATGTGCGCTTGATGCGGTGAAAGGGGGTGTAGTGAGCGCGCATATTGTGGATGGTCGTGTTCCACATGCGACTTTGTTGGAAATTTTTACGGATCACGGTGTTGGAACATTGATTACCAATCGTTCTAAGTCGGCGCACTAATTCATAATCACATAATAAAAAGTCACTTCGGTGGCTTTTTTTGTTTGATAAGAATAATCGTTTTATGTCCCATATATCCAGCATAAAACATATTCAATTGCTATATTCATATTTGCAAGATCTATAAGGCTGATGCACAATAAAACTGATAATTAAAGCAAAATGAAAGATTATGTGCCAACTACTTGGAATGAATTGTGCCACCCCTACGGATATTACGTTTTCTTTTCGTGGTTTTTCTCAGCGCGCTGGAATAACGTCAGATCACTCAGATGGTTTTGGCATCGCTTTCTTTGAGGATAAGGCATGTCGCTTATTTGTTGATAACCAATCTGCAGTCGAGTCTCCAATTGCAGAATTCGTTCGTAATTACCCGATTAAATCGCGTAATGTCATTGCCCATATTCGTAAAGCAACACAGGGAAAAATTACTTTAGAAAATTCTCATCCATTTATTCGTGAATTGTGGGGGAGACAATGGATTTTCGCGCATAATGGTGATCTGCATAATTTTCATCCAAGGTTGTCGGGACAGTTCACACCAGTAGGTAATACAGATAGTGAGCTTGCATTTTGCTATTTATTAGAACATCTCGTACAAAAGTTTGGTTATGTAGAGCCAAGTGTCCACGATGTATTTCATGCATTAGAAGAAATTTCACCAACAATAGCAGAGCATGGGACATTCAATTTTTGTTTATCAAATGGACAGGCTTTGTATAGTTATGCGACCACAAAATTACACTGGATTGTTCGCGAATATCCATTTCAACCTGCACGATTAATTGATATTGATGTTGAAGTCGATTTTAGTCAGGTCACGACACCTGAAGATCGTGTGGCTGTAATTACGACAGAACCATTAACAGATAATGAAGCTTGGTTTGCATATACGCCCGGCGAAATGATTTTATTTCAGGATGGTAAGCCAACATTACGTACAATAACTCACGTTGAGCGATTGGTCAGAGAAGCCCGTGACCCAAGCTTGAAGCGTGTTACTCGCGCGGATCAATATTAAAAATTTAATTTGAAGTGGCTAAGATCTACACTTACTTTTTTAACGCCAGACTTTGATTTTAATGATTGAGCTAGGCAAAATAGCGTAAAACTTTTTAATGGAATACCTCATGCAGGACACCGCTATGTCACGATGGTTATCGCCGCTGATGGCATTTTGTTTATCATTTATCATTATTGTGGGTCTGGCACCAAGCTTAGGCTTGCAAATTGATCGACAACTCGATTTTTGGTTACTTTGGTTTGCAACGATGTTGTTTTTAGCGTTGCCAATTATTTATTTAGAAATTGGATTGGCGAAACGAGCTCAAACTTCAGCGCTGAACGCATTATCAAAATTGACCCGTGAAGCCGATGCAAACCAACGTTGGAGAGTAGTGGGCTGGCTTGCTGTTATTTTTATTCCATTTTTAGCGGGCGGTATATTACTCAATACTTCTAATGTTGTAGCACAACAAAATGATTTTGGTATTGGTTTAAATATTTTGATGGGTATCGCAGCATTCATTGCATTTGGTTTATCATTTCTTCAACGTTCTGTATTGGTTGTACTTACTGCGATTGCAACGATTGCAAGTTTAATCGCGGCTCAAGTTTTTGGTGTCCAAGTCAATGATTGGCAGCTGACTTCTGTTGAGTTTAAAGAGTGGGGCAATGCAACTATTCTCGCTTTAGTGGCTTCTGGTCTTGGGCTTGGATTATATTGGCAGACAAATCTCAATCAAGAGAAACAAGATGCTGCAACGCCAAAAACTTTACCGATTTGGCTAGCGCAACTGGTGGCTGTGGCTGGATTTGGATATTTTGCAATTAGTGCTGCAATTCCAGCATATATCGTTTTAATCGCGACAATATTTGCAGTAGCTTTACTCCTGCAACTTGGCAAGGAACAACTCGTACATCGTGGATTAGCACAAGCGGTGCAATATATTTTATTGCTTGCACCACTTTTAATTTGGGTATTCCCTGCAGCTGATCTATTTTTAACTCCGATTTTAATGCTTTGGGGATTAAGCATTTGTTTAATCTATGCAATTTTCGTGGGTTGGATCATGAAAATTAGTCATTTACGTAAAGCGCTGAATTTTAGTAATGAAGCTTTTTATAATATCTGGCGTGTGGCTGTGCGTATTGTGACACCTTTAGCAATTGTGGTTGCGATGATTTCTTACTTAGGTCAATTGTTACCATGATCCAAAATGCAAAAGTTTGGGTTGCTTATGCTGCTGTAGACCAGCAGTTTCACATTGAACTAGAATTTGTGGAAGGCATGTCTGTTGCGGATGCTATTACACAAAGTGGTATTGCGTCGTGTACGCAGTTGCCAGATGAGTATGCTGTTGGAATTTTTGGGATGAAAGTACAAGATCAATCGCATGTTTTGCAAGCAGGTGATCGGGTGGAAATCTATCGGGCATTAACGATTAATCCAAAAGATATACGCCGTAAGCGAGCGGCAGCGAATCCAGTTGGGCGCTATTGTCGTGGCAATCGCTTTAAACAATTGAAATGATATGAAAAACCCCTCTTTGAGGGGTTTTCTTTTATGTCTAATTCTTTATAGTGGTGGCGCGTTCAAAATCGCATCTTTCGAACCTGGTAAACCAGGTTGAGTTTCTGGGATAGTTTCTAAACCTTCGATTTTATTCACGACGCCAGAACCATCGAAATATACTTTTAGATGCTGACCTTGAGTTGCAGGAATATTTGCTTTTTTAGCATATGTACCTGGGGTATAATTGTAGATGTAATCCCAACGTAAAGGATTCAAAGGATCTGAAATGGTTGGGCTACCAAGTAAAAAACGAACTTGTTGGTAAGTCATCCCGACTTGAATTTTTGAAGCTTGCGCTTGGGTTAATGGTGTTCCTTGAGGAATATCAACTTTGTATACACCAAAGACAGAACAACCACCCAGTAAAGAAGCGACGAATAACGTCAGCATGATTTTTTGCATTTTGCTACACTATCCCAAATTAATTATGATGCAATTGATCCAAGGATAGATCATACTGCATCTCAACTCTGTTGCATATTCCAACTTAAAATTTGTTGAGAGACCTTTTTATATGCCTATTTCAAATCAAGATTTACGCAAAGCTGGACTTAAAGTTACCCTTCCACGAATCAAGATTTTGGAATTATTAGAAAATTCAAGACAGCATCATTTGAGCGCGGAAGATATCTATAAGACCTTACTTGAGCAGGGCGAAGATGTCGGTCTAGCAACTGTATATCGTGTGTTAACTCAGTTTGAAGCTGCTGGTATTATCCAACGTCATCATTTCGAGAATAATCACTCTGTATTCGAAATCATGCAAGATGATCACCACGATCATATGGTCTGCCAGAACTGCAACAAAGTTGTTGAATTCCACAATGATTTGATTGAACAAGAACAACATAATGTTGCTGAACAACTTGGTTTTGTTTTAACAGGTCACTCTTTGAATTTATATGGTTATTGCGATGCGCCTGAATGCCAAGAAGCATACCGTAAAAAATAAATCTTGATTGCATTAAAAAAGGAGCAATGATTGCTCCTTTTTTATTCACTATTGATTAATCATCTTGACCATCAAAAGTGAGGCGGGGGCCAGAATTCAACAGATAGTTTGGATCTTCTTCAGAGAGTTTGATTTGTAAGCGTAAATCGTTGGCAGAGTCAGCATGACGTAATGCTTCGTCATAAGTGATTTTCTCAGCTTTATATAAGTCAAATAGCGCTTGATCAAACGTCTGCATTCCAATTTCACGGGAACGCTTCATGACTTCCTTAATTTCATGAACTTCGCCTTTACGCACTAAGTCTGAAATCAGTGGAGAATTGATTAAGATTTCAATTGCAGGATGACGTGATTTTTTATCAGGAGTCGCAATTAACTGTTGTGCAATGATCGCCTTCAAGTTCAGTGAGAGGTCCATAAACAGTTGGCTGTGACGATCTGTCTCAAAGAAATGAATAATACGATCTAAGGCTTGGTTAGCATTATTGGCATGTAAGGTCGCAAATACTAAATGTCCTGTTTCAGCAAAACTAATCGCATAGTTCATGGTTTCACGTGAGCGAATTTCACCAATAAGAATGACATCAGGTGCTTGGCGGAGTGTGTTTTTCAGTGCAATTTCAAAGGAGTCTGTATCAATGCCAACTTCACGTTGAGTAATGATACAGCCTTGATGTTGATGAATAAATTCGATTGGGTCTTCAATGGTAATGATATGACCTTTAGAATTTTGATTACGATGACCGATCATTGCTGCAAGCGAAGTCGATTTACCTGTACCAGTAGCACCTACAAATAAGATGATCCCGCGCTTAGTCATTGCTAAATCTTTAAGTACGGGCGGTAGTTTCAGCTCATCAATACTTGGAATGACAGTTTCAATCCGACGTAAGACCATGCCAGGTTGATCACGTTGCTGAAAAGCACTGACACGAAAACGTGCAGTTTTATCACGATTGGCAATAGCAAAATTACATTCGTGTGTTGCAGCAAATTCAATTCGTTGTCTTTCACTCATAATCGAGTGAATCAATTGACCTATGATTTCACCAGTGAGTTTTGTTTTAACTACAGGCACAATTTCACCATTAATTTTCATTGATGGTTCAATATCTGCACTGATAAATAAATCTGAAGCCTTGCGCGCAATCATCATGTCGAGCAGGTCATTAAAATCCATTTTGATTCCCCTAAATCAAATGACGTTCACTTTTTTATAAAAATGATTCTGGTTGTTTAGCCGCAGTACGTGCAACTTGCGGGGTAATAATGCCTTTCGCGACAAGATTTTTGAGACTTTGATCGAGAGTGGTCATGCCATAATTTGCACCGGTTTGTATTGCAGAATACATTTGTGCAACTTTGTTCTCACGGATGAGATTTCGAATCGCTGGAATTCCAATCATAATTTCGTGAGCAGCTACCCGACCGCCACCTGTTTTCTTCAAAAGTGTTTGAGAGATGACGGCTTGAAGCGATTCAGAAAGCATGGCACGAACCATGTCTTTCTCATCGGCAGGAAACACGTCGATAATACGGTCAATTGTTTTTGCGGCAGATGTGGTATGCAGTGTTCCAAACACCAAGTGACCAGTTTCCGCAGCAGTGAGTGCAAGTCGAATGGTTTCGAGGTCACGCATTTCACCGACGAGAATAATATCTGGATCTTCACGCAGTGCAGAGCGTAGCGCTTCATTAAAACCATGTGTGTCACGATGCACTTCTCGCTGGTTAATCAAACACTTTTTGGATTGGTGCACAAATTCAATTGGATCTTCGACGGTTAAAATATGGTCGTACCGGTTGTCGTTAATGTAATCCATCATCGCCGCAAGCGTAGTCGATTTACCTGAACCCGTTGGTCCTGTGACCAAAACAATTCCTCGTGGATAGGCGCAAATGTCTTTGAAAATTTGCCCCATGCCCAAGTCTTCCATAGAAATCACTTGAGAAGGAATGGTACGGAATACCGCGCCAGCGCCACGATTTTGGTTGAATGCGTTGACACGGAAGCGTGCTACACCAGGTACTTCAAATGAGAAATCGGTTTCTAATTTTTCTTCATAATCGCGACGTTGTTTATCATTCATGATGTCGTAGATTAAGCGGTGTACTTCTTTGTGTTCTAAGGCTGGTAAGTTAATACGACGAACTTCACCATCAACACGAATCATCGGTGGCATTCCTGCAGAAAGGTGCAAGTCAGACGCCCCGTTTTTCACTGAAAATGCCAGTAATTCTGTAATATCCATAAATTCCCCGAACGCATTAAAATCGTAATTATTTTGATAGAATAATAAGGCTTTCCTACAGCTTAACCAACAGTTAGCGTGCAAGAAAGTAAAAAAAGATGAATTAACTGAGATAGCTATACATGATGAGTCTAGAGCAAGCGAGAAATAGTGTCATTCAACAAATTGAACAAGCCTGTGAAGTTGCTCAACGACAATCTAACGAGGTTAAACTCCTTGCTGTTTCCAAAACGCATCCAGCGGATATTTTGAGAGAAATGTATCAGACTGGTCAACGAGCATTTGGTGAGAATTACCTGCAAGAAGCATTAGATAAAATCAAAGCGCTGAATGATTTAGACATCGAATGGCATTTTATTGGTCATGTACAACGCAATAAAACCAAACAGTTGGCTGAACAATTTGCATGGGTGCATGGGGTTGATCGCTTTATTATCGCAGAGCGACTCTCTAATCAACGCACAATCGAACAGGAGCCTATCAATATTTGTCTTCAAGTGAATATTGATGCTCAAGAAAGCAAAGATGGTTGTGCAGTTTCAGAGGTCGAAGATCTGGTTGCTCAAATGAGCATATTACCTCGACTTCGATTACGAGGGTTAATGGTCATTCCAGCACCTGGCAATGTAGATGCACTCTATGATGCCAAGACACTTTTTGATCAGATGAAAGAGCATCATGCACATCCTTCTGATTGGGATACCTTGAGTATGGGAATGTCGGGTGATTTACAAGATGCGATTAGCGCTGGATCGACTATGGTTCGCATAGGGACGGCCTTATTTGGGGCGCGAGATTACTCAAAATGATTGGATTCAGTCTGCACTGAACTTTCGGGTTGAGTCACTGTTATTGTAAATACAACTTTTTATGTATAAAAATAAACCAATATATTTCACATAATCATAAAACAGGGAAGAATTGGATGAGTTCGTATTATCAGCTTTTAGAACGAAAAGTGTGTGATGATGGATCAGTACTGGCTAAGTATAAGTCGACTATACATGCTCAAGGCGCATGGAATGCGCACGAACAGCATATGGCGCCCGCAACAGGGATTATTTGTGCAGAGTTGGATCACTTTTCTGCTCGGTCTGACCTACGGATTGGACGTATAAGTTTAGATATTTTGGGCCTGATACCCGCTGGGGAGTTTCAAATTGAAACTCGAATTATTCGACCTGGAAAAACCATTGAATTGATCGAGTCGACCATGTCTGCACATGGTAAAAGCTGCATTCAGGCACGTACTTGGCGAATGATGATGAGTGATACTCAGGCAGTCGCAGGATTAGAAGATAAAAAAGTTGCTGATCCTGACGAGGGGATCTTATGGGAAGCAATTAGAAACTGGCCTGGAGGCTATATTCAATCACTTGAGGCACGCCGTTTAGATCGACGGGCAGGCAAGGGAATTGTATGGCTAACCAATCCTTATGACATGGTTGAAGGACAAATACATTCAGACTTTGTGAAGTTGATGGGAATGGTCGATACAGCGAATGGAATTGTCACACGACAAGGTTGGCCGTTTAACTATACTTTCCCAAATTTAGATTTACAGATACATCTCTATCGTATGCCAATAGGTAAGTGGCTAGGTCTGGAAACAGTGCAACAATATGGTGATGACGGTATCGGGTTAACTTCATCTATTCTTCATGATCTGAACGGACCTTTTGGACGAGCTGAGCAAATTTTAACTTTAAGAAAACTGGCTTAGATTAAAGCCGTCATTTGACGGCTTCAACTTTTTATCATTAATCATTAACCGACAATATTAATGGTACTCGCACCTGCACCCACAGGTTTCACTTGAATCTGTACCGGAATACGTTCATGCATTTCCTGTACATGCGAGATCAATACCACTTTACGTCCCTGACTTTGTAAATGATCTAAGGCATTCATCACCATATGTAGTGATGCAGGATCGAGCGTGCCAAAGCCTTCATCAATAAACAGTGATTCAAGTTTCATTGAACCTGATGCCATGTTAGCAATCGCTAAAGCAAGGGCTAAAGACACTAAGAAAGTTTCACCACCTGATAAGGACAACACAGGTCGAACTTCGCTGTTCATATCTAGGTCAATAATGGCCAAACTTAAACTGTCAGGAATACGATGCAACTGATAGCGTGGCGCAAGTGGCTGTAATTGCTGATTGGCATATTCCACCAAAATATCTAAATGGTGTTCTTGAGCAATCTTTTTAAACTTGGTGCCTTCCTTATGCCCAATCAAATCGTAGATACGTCCCCAACGATATTCTTCCGCCTTGATTTGTTCTATTTGGCCTTGATACTTAGCATAGTTGGCTTGATTGGCAGCATTCATACGTAACTGAGTTTCTGTATCAGTGAGTGCTTCTTGTTGAGCGAGCTTTTCCGTTTGCAAGTTCGCAAGTTCCTGCTCGAGCATGCTGAGATCATGTTCAGGCTGATGTTTTAAATGGGCTTGATAACGTTCTTCTAAAACTTGCCAAGCGGTTTTGGCATTCTCTAAAAGTTGTCGCTGCGTATTTAACTCATGGCGTATTTGTTGATGTTGGGCTAAATCAATGCTTAACCATGTCGTGATTTGATCTGTGGTCACGGTCGGATGGCTCAGTTGCCATTGCTGAATAGCCTGTTGTACTTGCTGTAATGCCTGTTCAAGATGATGTAAATCACTGAGCAACTGCTGCTGTTGTAAATTGGCTGCATTCAGCTGTTGTTCAGCATGTGCAGTTTTACTGCGTTGTGCATGAACTTCATTGGCATGAGTGACAGCAGTTTCCTCTAAATGTTTTTGCCAATCCGCAGCATAACGGTAGCTTTGACCGGCATAGTCTTGGGTCAGTTCCGCAAGTTTCGAGCGTAACATTTTGCCTTGCTCAATCAGTTGTTCAATCTGTTGTGTCAGGCGTTGTTCGTGTTTTTGTGCTGCTTCAAAGCGTAGCGTCATTTTTTCAAGTTCTTGCAGTGCTTGCAGCAGTGATGTCTCTACTTGTTTTTGCATCGTGAGCAATGCAACACGCTGCTGCAGCTGCTGTTGCAATTCGGCAACCCAATGTATTGGTGTGTCTTGCTGATAGCGAGCAGGCAGTAACTGCACAATAGGTTGAATACCTTGTTCAAGCTGTACACGACGTTGAATATTCAATAGTAATTGCTGTTGTTGCTGCTGATCTTTACGCCATTGCTCAAGCAATTGACTAAGTTCTTGTTCTTGCACCTGTTGTTGTTCAATGTGCGATTGCAGTGTTTGGATCTGCTGCATTATGCGCTGCTGCAACTGAATCGGGTCTGCCGTGTCGAGATTTGAACCCAGTTGTTGTAATGCTGCTTGAATGTGCTCGAGCTGTTGCTGAGTGAATTGCGTGAGCTGTTCCATACGCTGTTGTTGCTGTTCAAGTAAGGTCTGTACTTTGGATTGCTCAATCTGTGCTTGCTGTACCTCACGATTGACCTGTTCCAATTGTTGACGAGCCTCTTGCAATTGGTGCTCGTGTAGTTGCAATAAACCTTGTTCTAAGCGTTGATGATGGTCTAAAAACGGATGTTCATGGCTACCACAGACCATACACGGTTGATTGGCTTTGAGCTGTTCACGTAAATGCTGCACGTTTTCGCTATGCAATAGACGCTGTGCCTCCAAGATGCTTTGTAGCTGGGTATAGGCGGCTTCTTGTGTGGCTTTTTCGCTCAAGCGTTTTTCAAGGGTCTGTTGAATAATCTGCAGTTGCTTTTGTTGTTCAGCGATTGAGCCTGTCAGGTCGTGTGTTTCGCTGATATGGGTAATGGCTTGATCAAGCTGCTGCTGTTGATGTTGCAGTCGTAATACCGTACTTTGCTGATGTTCACGCTGTTGTTGGATGTTTTTTAGCGATTGTATCAAAGCGTCAAGACTTTCATGTTGAGCCACATAGCTTTGCAGACGTTGTACAATGGTTTGCTGTTGCTGTTCTAAAGTTGCAAAGGATTGTTGTAATAGTTCTGGCTCTTGTTGATGAAGCAACTGATATTGCTCGACATAATGTTGTAGCGCCTGCAAAGTACTTTGTGGTTCTTGGTCAAAGCATTGTAAAAATTGGCTTTGGGTTAACTCAAAGTTGATTTGTTGCTGTTTATTTTGCCAAGCCAATACGCTGGTCTGTTGTTGTTCAACAGCATGTTTTGACGGTTCTAATTCATTGAGAACAAGCTGATCTTTATCTGCACTGAGTTTTTTATACTGTTCAGAAATACTGTGAATGTCATGATCCAACTTTAAGCCTTGTTCAAGATGAGGCTTAATATCCAAACGTTGCTGCTCAAATTGCGCTTGGGCATGTTCATAGGCTTTTAAGCGCTGTTGTTCAGTAGTAGCTTGTTGTTGTAAAGAGACAAACTCAGCTTGAAAGGCCAGTTGTTTTTGTTGCACCTCAAGTTTTTGTGGTTCTAAACGTGCACGCTGTACATATTGTTCACGAATGGCTTGAAATGCATCAAGCTGTTGTAGCAATTGTTGTTGTGCTGCGGATTTATTTACGGCATCAAGCTGAACTTCATAAATCTCTTTTTTGCCATGGACTTCAGCATACAATTGATCACGCTCAAGATACCATTTACGTTCATTTTCAAGCAGCTTTTCTGATTGTGCCAAATGTACGAGTTGTTGTTTTAACTGCTGATGTCGTTGATTTAAGGCTGCAAGTTGTTTTTCACTCAGAATATCAATATGACCGAGTTGCTTTTCTAAATCAGTACGTTGCTGTTTAATTTCACTAAATTTATCAGCGGCTTTTTTACTGACTTCACTAAAAATTTGCGAATTGGTTAAATATTCGAGTAAATCTGCACGTTCATGGTCTTTGGCTTTTAAAAATGCCCCCACTTCAGACTGTGCTAACAGGACTGCACGGGTAAATTGCTCAAAACTGAGACCAATCAGCTTTTCAATCAGTGGCGTCACTTCCGAGATTTTTTGCGTTAAGGTCGCGCCATCATCTAAACATTGAACAAAGCGCTCGACTTTTAAATTGCCATCAACTTTTTTACGCGCACGGCTAATGTCCCACCGCGCCAAATAGCGTTTACCATCAAGGGCAAGAAATTCAAGTTCAGCAAAACCAGCGGTGGTACCACGACGCAGAATATTCTTCGAATCTTTAATTGAAATGTCTTTACCGCCTACATCTTTCATGCTGCCAGCTGCGCCACGTAAACGTGGGATTTCATCGTACAAAGCTAAACACATGGCATCGAGCAGCGTCGATTTTCCTGCACCTGTTTTACCAGTAATGGCAATCAGACCTGCCTGAGCCAATGGCGCTTGTTCAAAATGGATATGTTGTTCACCGGCTAAAGAGGCCAAGTTGTTTAAACTGAGTCGAATAATTTTCATGACCTGTCCTTAGTGTGCTTTTTGATCCAAATCGTGTTGTGCCGCTTCAAGCAAAGTTAAGAAATCACGCTTCACCGATTCATCCTGCTCATAGCCCATTTTTTCCCACAAGCTTAAAAATAATTTTTCAGGGGTGGGGGGCGCTAAATCGACTTTGTGACTTTCATCGTTTTGCTCCGTTGCTTTTTGATAAATTCGAGCTATACGCAGTAAACGATAACGATTTGGTGGCAGTGCCAGTTCAATCTGCTGACGTAAGTCTACAGGCGGTGGGGCATCTGTCGTATATTCAATCTCTAGAAAATGTCGTGCATTGAGATTGTCAATTTCGCCTTTTGGCAGGGCATGTACCGTAGTGATTAATTCAGACAAGGGTTCACTAATTCGAATCAAATCCACGGTACGTGGAATAACGTGCGCTTGATATTGAAAATGATTTTGTTCATCAGCTTCGGGGTCAATGGTGACTTCAACCACTTGATGTTTATAGTTGCGTTCACTAAAAGACAGTGGAATAGGTGAGCCACTGTAGCGAATATGTTCCTGTCCAACTTTTTGCGGTTTATGCAAATGACCGAGTGCCACATAATCAATCACATCATCAAATAATGCAGTGGATAAAGCCTCTTCCTTACCAATCACAATTGGACGTTCGGAATCTGAGGTTTCACCGCCTTGCATATGGGCATGTGACATCAAAATTAAGGCTTGATTGGGTTGTTTACGCGCTTTAGCTTCCGCAATAAGTTGTTGGTGTAAATAGGCAATGGCATTTTGGCTGTTGGTGGTATTTTCATTTAAGCCTGTAATTTCGGCACTGCGTAAATAAGGCAGGGTTAAGCACCAAGCAACGATATTTTTATCAGCATCATAAATAGGTATCAACAAACGATCGAGATCAAATTCACCATCCTGTTTGCCAATAATACCGACCGCTTTGGCATTGAATTTCGCTAGAAAAGGTTCAACCTGTTCAATGCGGTAACCGGAATCATGATTACCTGCGATCATTAAGGTTTGCATATGCGGGGCAATGGCATGGGCATCGGTGAGAAACTGGTATAACTGTTTTTGAGCAGATGATGCAGGATTGACCACATCAAAAATATCACCGGCAATCAGCAGGGCATTCGGTTGTTTTTGTTGAATTTGCGCAAGTAGCCAATTTAAAAATTGTGTGTGTTCATAGTCACGATCATGATTGTGAAAAAATTGCCCCAAATGCCAATCTGAAGTATGAAAAAAACGCACTGCCATTACCGAACCCCAAAACATCTCAATTGTCATCTTATCCAATATCGGACTTTAAAACATCGAAATTTTTAACATCTCTATAAGACAGCTTTTAATCGCTATTTTTTATTCGATTTACTCTTTTTTCGTCTTTTTCTCTTGTTTCTATTTTTGATTCTCGAGTTGATCGAGATTTGCTTATGAGAAGAGGATGCATGCAGTTTAGCTGCTGTTAACGATTGATCTACTTTATGATGAAAAAAAGATTGGATGACTAAGGGTACCAATAGAATGCTTAGCCAAATACTCATATTGATGGGAATTATTTGATAGATATAATTTAAAGAATAGACTGAAACCGTAAAAATGAGTGCAAACCAAGCTTCTGTTTTAGAAATTTGATCTTCTGAAAAACGGTTGATATGGATCAGCGTATTTTGTTTGACATCTGAAAAATAAGAGCGCGTGTATTTATTGGGAAAATAGCTGAGAGGCAGCATTAAGTTTTGAAAAAGATATAAAGACGATAAACCGAGTAAAAAATATCGAAATAATAAAATTAAACGCTCAACCCAACGATGCTCAGATGTAATATCGCCCTGTGAATAAAGCTCTATAATTTGATCAATAGACAAAATTAAAATTGAACAACAAGTAAAGAAACTCAGTAGAAAACGGCTTAAATGATGATGCTTAATTTCAAAAAAGGCATGTAAAATCGAATAGAGTAAAAATATTAACAAGATTATTGTGATGAATGTCGATAATACTGTATCAACACCAAGCATCTGTTTTTCGAAAAACCAATAGCAAATTCCAAGTGCGAATAAAAAACTAAGCCCTTCACCAAAAGGTGTGGTTAAACTCTGATGATGCTCTAGAGAAAAAACTATTAAGTAAGCACCAAGATAGAAATAGACCCAAATTATTAATGGATTCGAGCTATTACTCTGTATAGAAATAAATGAAAGTGCACTCAAAAATAGGCTTAAAATTGAATAAATTAAGATTTTTTCTTTGTTTCTAATGATTTGATAACTTTGATAAAAACACCACAGAGTAAACTGATGATTGTAAGCGGTATGTGAAATTGATGATTAATAAATGCTTTAATAAAAACAAAGCAATAGCAAACTAATACGATACTGATAAGAAAGCGAGTGAATGGATAATTCAATACATCCCAAAAGTCTGATTTAAAATTTAGACGTTTTTTTAGACTAATTTTATGTTTAATTTTTTCTTTATACATTGGTGCTAGGATTTATTCTGATTGTTATCTCATCTTTATGGATAAAAGTATATTTAGAAAATTTATAAATTTCAAAAATAAAGCCGACGATTCGAGTGATGTGAAATCGTCGGCCAAAATACTTCAGTCATTCAAATTTAGGCTGCTAAACTAAATTTTCTGCAAGAAGCATGAAGCATGATTTATAGGTCTCATTGGGGTATAAGGTCACCGTGTATCATTGCGGATGCCGGTGCAATGACTACGCGGTTGCTACTGACCTTGTACCTTATATAACGCATAAGGTTGTGATTCGGTTGACAAGAAAATTAAAAATATTTGATTTATTTTCGGTTATGCTTTGTGACAGGAATTTATTGCGTCTGAGAGTTATGGTTTCTTTAAGAAAATATTTTTTATGGTTCTTTTTACTTTGCTTAGGATTAACGCTGGTTGCAGGTATTTTGGCAGCGTTATTGCCTTCGGCAATTGCAGGAATAGTCACTGCACTTCCATATTTAATAGCGATGATTGTTGTTTTATATAAATTTATTTATCAACAACAACGTGCACCTTCGGATCAAGAACGTAAAAAATTCACATTAGGTTTTACGTTGATCTTTTGGGGCTATAACTTTCTTGGTGTTTTTTTAAGTATTTTATTTTTTTCGAGAAAAGACCCTGAAATTTGGCAGAACTTTTTACTCTATGTCCAAAATTCCAGTTTCTTAAGTCTCAGTGTAATTATGATTTTGATGCTAGCGATACCATTATATTTAATTACCTTTTGGTTTTATGGTCCACAAGCGAAGCGCATGGCGAATAAATTGGTGGTAAATAAGTAATCATGAATTGAGCTCAAAGGCATCTTTCACCATGATAGAGAGATCAGATCATAAGAGTATTTCTATGTATCATCCTTGCGTTTTGGTTACTGGTGCAACAGGTTTTATTGGATCTTATTTGGTTGCATATTTGCTAGATCAAGATTATCAAGTGATTGGTTTAAGCCGACAGTCCAATCCAAAAATGAAGCATCCACGTTTGACATGGGTTCAATCTTTCGATGATATCCAACACGCTCAAATTGACTATGTTATTAACTTAGCGGGTGAAAGTATTGGTGATGGTCGCTGGACGCAAAGGCGAAAACAAAAACTCATCGACAGCCGAGTGAATACGACCGATGCATTATTACATTATCTGCTGACCCATCAGCAACATC
This sequence comes from Acinetobacter sp. ANC_7511, assembly GCF_056779975.1. Taxonomy (NCBI): domain Bacteria; kingdom Pseudomonadati; phylum Pseudomonadota; class Gammaproteobacteria; order Moraxellales; family Moraxellaceae; genus Acinetobacter; species Acinetobacter sp. ANC_7511. The sequence continues at coordinate 37,092 of NZ_JBWYIY010000011.1, forward strand.
CCAAGCGAATTATTTCTGGTTCTGCTGTAGGATATTATGGTATTGATCCTGATCAAGAATGGTCAGAAAAAAACAATGAGCAGGGATTATCTCAACCGATCTTTATGTCCGAACTTTGCCAAGAGTGGGAGAGGTCGGCTCTCCAACACAAAAATCAGTTTGATATTAAGGTCATTCGTTTAGGCGTGGTGTTTGGGCATGGCGGAGGAATTTTACAACAATTACTCTTACCGATTCGATTTAATCTGGTAGGTAAAATTGGTTCAGGTCAGCAGCCCTTAGCATGGATTCATATTCAGGACGTGATTCAGGCGATTGAATTTCTGATGTTGAATGAGACTCCAAAAGAAGTTTTTAATTTCGTTGCTCCTGAACAAACGAATCAGGTGTATTTTGTTCGCACCGCAGCAAAAATTTTAAACAAGAAACCGCTTTTAAGTCTGCCTGATTCATTGTTTAAAATCATGTTAGGTGAGCAGTCTCAATTGGTTTTAAATGGACAATACGTTATACCAGAAGCACTTATTCAAGCAGGTTATACATTTCAGTATCCAGAACTCAAAATGGCGTTGGAGCAACTACTTCCATCACATTAAACTTGAAACTTCAAAGATGGGTCATAGGGTCTAGGATCAACGAGGGTGGTCTGATTCAGCATGAGTTGTCGTAGTAACTGCGCTGCAGCTGGCCCCATGCATAAACCATTTCTAAAATGACCAAAATTCGCCCATAAGTTTTTCATTTCAGGCATTAAACCGATATATGGAATTCCATCAGGTGAGCTAGGTCTCAAGCCTGCCCATTGTTGCACTATCGGGAAATTTTTAAGTTCAGGTATGAGTTGAATGCATGCTTGGTAAATGGATTGTTGTGTTTTCAAATTTGGGCGATGTTCAAAACCTAATTCCGCCATACTGGAACCACAGACGATATGGCCATCTCGACGTGGAATCATATACATGACATTGTACATACACATCGTGGGTAGCCAGTTTTCAGGGGTTTTGAATAGGATCATCTGCCCCTGAACAGGTTGAACAGGGATATTGAAATCGAGTTGTGATGCCCAATGTGCCGACCAAGCTCCAGTAGCGATAACATACTGATCAGCTTTAATTTGATGTTGATCATGCAGAACAACGGATTGCACTTGCTGATTTTGAATCAGTAATTTTTCTACCCACTTATGCTCGATAATCTTTACTTTTGAATGTGATTTAAGATAAGTCAGAATAGACTTTAAAAGACGAGGATTACGAACATTAGACAATTGTGGAAAATGCAAAGCCTGCTTGAAAGTATTAGAAACTCGTGGATTCAGATTTCTTAATTGAGTCTCGTCGAGTAAATCGCAATGCTGCATCGGCTCGTTATATTGCGCCTTATAACTGAGTCCAATCTCAAAATCATCTTCATCAAAAATTAACATGCCTGAATCGTGAATTTCGAAATCAATGCCACTCAATGGTTGAATTTTTTGTTTCCAAGATTGATATAACGATTTACCATGTTGTGCCAATTGATTGACTGCTTTGGGATAACGCCAAGGATACATAGGTGACAAAATACCACCACCTGCCCAAGATGCAGCTTTAGCTGCTTGTTTTTGATCAATGAGGGTAATTTCACAACCTTGTTCGAGTAATTCAAGCGCTGTTAGTAAGCCGCTAATTCCACATCCAATGATGGCAACGTGCATTTTTATCCACCTTCAAAATGACGGGGTGTATTAGACCATATTCAAGCTCTAATCGTGCAAATAATCTCAATGATGTAAAGAGATCGATGAGATGTAAGATGTTAAATGAGTCAGTTAAAAGTTGGGTCTCGAATACAATGATGATGATTTTAGTAGAAAAAAAGCGCTTTATGGAAAAGCGCTTTTGATTCAATAGTGTATTACAGATCTTTAAGCATTTTTGCAGCATCTTCAGCAAAATAGGTCCAAATTCCATCTGCACCAGCACGACGACAGCTCATCAATGATTCTAAAATCACACTTTCAGAAAGCCAGCCGTTTTGGATTGCTGCTGCCAACATGGCATATTCACCACTCACTTGATAAACAAATGTTGGAATGCCAAATGTGTCTTTAACTTCACGTACAATATCTAGATATGGCATCCCTGGTTTTACGATCACCATGTCTGCACCTTCTTGAATATCTAGTGCAATTTCGTGAAGAGCTTCAGCTCGGTTTCCTACATCCATTTGGTAGTTATACTTATTACCACCTTTTAAATTAGATGCTGAACCCACTGCATCACGGAAAGGACCATAGAAGCTTGATGCATATTTGGCAGAATAAGCCATGATATTGGTATAAATATGACCATTTGCTTCAAATGCTTGACGAATCGCAGCAATACGACCATCCATCATATCACTCGGTGCGAAAACATCGGCTCCTGCTTCTGCATGGCTTAAACCTTGTTTAATCAGACACTCAACAGTTTCATCATTCAGGACATAACCTGTTTCATCTATGATGCCATCCTGACCGTGTGTTGTATAAGGGTCTAAAGCGCCATCAGTGATGAGTACCATTTCTGGTAATTCTTTTTTTAGAAGACGGACAGTGCTTTGAACTAAACCATCATCTCTCCATGCTGCTTCAGCAGTTAAACTTTTGTCTTCTTGTGGGGTAACTGGGAATAAAGCTAATTTAGATACACCTAATTCTAAAAGTTTTTCAGCTTTGTTTAACAACAAATCAGCTGAAAGACGGTGAATATTTGGCATACTAGGTATTTCTTGGGTTTGATTTTGACCTGGTAGAACAAATACCGGATAAATGAGATGTTCAGCAGAAAGATGTGTTTCTCTCACCATCGCTCTGAGTTTGTCATTTTTTCGAATACGGCGCATGCGTGTTGCAGGAAAAGCAGGGCGATTAAACGTATAAGTCATCACAATCTCGATGTTTGGTATTTTACTTGGGTCTAATTGTAGCCCCCTTAAGGCGGTTTTTGGGAAAATGCTGATGGTTTTTTCTCATGATGTTAATTTGAGTTTTGTATGAACGATTCCCAAAAAAAATGGATGGGTAACCTCCATTTAGGTGCTAAACCAGATCTTGAAGTGGTATTAAATCAACTCACTCAAGTATTTAATACCTCTCCTTATTTCGCTTACAACGAAATGCAAATGCGTGTCGTAGAAGGTGAAATCCAAGGTTATATTGAGATGAAACCGAATCTCATTGGTAATATTTCTTTCCAAATTTTGCATGGCGGTGTAGCAGCAACATTACTCGATAGTATTGGCGGGATTGTTGCAATGGGCGAGCTTTACAAGCGTGCAGAGCCTGATATGTTGCCTGAAACTTTAAAGAAAGTTTCACGTTTAGCAACAGTGGATATGCGAGTGGATTATTTATCACCAGGGCGCGGAAAGTATTTTATTGCCACTGCTGAAGTCCTACGCATGGGTCGCAAAGGTTGTACGATGCGCATGAATATGGTGAATGATGAAGGTAAAGCAATTGCAACAGGTATTGCTTCATACGCATATTGAAAAATCTATGTATCTCTTATAAGAAAACCGCCCTTGTAGGCGGTTTTTTATACTAAACATCTGATCTTGAACGTTTTAACGCACTATTCCATTGATGTAAATGAAATTGACGTTGATCTTCAGACATTGTTGGCTCAAAGGCTTTTTCCAATTTCCATGATGCCGCAATATCAGACGGATTTTTAAATACACCTGCAGTTAAACCTGCCATTGCCGCAGCTCCCCAAGCCGTTGACTCCAAAAGTTGCGGTCTTAACACAGGAACATTCAGTAAGTCGGCTTGAAATTGCATTAGCATATCATTTTGACTCGCACCACCATCTACACGTAATTCTTTTAAAGGGTTTCGAATATCAGATTGCATGGCATTCAAAACGTCAGCGACTTGAAATGCGATTGATTCGAGAGCTGCTCGCGCAATATGTGCTTTATTTGTCCCTCTAGACATACCGCATAATAATGCGCGGGCATCCGTATCCCAATGAGGTGCTCCTAAGCCTGTAAAGGCAGGAACAAGTACGACACCATCGGTACTGTTAACTTGACACGCCAATTGTTCAACTTCTTGGCTACTTTGAATAATTCCAAGTCCATCACGTAACCATTGTACAATTGCACCAGCCATAAAAACACTACCTTCAAGCGCATACGAGGTGTGTTCTTTACATTGCCAAGCTAAAGTGGAGAGAAGCTGATTCTGACTCAGTTGAATTTGATCACCTGTATTGAATAACATAAAGCAGCCAGTACCATAGGTGTTTTTTGCTGAGCCTATATCAAAACATGATTGACCAAATAAGGCTGATTGTTGATCACCTAGAATCCCTGTAATTGGAATTTCTGCACCTAAGAGACCTTTGGCTGTATTGGCAATATGGCAATCAGAAGCCACGATTTTGGGTAGTATTGCTTTTGGGATGTTAAATAGTGCGAGCAACTCATCGTCCCATTGCTGGGTATGCAAATTCATTAACATGGTTCTTGAAGCATTAGAAACCTCAATTACGTGTTCAGCACCTTGAGTGAGATTCCAAACTAGCCAGCTATCAATGGTTCCAAAAGCCACTTCGCCTTGTTCCGCACGAGCTCTTAAACCATCCATATTTTCAAGTAACCACACTAATTTTCCAGCACTGAAATAAGGATCAATGCGGAGTCCTGTGGTGTAATTTATCTTGTTTTGTAAGTCTTGTTGAATGAGGGAATTACACCAATCACTTGCTCTGCGATCTTGCCAAATAATCGCAGGGGCTAGAGGTTCACCAGTTTTTTTATCCCAAATCACTGTCGTTTCGCGTTGATTGGTTAGGCCTAAAGCTTTGATATCTTTAGGCAGTAATCGTGCATCAGCAATTGCTTGCTGCACTACTGCGATTTGTGAACTCCAAATCTCTTGTGCATTTTGCTCTACCCAGCCTGACTTTGGTGTTCGTATTTTAGTTTCTCTTTGAGCTGTTGCATGAACGTTTCCATGTTCATCAAAAATGATCGCACGACTTGACGTCGTCCCTTGATCCAGTGCAAGTAAATAACTCATAAAATATGCAATTTTGAACTTGAAAAAAGGGATTTTATCTCAATTATTGAAATAAGCGCATGTGTATGTGTAATTGTTGTGAAATTAGAGGTCGTATTTTCAAACTTTTATGCTATGATTGCGTTGTACTTTGGGGATGTTCCTGGCTTCGACGCTGGTGATGAAACTCATAGATGCATGCCGAGAGCGCATTTTCTCTCGTAAATAAAATTTGCATTTTAAATAGTCGCAAACGACGAATCTTACGCTCTAGCTGCCTAAGGGCAGCTTGTCCGCATCTCTGAATACTTGTGGTTAGAGATCCCGACTGAAGCGCACGCACACAAGTCCGTATAACATCAAGCCTTGGGGTGTTGTACTAAACTTAAAGGATCGCTCTCTTAACCCTGTTCGTCGGGTCTTTGAGGGTTAAAACAATAGACGATATCTAAGCATGTAGTAATCTCGAGTGTAGTGCTTGCGGACGCGGGTTCGACTCCCGCCATCTCCACCAAAATTCTTGTAATAAAAAAGCCACTTATTTTAAGTGGCTTTTTTATTTGCCACATTTTTATACCAACATCTGACTACATTGATGAATTTATGCTGTTAATGCCACGCTGAGTTTTGCTATTTCTTGCCTGTTTTTATCCCCATGCAACCATTTCGTATAGCGCTTAATCAGCATTAGTAAACTATGACCAAGTTGGTCGGCTACAAACATTGGATTGACGCCATCCATAAGTAACATCGTTGCATAGGTATGCCGTGCATTGTAGGCAGTCCGATGGCGACTTTCATAGCAGCTCTAAGGCGTTCTCTAGGTGGCTTTTCGTTAAAAAATGGTTCCTTAGTTTGTGGACAAAGCATTAGATAGTCAGATGTGTAGCCTAGATCCTTTTTAAATTGAAGCAAAGCTTTTAAAGCCAAAGTCAAGCGTTCATTCAAATAGACCTCACGAGAAGTATGTGTTTTGGTCACTTTCTTTTCTAAACCACGTACATGACTTTTGTTAACTTTGAATGTGCCATTGAACCAGTCAATAACACTTTTTCTGAGAGCAATCATTTCTGAAGGTCTACAGCCTGTCCAAAAAGCAAATTCAAAATACTAGCCACAAAATTTATCCTCATCATGTAAGCTTTTGTCGAGCCAAGCTAGTAAGGCTTCCATCTCCTTACGTGTGAAGAGGGCAGGTATTTCTGCCTGAACCTTACGATTCTTAATTGTATGCATAGGATTTGGAGAAATCAGATTATGCTTAACAGCCAATTTAAATACCCCGCTTAGCGTAGTTGCACAGTTATTAAATGTTTTCGCTGTTTGAAAATCACGATCGATGATAGATCTGTTTCATAAATCACAAAACGATCTATCTCTTGCTGATTATTTGTACCGAAAAATTTAAAAATCCATACATAATTTGCGGACTAAAATCATCAACTGAAAGAAACTTTTTGATACACATTTCAAGCGATACACAGGCATCTTATAGTCAACCATTGACTTAATGGTTGAACTACTAAAAATGCTTGTGCCCGCTAAAGGTAGACTATTCAAGTTAAGTGAAGAAAATCAGGCTTTACTCCGTCTGAGCTATTGGCGTGTCAGAGCCTACTGCTTCAAGAATCGTCCGCCACGTAAAGGATTGCCTGATCAAGTCCAATCTATTTAATTTACCCGAGAGTCTGCCTGAAGGCGAAGGTATCGACTGGAATGTGGTGATCGTAGATGCCACAGAAACTCCAACACAAAGACCTAAAAAACAGAAGAAAAGCTATAGTGGCAAGAAGAAGGCACATACATTTAAAGTTCAAGCCATTATCTATTATAGAACACAGCAATTTCTGAGTTTATGCACGAGTCGTATTGCTGTACATGATTTCGAGCTTTTCAAACGCAACTTGAATCCGATTCCTAAAGGTGCTTTTATTCATGCAGATGAAGGCTATCAAGGAATCTATGCAATGTATCCAAATAGCTCATTGCCTCTAAAAGCAAAGAGATACTGCAAACTAGATCCCGAGCTAAAAGTTTACAATTGAGAAATCAATAAAAGAAGAATTGGGATTGAACATGTATTGGGCAGTTTGAAAGCCTTCAAAGTCCTTGCGGCGCGATATCGTAATCGAGTCAAAAGACTAGGTTTAAGATTCAATTAAATTGCTGGAATCTATAACATGGAACTGCATAAAAATGAATTATGAAAGAATTCTATTGTTGAATGTCTTTATCTAAAAAATTATATACCAATTTATCAAAGATAGATGTTTTAAATACAACTCAGAGCTTTGCTGTATTCAAAACAGATTCAAAAGAAATCTCAAGTTTTTATGAAAATTAACTACATACCCCACCAGTAATCGGCTGATTCCTATTTTCTAAGTGCTTGACTGAACTTGCAATACTGATTGAAAGTTGATCAATGGCTTTTTGCGAAACAGTGACTAAAGTGTTTAAGTCTTTATTTTTTTGTGGAATTTCTTCATAAAAACTCATCCGACAACTGAGTTGATGACGTTGAGGTAATGTTTGAGCGTTTTTGGGTATGGATAAGGGGCGATTAGGATCATCATATCTTAAAGTCCAAGTCGCATTCATGAGCATAAAGCGTTGCTGATTTGATTTTTCGATGAAATCAAAGTTAGAAAAATCTAAGGCAATTCGATAAGCTGCTTGTCCACCAGTCATACCACTATTATAACGATCCACTGCACCTAATGTTTGCTGTAAACGCGCAGAAACAGCATCTCTCAATTCAGCCGACAAAGTAGAAGTCCAACGATCATCGAACAATACTTTAGCCTGCCCATTTTCTTGTTGAATCACCAAGGGAATTCGGTTTAAACGATCAGATAATCCAACAGGAAGCACCTCAATCATCCTCACTTTTTGATTTGACGAAGATGATGTTAGCGTTTGAGTGCTCAATGAATAGAACTTAGGCGTAGGGGATGAAGAGCACCCACTGACGATGAGTGCAAACAAACCAACACTCAAGCTTGAAAGGACTTTTAGGTAGCAGCGTTGCTGAGATTTCAATAATTTATTCTCTGTCATCTTTCTTCGGCTCCGCTGTTTTTCCACGAATCAATGACTCAGGATTTTGTTCTATTTGATCTGCCATTAACTGCAATGAAGCTGCGGCACGGGTAATTTGTTGTAAAGCACGACGTAGATCTTGTTGTAATGGTGCATCACTTGCCAAGATGGTTTCAGAAGACTGAACTGTTTTACGAACATCATCCAAAGTGGCTTGTAAATTAGGCGCAACTTTGCCATCCAGTTGATCGACCAAACTTTTTGAAGATTGTATAGTTTTATCTAAGTTTGCCAAGGTTTGACGAACGTCCTGACCAATTTCAACCAATGGAAATTTAGATACATTATCGGCGATTTGGGACACTTGTGCTTGAAGGCCTTTTAATTCTGTAGGAGTTGTTGGAACTTCAACTACACCATCATTTCGACGGATTGCAGTGGCATATTTAGCTTTAGGGAAAAGATCAAAGCTAATGTAGTTTTGACCTGTAAGTAAATTGCCAGTCCGCATTTGAGCTCGCCAACCACGCTCAACAAATTGCTTGAATACTGTACCTTGCGGGTCCAACTCATGACCTCCAGCAATACGTGAAGGATAAACTTCAGCATCAACACGCATTCGAATTTGCGAATGATTATTGTAGAACTCAGTGTTGATTTTTTTCACAGTACCGACTTCGACACCCATGAAATCAATTGGAGCTCCTACTGATAAACCTCTCAATGACTCATTGAAATACATTACGATCCGTCTTGGATTAAGATCAGGCTCTTTAAGCGCAAGCTTTTCAGAGTCAAATAATTCAAATTTCATTTTATTCGGAGCAGGAGCTGCATCAGAATTTTCAGGATAACCAAATGCGATCCCTCCCGAAATGATGCTTGCCAAAGATTGTGTGTTTAAACTAAAGCCCGAAGCATTCAAATTGACATCTACACCACTGGCTTGCCAGAAACGCGCATCTGTGGTGACAAATTTGTCATAAGGTGACTTAATGAAAGTTTGAAGTTCAACGCTTTTTCCATCATCAGCCAGTTGGTATGAGGTTACTTGTCCAACGTTGATTCTTCGATAATAAATAGGTGAACCGAAATCGAGCGAACCTAAATCTTGTGCCTTTAAGAAAAAGATTTTTCCAGGAACATCGGAAGTCACGACGGGTGGAGTTTCTAGCCCTTTAAATGAAGTGGTTTTGACATCTGATTTACCGCCATCTACTTCAATATATGCGCCAGAAAGTAAAGTATCGATACCTGAAACCCCACTTGCACCAATACGTGGTCTCACTACCCAAAAACGTGAATCTTCCGTAGCAAAATTACTGGCATCTTTCCGAAGTTCAATTTTAGCAATGATATGAGACCGATCTTCCGAAAGGTCAATTTCACGCACTAGACCTACATTAACTTGACGATAACGAACTGTAGTTTTGCCAGCTTCAATGCCTTCTGCAGTCCTAAAAGAAACCTCAATAACAGGACCAGTATTCAAATACGCCTTGAGAGCTAATGAAAATGCAATGAGTAATGCCACAATTGGAATAATCCAAATGAGAGAAGGTTTCCATTTGCTACGTTTCTTATCAGGTACACCGACCTGACTCAGAACTTGTTCATCATGAGGATGACCATTACTCGATTGGTTTTCTGACATAGTTATTGATCTTATTAAATCGTAATGTGGTTGTAGTTTGTACGCTTCATCATATGAATATCAAGCAAGAAGTGAAAGGGTTTTATGTAAATCTCAATGTTCTGTAGCGTCATTTTTTTTTTCATGCTGACTCAGAATTGAAACGTAATAGTTGTCCCAAATGATTCTAGGATCAAAACTCAGTGAGGCTAACATGGTCAAAACCACAACTGCACCAAAAGCGACTGCACCTGTGCCTGCTAAAATAGTTGCCAATGATTGAATTTGGATTAGTGCTGCTAGCATGGCGACAACGAAAACATCAATCATTGACCAACGGCCAATAAACTCCACGACTCTATACATGATCGAGCAATGCTTAGGTGAGAGGTGAATTTTTTTTGAGGCTTGTAAATGTACAGCACTGAGCAGGAGAGCAAGGATGACCAATTTCAGTAGTGGAATAAATATACTGGCAATAAAAATAACGGACGAAACGAAATAGTCACCACTTTTCCAGAAATAGATGACTCCACTCATAATCGTGTCTTGTTGACGACCAAGAATAGATTCTGTAATCGTCATCGGTAAAACATTGGCTGGTATATAAAGAATACTCGCTGCAATTAAATAAGCTAGAGTTCGTTCTAAACTTCGCGTTTTACGGGTATGTAATGGGCTATCACAACGAGTACAGCGGGATTTTCGTGCTTGTTCGATGGCAGACAAAGATGTCATGCGGTTGAGTGTTCCACAGCAATGACAAAGTGTGAGTTCAAGATCAATTGCACGCGGTGCAAGCGTTTCTAAAAAGACAGATTTCTGCACAGTGTGTGGAGAATGCTTCATCTGATCAGGTTGATTCGTATGAGTTGAAGTGATGGTCATGAGATTTGATTTCCATCAATTGCGTTCCATAGATCTTTGATTTTGATTGATACCAAATAGACCAACAAGACACTTAAAATGGCAAATGCCCATAAGGCAATTCCAGGAATCACAACCACCATACCCACTAATTTCACTAAGGTGACCAAAACGCCGATCAGAAATACTTCAACCATTCCCCAAGCTCTCAATTGAAAAAGTGACCGTAATGCGAGTTTAAGTGATGCATACTGTTGGGTTGCAATAATATTTTTATTGAACATTGCCATCAAAAGAATATATCCCATCAGAAGTAAGTAGGCCAAGGGGACAATAAAAGTGGTCATCAGAATAAGAAAGCCTACAAAAGCACGATCTGCCTCGAACATTGCCCAAGCCGCACCCAATAATGTGGTTTCTGAATAAATGCCTTGGAGTTCAACTTTAACAATTGAAAAACTATTGGCAATCGCAAAGATAATTAACGCAGTACAGACTAAGGCCAACAGTGTGTTAAATGTTGGAATTTTACGATAGAGCTCGGAACCGCAAGCCGAACAATAGGCACGTTCATTCTTATATAAATCGGATTTACGAAAGAGAGTATCGCACTCTTCACAAGCAACATAATTTTGATTGATTTGCACCATTCTTAAATCAGGGGCGAGTTTAGAATCCGATACAGTTTCTACATTCGTTTCAGACATCGTTGTCTCAACTTTTTCATCAATATTCTTGGTTTTTTATTTCTCCCTATAGTTTATATCGAGATTCAATAGGTTTGCCTATGATTATTTTGTTGAATCGAGATACATACCTTTTGGGTTTGGCTTATCAGTGTGCAGTCATGTAACTCAAAGAGGTTATAAAAGGGGTTGAAGTGCTCATTGATCAGCATTTGTGTAGTCAAAATGAGGGTGAGTTAAGTTTATATGATGAAATTAAATTAATATTAAATTCAATGATTCAGCGTGAAATTCAAGATACAGCGTGTGCTTCACATAAACTTCATATATCAAGAACTACACTTTATTTAAATCATAAAGATCGATTGCTTAGTTTGGGATGACTGTATGTTGAAAAGCCTCATGCAATGGCTGGATAGTTGGTCCGTAAGCGTACCACATGATGCATTGACCTCTGAGAGTAAACAGATTCAATGGCTCAGAATAATTCCTTTTATCCTACTGCATCTTGCTTGTCTGGCAGTGTTTTGGGTCGGATTTTCTTGGTTTGCTTTTGCATTTATGTTGTTTTTTTATTTTATTCGCATGTTCGCAATCACGGCTTTTTTTCATCGTTATTTGTCACACAAAACTTTTCAAACTTCGAGATGGCTGCAATTTATCTTTATTTTAATTGGCACAATGAGTGCGCAGCGTGGGCCATTATGGTGGGCAGCACATCATCGATATCATCATCGTTATACAGATACTCCTCAAGACCCACATTCATCAACGCATGGATTTTGGTATAGCCATGTTGGTTGGTTTTTAAATGAATATAATTTTTCAACGCGTAAAAGTGTCATTAAAGATTGGCTGAAGTTTCCGGAGCTGATTTGGTTGGATCGTTTTAGTTTGATGATCGTATTAATGACGGCTATCGGAATTTATGGTCTTGGGGAATGGGTTGCTTGGATGTGGCCGCATTGGGGAACCAGTGGTTTACAGTTATTGGTATGGGGAGGCGCAATTTCTACTGTTCTGCTTATTCATGCCACATTATGCATTAACTCACTGGCTCACCATTATGGAAGCCGAGATTTTGAGACGAATGATCATAGTCGCAACAACTTATTTTTATCTCTAATTACACTTGGTGAAGGCTGGCACAACAATCATCATTTTTATGCAGGAAGTACGCGCCAAGGGTTCTATTGGTGGCAGATCGATGTGACCTATTACATCTTAAAATTTATGTCATGGTTCGGCTTGGTTTGGGGAATGAAACCCATACCAGCTCGAGTCTATGAAGCAAGTAAAATTACGCGTTCGAAAAAGGCCAAACTCCAACATTCTCAAGTTCAGTCAAAGGAATCAAGATGAAAATTGCAATTATTGGATCGGGTATTTCAGGACTTTATGCAGCTTGGAAGTTGAGTAAGTTCCATGAAGTGACCGTATTTGAAAAGAATAATTATTTTGGGGGACATACTGATACTCATCAATTAAAGATCGATGGTGAGCAAGTTGCAGTGGATAGCGGATTCATTGTTTTTAATGAACACAACTATCCTTTATTTTGTGAGATGTTGAAGGAGCTTGGTGTACAAGCTCAAAGCAGTGATATGGGGTTTTCAGTTAATAATCAGGTTACAGGACTGCAATATAATCCTTCCAAGAAATTCTCATTATTATTCAAACCACAGAACTTTTTAAAGACCCGTTTTAGAGCGATGCTGTCAGATCTATTCAGGTTTTATGCAGCGAATAAAGATCTTGATGTAGATGGGACCGACCCGCATTACACTATTGAGCAATATCTCAACGAGCATGGATACTCGGATGCGTTTAGGCAAGAGCATCTCTATCCGATGTGCGGTGCATTATGGTCTTGCCCAGTAGAGCAAGCAGGTCAAATTCCATATAAATTTGTAGTCAGTTTTTTTCAACATCATCGTATGTTGCAACTCAAAGATCGACCACAATGGTTAACCGTAAAAGGCGGGTCTTCTAAATATATCCGTGCAATTCAAACTCAAGCAAAGCATATTCAGTTTAAAAAAGTAGAAGTGAAGTCAGTCAAGCGCTCAGCAAATGACGTGAGTATTGAAACGGTACAGGGAATTGAACAGTTTGATTGGGTAGTATTTGCAAGTCATGCAGATGACACACTGAAGTTGCTCGCTGAACCGACAGTTAAAGAAATAGAAATATTAGAAAATTTTCAGTATCAAGACAATCATATGGTGGTGCACTCAGATACTAGCATTATGCCAAAATCAAAACGTCAGTGGGCGAGTTGGCATGTGCATGTCACACCGAATAGGGCGGGTCAAGTCACTCCATTTCAGCAAAGTAGTGTCCATTATGGATTTAGTTACTGGATGAATCAGCTACAAAATTTGAAATGTGAAACTCAGATTTTTGCGACATTAAATCCTAATTTTGATTTAGATCCAAACAAAGTCTGGGTTCAGCGTAACTATCGTCATCCTGTATTTAATGCGGAAGCTATTGCAGCTCAGTCAAGATGGTCTGAAATAAACGGTTTAAATCGGACCTATTTTTGTGGTGCTTATTGGGGATGGGGCTTTCATGAAGATGGTGCAAGAAGTGCGTCATGGGTGGTTGAAGCCTTATTAAACTCATCAAATCAAGCCGCTTAGGAGTACTTATGCAGCTGTATCCGCTTGCAATTGCAGTTGCTGACATTCGTCATCGCCGTTACTTGCCTAAGCCTTATGCTTTTCAGAGTCAGCTGACGTATTTGTGGTTTGATCCAGAACAGCTCGAACACTTCGCGCAAACTTCGATACTTTGGTCAACGAAAAAATGGAACTTTCTGAGCCTAGATTCTGATGACTTCTTGGCAAACTATCAAGGCACGATTCGAGAGAAGGTTCTGCATGTGTTGGAAGAGCATACTTTAGAAGAGCCGACGGAGCTCGCTGAAATTCGGGTGTTGGCTTTGCCGCGCACGCTTGGCTTCAGATTTAATTCGGTGGTTTTTTATTTTCTATTTAATGCCCAGCAAAAATTACAGTTCATTCTCAGTGAAATCACCAATACACCCTGGTTAGAAAGACAGGTATATGTTCACGATTGTCGCACCGGGGGGGAGCAGCATTCCGAATATACGAGCTTCCACTTCCAGTTTGACAAAGCTTTTCACGTGTCACCCTTCATGCCAATGGATCTGAAGTATCAATGGACGTTTAGTTTGGCTGAAAAACAAAATTATGTGCTTATGCAATTGTTTAAAGAGGAAAAATTACAATTCGATGCATCAATGCGTTTTGAGTTAACTCCCATCACACTTCCTTCACAACTTCATCGCTATGCTGTTTTTAAACTATTTGAGCCGATCAAGATGGTTGCAGGTATTTATTATCATGCCTTTAAGCTTTGGATAAATAGAGTTCCATTTTATCGGCATCCCAATAAAACGAAGGACAAGCTGTGATATGAAATCATTGTTAATGGGAGAGCAATCTTCACTACCGCTGGTGTTACGTCATTTACTGAAATTAAAACACGGCCAAATTCATTTTAAAGGGATTTGGGAGGGTTCAGTCGGTGAGGTAAGTGATCTAGACGCAGTGATTGAGGTCCATGATGCAAAGTTGATGGATCTACTTTTTCGTCAGGGGGTTCTTGGTGCAGCTGAAGGTTTCATTCAAGGATATTGGACGACACCAGATTTAGTGAAGATTGTGCGAATTCTTGCGAGAAATCGCGATATTTTAGATCGTATGAACCAAAGTGCCTTAGCAAAGGCGAGTCAACTCTTGCTCAAAACTTGGTATGCATCGCGTAAAAACTCATTGGAAGGTAGTCGCAAAAATATTGCTGAGCATTATGATTTAAGTAATGACTTTTTTAAGTTATTTCTTGATCCGAGCATGATGTACTCCAGCGCGGTATTCAAAGATCAATCTATGACTTTGGAACAAGCATCCGATTATAAAAAAGAAATCATATGCCAAAAATTGAAACTTCAACCGATGGATCATTTGGTTGAAATTGGCAGTGGATGGGGTGGTTTTGCGATCTATGCTGCGCAAAACTATGGTTGTAAAGTGACTACTATTACCATTTCTCAAGCTCAATATGACGAAGCTAAAGCTAGAATTGACGCTGCGGGTCTGTCTCATCGTGTTGAAGTTAAATTAAAAGATTATCGTTTACTTGAAGGTAAATTCGATAAATTGGTTTCAATTGAAATGATTGAAGCCGTTGGTGCTCAATATCTATCGACATATTTTGAAAAGTGTAGACAGCTGTTAAAACCTAATGGTTTGGCGCTTATTCAAGCCATCACCATTGAAGATGCGCGATATGAAAAGGCATTGAGTACGGTCGATTACATCAAAAGATACATTTTCCCAGGTAGTTTTATTCCTTGTATCAGCGTGATGACCAACGTTGCATCAGAACAAAAATTACGTCTAAAGCATCTTGAAGATATTGGTTTAAGTTATGCACAAACGATTCACTGCTGGCGTGAACGTTTTCTACAACAGCGTGAGCAAGTTTTAGCACTGGGCTTTGATGAAAACTTTATTCGCATGTGGGATTTTTATTTATGTTATTGCGAAGGAGGTTTTCTCGAAGGCGTCATTAGTGATGTGCATTTATTGTTTGAAGCAAGTCCATACTAAATCAGTGAGAGGACATCTCGATGTTGCTCAATTTATTTGTGATGAATGTTTTCCTGATGCTTTGTGCATGGATTTGGGTGACATTTAATCATCGTGCAGGTTTGGTCGATGTCATTTGGAGCTTTGGAATAGCTTTAAATGTCCTCATCGCAGCAAATGTAATGAATGAAGCCCCTACATCTGTTCGCATTTTTCTAGCGATCGCGAGTGGTCTTTGGTTTCTCCGTTTAGCATTGCATTTATTCAGACGATATATCCGAGAAGATGCTGAGGACACGCGTTATGCCAATATGCGCCGTGCGATGGGAGACTTTCAACATTTAGGTTTTCTTCTCTTTTTTCTATTTCAGGCTGGGTTGATCTCCTTATTCTCATATCCAATGATCAAATTGCTCAGTATACCTGCGATGCTGTGGAGTAACTCGACAGAACTGCTGCTGCTGATTTCAGGATTAATCATGCTGGTTGCATTTATCGGTGAGGCACTCGCAGATCATCAGTTGTATCAATTTAAATTGAACCCGAATAATCGTGGCAAAACGATGGATCAAGGGTTATGGAAATATTCACGCCATCCGAATTACTTTTTTGAATGGATACATTGGTTTGCTTATCCAATCTTAGGTATAGCGGCGGGAACGCCTTGGTTGTGGATCTATCCGGTGTTGATGTGGCTCTTTTTGTACTACATCACGGGTATTCCATTTAGTGAACAGCAAGCGCTCAAAAATCGTGGTGCAAACTACAAGATGTACCAACAAAAAACATCAATGTTTCTTCCTTGGCCACCGAAAAAGTAGGTAATTACATGGATTCAATCGTTCAACAATCGTTAAAACTCATTGAAAGTGGCAAAGTTCCAGATCAAGTTATTCGTCTTGGTATCCAAGCACTTTGCAAAAAACGTCTTGAGCAAGAAGGTCGTTTTGACCCTGTATTCGCTTCACAGCGTTATATGGATGTATTAAGAGACTTGAAAAAAAGTGAAATCGCGATTGATACAGACAAGGCAAATGAACAACATTATGAATTGCCTACAGCATTCTTTCAGGCCGTGTTGGGCAAGCGTTTAAAGTACAGTGCCAGTTTATTCCATGATGCTAAAACCAGTTTAGATCAAGCTGAGGAAAATGCCCTGCAGGTCTACTGTGAACGTGCGCAATTACAAGATGGTCAGGACATCTTAGAAATAGGCTGTGGTTGGGGATCACTCAGTTTGTATATGGCAGAGCATTATCCAAATGCCAACATTACGGTAGTATCAAACTCCAACACTCAACGTCTTCACATTCAACAACAAGCCAAAGAAAAGCAATTTAACAATTTGACAGTCATCACCTGTGATGTAAATCAACTCGAGTTGGAGCAAAACTCTTTTGATCGTGTTGTATCCGTTGAAATGTTTGAGCATGTTCGAAACTATCAGCGATTATTTGCCAATATTAGCCAATGGCTCAAAGCAGATGGTTTATTGTGGTGTCATATTTTCTGCCATCGATTTATTCACTATCCATTTGAAGTTAAAAATGATTATGACTGGATGTCTAAATATTTTTTTACAGGCGGTTTAATGCCTGCTGTTTCGACTTTCCTGCACTTTCAGGATCATTTACAGTTAGAAAACCAATGGCAATGGTCTGGACAACAGTATGAACATACAGCCAATGCATGGTTAAATAATATGGATCAAAAAAAGGACTTACTTAAACCACTATTTAAGCAAACTTATGGTCAAGATGCGGAAATCTGGTGGCAACGTTGGAGAATCTTTTTCATGGCTTGTGCAGAACTGTTTGGTTATGACAAAGGTCGTGAGTGGGTGATTGGCCATTATTTGTTTAAGAAGCGAGCTGTTTGAAGTTCAAACTAATTTTAGCGATAAGGTGAAGAGGGTACATGTCCATGATGAGGCTATTTAGGGATAAACGCGATCATCCTTTGGGTGAGGTGTTTAACCGCTATTATTGGCTACAAATTGGTCTTATTGCCTTGTCTATTGTGATTGGGATTGGTTGCAGTGCTTGGGTCATTAAAGGAACATTGCTGACCACAGCGCTCGAACAGGAGATGGAGCATTACTGGCAGCGTATGGAGCGTAATCCAGAAGCTGCTTTACCCGACACTAAAAATTTATATGGATATCGTTGGTCCGATGACGAGTTAGCCCCCTCTGAATTTCGTAATTTAAAACTCCAATCGGGTGTACATCGACACTATATCGATGGTAAAGACCGGATGACGGTTTATGGGACACGCAATGGTGAACACGTTTTTTTAGTGTTTGGTGAAAGTAATGTTAATAAGCTTATTTGGCTGTTTGGTTTAGCGCCACTCATGGTCAGCTTATTTTTGCTATACAGTGTGCTGTGGTGGTGGAATCGCCGTGCACGCCGCTATTTTTCGCCCATCACACGCTTAGCCAATGCACTCGAACATATCGATTGGGAACATCAAAATAATCGAGCATCACCATTTAAAGAAATTAAGACAGATTCTAATTTGGAGGCTGAATATCTTAAGCAAGCACTTGAAAAATATCATCAAGTTCTAAGCGAATTCATTCAGCGTGAAAGAGAGTTTACTGGCGATGTTAGTCATGAACTTCGAACACCGCTCACAATATTGAAGGGAAATGTACAACTTTGTCAGGCCCGTTATGGTGATAACAAATCCTTTACTCGATTGCAAAACACAATCGAAGATATGCAGTTATTGGTCGATACACTTTTGGCGATTGCTCGAAATACCACAAGCAATTTACAAAGTGAAAAAACCCGTTTATCTGAATTGCTTCAAGATGTTGTAAGTGACTTGAATAGTGTCAGTTTGGCAAAAGGAATGAGTATCGATTTAAACATCGAAGTTGATGAGGTCAAACGTCATTTATATCCATCGATGACAAAAATGGTGTTTAGCAATATTTTAAGAAATGCATTGAATTACTCTCAAGGGACAAGCATTAATGTCATTCTCGAAAAAAATAAAGTGTTGGTCGCAGATAATGGGATCGGGATTGATTTACCGAATAACTCTAAAGTGCAAGAATTAACGAATCAGCAGCTGCAACTCGATATCAAAGGTCATGGTATCGGGCTACAACTGGTTCAAAAATTATGTAAACAACTTGGCTGGAGAGTAGAGTTATTTGATCGTGAATACTATTTGATGACTCATCCAAAAGTTGACTTGTCACTCAGTTCAGGACTGATTGTGGTCGTTTACTTGAATGATCAGCCTCCAAAATAGTGTATTTGGGGGAATTTGATCTGAAGTGTGAATTCAGTAGTAACTAGTTTTATTCAACTGCGATCTTTAGACCTACCCCTGAAACGGTGTGTATTAATTTTTGTTCAAAGGGCTTATCGACCATTTTTCTTAAATTATAGATATGGCTTCTGAGCGCATCGCTTTCTGGTTCTTCATCTCCCCATAACTCAAGCATGATCTCCTGTTTAGTGAGCACTTTAGGTGAGTTTCGCATAAGTAATTTTAAAAGTTTGAATTGAATAGGGGGCAGTTCGATCATTTGACCTGCACGTGTGATTTGCTGTAAAGCAGGGTCTAGTGTGAGATCGTGAATTTTGATTTGGCTGTTAGATACTTCTCCTAATGAGCGTTTGATCAGTGCACGAACACGATAAACCAATTCATTAAAATCAAATGGTTTGACTAAATAATCATCTGTACCAGCTCGGAAACCTTTTAATTTATCATCCAAAGTATCACGAGCAGTCAGCATCAGTACTGGGAGGTCGAGTCCCTGTTTGTTGCGAAGCCATTCACACAGGTCATACCCTGTACCGTCAGGTAAATTAATATCTAACAGTAGAATATGATAAGGATGTTGCTTGAGCAGTTGACGTGCCACATCCAAATTACGCGCATGATCAACCACAAAATTATGCTCTTCTAAAAATTCACATAATGTTGAAGCAAGTTCGTAATGATCTTCGACCATTAAAATAAAATGTTTAGTCATGGCGACACGATTAGTCCAATAATTGCTTTTTCAAAGTATCACTAAATGGAGACGAACCCAGCCAAATATTAAAATAATCATTGGCATTCATGTATTGAATTTTACCCAAAATTTTTTGATTTAAACTTAAGGTTAAAGTCTGGGTCGTATGGGTATAGCTTAGACTATAAATATCACCAGACCGAACGGGTTGGTACAATTGTGTGATCTGGTCAAGCTGTTCCAACGTATTGGCTTGTTTGACATTTCGTTTAAGAAAGTGCGTTGCAGCCCTTTTAAAGGCCCATTCTGGAATATTTTGAGTATAAGCAAACTCCATGCGAATATCTTGATTCTTCCAAGTGCTTTGACAATTTTGAGCGTAATAAGTTGCTTTACCGACATTTTTTTGTCCGACTTTGAGGTCTCCTTGACCACACTCACGCACACTTTGTGCATGCGCGAGTGGTAAGAAGAATAGACTCAAAGCAGAGAGGGCCATTATTGCGATTTTTTGAAAGGTAATAACCATGCGTATAACCCTCCAGCATATGGTAGTGAGCGAAATAAGCCATCAGCTGGGTCCCAAAAGTCTTGCTGGAACACAATTTTGTCTTGCTCATTGAGTTTTATTTCACTAATTCCATGTGATTCCATGCTTCGAGTCGTGCCGAAGATTTTAAAATCATATGCCATACGCCAATGCACATAGGCTGAGTCGTCAAAATGTGATGTGTTGAGCAATTTGACTGAAACATTACTGACACGGTTATTCATACCTTTGAAATGTTCGACTAGATTTTCACGCTTACTAAATTGTGAAAGTGTGTCATTGATATATAAACTGTCAGCATAAAGATTGCTTGCTCGGTTAGTGAATTCAGGTGTACCTAAAGTATTGAATGCACTGGTAAAACGAACCCCTATATCTTGAGCTTTGGCAGGCGTCATGGTGATGCCTTGAACTGTCGATCTTGCTTGAGCATAATCATCAGAGTAACTTGGAATGCTTGCACAGCCTGATAAAAAGAGTAGAGGAAGGCTCAATGTCGCAGCCACAATTTTTTTGACGTGTTTCATGATCTCAATCCACTAATTTATTCTTATTTTTTAATCTACTGGCAATCTTGTGAAATGGATGTGAAATTAAAATATGAGCTGTGATCTATGAAAGGTATTTGTGTTAAAGGGAGTTCCGTTGAACTCCCTTTAACTTTGTTTTATTTAAATTTCCAAGTGTAATCAATGTTGACACGCATTTCGTCATCCGACTTAAATGCCATACCTACTGGTGGGATATTGTTACGGTAGCAACTATAACGTGTACGAATATTTAAACCTTCGAGTTTACCCGTTGGAACACGATAGCTGAGCTCGAAATCAAGAGCATCTTGTTCAAACGTCTGATTGTCGGTGTTACGAATTTCAATATCATCGCCTTTACTATAACGAGTCATAAACTTTAGACCTTTCAATGAAGTGTCTTTAAAGTCATAGTCATAGCGTGCGTGATAGACTTTTTCATTAATCTAATTTTTTCATTTGACGACGACGTCTCGTGAGCCCCAAGATTTCTTGGCGATCTTCAATTTCTTGAGCAGAATAAGGAAGCGTCTGTTGCAATGCTTCGAGTTGAAGATGACTGTTTTCAATGAGGAAGCAATCATGCTCAACTGGCCATGCACTGGTAATGGGTTTGCGTTTACGGGAATAGTTCATGGTTAAATTATAAAATTTGAGATATGAATAGTGTAGATGCGTATCAAGTTAAACGACAAAACATGTCTTAATGATTTAGAACACTAAGATTTTAAACCCTATTTTAATGAGACCTTTTAATATGCTTTTAAGTGATATTGATTAAGTAAAATTACCTAGATTTACACGGTTTACATAACATGTGGATTTTGAAATGAGTTGTTACGTTTCGTGCCATCGCTCTACTGGTTTTTAAGTTAATATTTTAAAAGTTAAAACTTAATAACACCAAGAAAATTAACAATAAAAATAAAGAAATAATCATTTCTGTAATGAACGATTCAATGAATAATCATCGGAATGAGTAAAAAATATGATGCTAATCGTGGTGTGTTTTGCTTTGGTCAGTTGCTATGCCGTATGGCGACTATTATTACAACCTAAATTGATTATGGGGAATACGCAGAGGCACTTTGATTTAACAAAACTCCTCAAGCCTACTGATCTCAGCCAGCCGGCGCGCTTGGTGTATGATACGGATTCTGTCGAAGATATTCGTATGTTTGATGAGGTTGCAAAATTACTGTTTGAGAAACGTGTAAATCATCGTGATATCAAGTTTGCTCAGCAAATTCAATATGAGTTTTTGAACAAGATGCCATCACGAACTTTATGTCAGATCAATCAATTTGATTTAGGTGAGTGGTCGATTTTATGGGAATATCGTAATCAATCCCTTGAATACTATGTGAGTCAATATGGCATCATGTATCGACATACTGACGCACAAGGGGTAGAGCATCAATCTGACTTTATTCAGTAATTTAGAATTTAATCATTAACTAAATTGAGATAATTTTGGAGCATGTCATCCCAAATTTTTTCTGCGCCTTTTTTGAAATATCCCATGTGTCCAATTGCAGGCATTTGATACTGTTTGGCTGTGATATCAATGTAGCGCATATCAGCAGAATGATAATGTTGCATAAAGGCTTGCCTCGAATTTGGGAGAGCCCAATCATCATCTAATGCTGAAACAGCATAAATTTTGGTTTTAACACTTGCATATTGTGCTTTTAAATCTTGTTGCTCGGGGTCAGCGAAAAAATATAACGGATTTTTGCACCAACGACGCCACTGTTGATATACCCCTAAAGGCAGATCAGAGCCCATATTGAATTTACTCCAAGGTAAATAACCTGTGACTGCGACAATGGGTGGAAACACAATACTCCACATCACGGATACTTTGAATCTTTCTTTGAACGGCATATATCCTGCCCAACCTGCACCTGTACCGTAGCAACACATGGCACTGACTTGATGATGATTAGGGGTAAGTCCCAAGGCTTGACCACCATAAGAGTGTGCAGTCACAAATAAGGGGAAAGTATCGCTAGAAAAGTATTCAATGGCACCAGCGAGATCAAGTTTCCCCCAATCCAAATAACTCATTTTAAAACCTTTGAGTTGTGCTGGAGATGATGCCCCCACACCACGATAATCAAAGGTTAGCACTTCAAAACCACGTTCTGCAGCATACTCTGCAAATCTGCGATAAAAAGGTTGGGGAACCGCTGTCGCTGAAGCCACAATAATACGTGCAACAGTCTTCACACCAGATGATAGGTAGCGAGTGCCGGTGAGCATATAGTTATCTAAGGCAGGAAACTGAACTTGAGTTTTATTGATGCTCGGCATCTGGTTCACATTTGGAATAGCTTGCATGTCTATATTTCCCGATATTGAACTATTGACCTTTAAAGCGAGGTTGACGTTTTTCGCTCATTGCTCGCATACCTTCGACAGCATCTTCAGATTGTATTAGTGGAAGAAGATGAGTCTTTAACTGATTAAAAGCGTACTGTTCATCATGTGAAATTGCTTCATGAGCAGCCGTCAATGTGGCCTGAACAGCGAGTGGAGCAGCTGAAGCGATGGATTCGGCGAGTTCAATGGCACGGTCAAGCGGATCTTGTTCTGTTACTTCGGTAATTAAATGAAGTCGATATGCAGTTGCAGCATCAAAAAAATCCCCCGTCAATAAGTAGCGCATTGCATTAGACCAACCTGCAGTTTTAACGAAGCGTGAAGTTGCTCCGCCAAAGGGGAGGATGCCACGTTGCACTTCAAGTTGAGTAAATTGGGTATTTTGATGGGCAATACAGATATCGGCATTCAACATCAATTCTATTCCAGCAGTAAAACAATACCCCTTCACAACGACAACGACTGGTTTTTTTCGTTTACGACCAGTCGTGCCCCATGGGTTAATCAGATTCATATCTTCCGAAAATATACCATCTGACATACGCGGCTGAAGCTCAAGCAGATCTAATCCTGCCGTGAAGTGCTCTCCATGTGCATAAATCACAGCACAGCGTAAATCGGACTGGTCTTCATAGGTGGTAAGTGCTTGTGAAAGTTCATCAATCATATGACTGTCGAATGCATTGCGCTTCGCAGCACGGTTTAAACCAATCAACATCAGATGATTGCGAATTTCAATGGTTATTCTGGTCGTTTGAGTTGTATTCATCATTATTATTTTCCATTGAGGACATTCTATTTTTAGAGGAGTTTAATGGTTAGGTCAAAACTGTGCAGTTCAAATTGAACATCGCTAAGTCGTGTTCGTTAAGAATCATGTATGGTGCCATTCAATATACGTTAGGATAGGCGTATCAAATAAACCACGATCATTTTAAGTAGTGTATGAGCCTTTTAGAAATTATTTCAGTATTGATGAGTGTATTGGGTGTAACCCTCACGATTCGTCGTAATATATGGTGTTGGCCTGTGAATCTCGTGGCTTATGGCTTATATGCAAAGTTATTTTATGACTATCAACTCTATGGTGAAACGATATTGCAATGCGTGTTTATCGGTTTAGGTGTGTATGGGTGGTGGATATGGAAAGCTCAGTTTAAACAGCAAGAGCAACTTGCCATCAATCGTATTCAAGGGTTGAGAATTATCAAACATGTGTTTTTTACAATGTTGGCAGGATTTATTTTTGGTTTAGGTTTGGATTATTTTACGGATGCTTCCATTCCTTATTTAGATGCTCAATTGGCAAGTTTAAGTCTGCTCATTACATATTGGACGTCAAAACGATATTTGGAAATTTGGCCTGCTTGGATCGTGGTGGATATCATCTATGTGATGATGTTTATGTATAAAGATCTATACTTGACGGCTGGTCTTTATGGCGCATTTATTGTTTTAGCCTTATTAGGTTATCTTCAGTGGAAGAAAAAATATCAAGTTCAACAGCAAACCGTCTACTCACTCTGAAAAATTTACATCCTTGGACATTGATTTGAATGATTCGATCTGCAAAATAAAGCAGATCGACGTAACAATGAAATTGAATTTAACCAGTAGACTTTAAATGTATGATTATCCACTTTTGGGAAGCTCGATTTCTGCAATTTGTAAAATCATTACAACAGCATCCTCATCGTTATCTTAACTTTGAATCCGTTGCCGATTTTTATCAAAGTCAGTGGTTAAAAACGCTTCCTCCTCATACTGAATATTTTTGTACTGGATTAGACGATGGTGCAGAGCAGTTTGATATTTTGATTCAATATTTGCATCATCGAGTCAGTATTCACATTGCACAAGAAATTAAAGTTATTTATCGAGAACTCGATCTCTAAGAGTTCTAAGAGTTAGGAGTGTACTTAGCAATTTTTAGCTGAGTCAAATCAAAATGCTTGAGCGTATCGCTAGCTGGATTTAAGCAAAAAAAGCTTTAAAAAAAAATAGAATAAATGGTAAAAAAACCTTGATAAATCCTAATCTTAAGGTTAGATTGTGATAATAAGTGCAATTATAATAAAAAATATGTGATTTTATTCACTATATTTTGTAGGGGTGAAATAGATTTAATGATTACACAGTTAAATGAAAATATAGTTTATTTTGATGAGCTGTTTCAATTGAGTTAGTTCATTATGTTAAGACTATTCAATCGAATTTTTCGCCCCTATACACTTCATTCATTTATGAATCAAAGTGTGTTGATGAATTGGAGTAACTTAAATAAATGTATTCTGGTCATGGTATTGGGCGGGCTTGCACATATCACCTGGATTACATGGTATTTATTTTCATTTCATCATCCTGCATTACATCATTGGCTCAATCCTGATTATTATTATTTTCACCTATCACGGATGTTGCTGTGCTGTGTATTACAGTTCTTACTGATTATTCCTTGTGTCATATGGCGTCATAAAGAATGGGTGAGACAATATTTACCTTACTTTATTATTTTGGTATTTTCCGTAAGCTTTATTTATGGTGGCTATTCGGTTGGTATCAGTAGTCCTGCTACCGTTGCGGGATTTATCAGTATTTTAACAGTTGGTCTGGTTTTATTTGAACGCAAGATTGTATATCTGCTTTTTTTACCAGTCACTGTATATATGCTCATTGCAATTGTCAGTAGTGCATTGGGTTATATGACCTACGCACCGGTCTTTAGTGATCAGCTCAATTATTCAGTCATGGTATTTAATGAATTCTGGGTTTATTCACAACTTTATTTTTACGTGCCTATTTTTTTTGCGACTTTTGTATTGTTTGAGATTTTGTTGACGCAATGGAGAAATCGAGAAAAACAAATTAATTTAATGAGTCAAATGGACCCGCTTACGGGGATTTATAACCGTCGAAAAATAGGTTTAGAACTCAATGAAATTCAATTACAAGAACGAAAATTTGCTCTCATTCTGTTAGATCTTGATCATTTTAAGAGTATTAATGATAACTATGGTCATGATATCGGAGACAACGTCTTAAAGCGTGTTGCCAATGTACTACGTCAAAATATACGTGATACAGATATTGTCGGGCGATTTGGTGGTGAAGAGTTTGTGATGCTGTTGCAGAATAAAAACCTCAGAGCTGCGATGGAGGTCGCAGAGCGGTGTCGCAAAGAAATTGAAAATGAGCTCTTTTATATCGATGAACGTACGACGATCAGAGTGACAGCAAGCTTTGGTATAGCCATTTCTGAATTTAATTTAAATAAAGAAGCGGTGATTCGTCATGCAGATCAAGCATTATATCTGGCAAAAAAACGTGGTCGTAATCAGGTTAGACACTACTACGAACTTCAGGATGCTGATGTCATACAAAAAAGTGAAACTTGAGCCGTAAAATTATCAGGTCACAAATTCTTCATTTAAATCAGTTTTACTTCATCTTGAAATGCTTTAAGATTGGTTGACTATTAATCAAATATTTGATTTAAAATTTAAAAAATTATGAAGATCAAATTCTTATCATAATTGAGATGAACTTATTATGACGATACTACCCGTTGCTCAAAAAGGTGAAGTGATCCTTGAATTGGTTGCATCGCCGGTAAGTGAACTTGAGTTTAGTAGTAGCTGGTTAACGCATCTGGTTGAAGCAATGAATTTTACGATGCAACAGCGCAATGGTGTCGGTATTGCTGCGCCACAAGTTTATGTCTCTAAAAGGATTATTATCGTCGCTTCAAAACCCAATATACGGTATCCCGATGCGCCTGAGATGGAGCCTATTTACATGATTAATCCAGAAATATTGGAGCGTTCTGATCATGTTGTTTTAGGAGAAGAGGGATGTTTAAGTGTAGAGAATCGACGTGCGGAAGTAGCTCGAGCTTCATCAATCCGTGTCCGTTATCGTAATATGCAAGGACAGGAAATTACTGAGACTTTTTCAGGATTCCCTGCACGAATTATTCAACACGAAATTGACCATCTTGATGGGATCTTGTTTGTAGAGCGAGTTCACGCTGCTTAAAAAGACAATATAAAAGATAAAAGGACAGAATGAAGTTAATCAGGAAGATTCAACATATGATTAAGCGATTGTATCGTATGGCCAATACGTACATCCTTGATCCTCAAAATATGCTGATCAATTGGAGTGATTTTAAAAAGGGACGGCTTATCCTCTTTTTTGGAATTCTAAGCCAACTTGAGGTCGCTCGCTGGTTAATTGTGGCTTTTTATACCCCTGAAAAAGCACAGTGGTTAAATCCTGACTATTTTGAATTACGTGTTACCCAATTGTTGGTGACCTCCGTGATTTATCTTGTCCTGTTTTGGAGTTGTTTCAAGTTTCAGCATATCGCTAAGTTTCAAACCTTCATTGCTTACTTTGCCCCTAGTTTCTTTGGAATGACCATGATTTATTCAGGGTATTCGATTGGAATTTATAGTCCTGCAACAATGGCAGGGTTCATTAGTATTGTATTGGTCGGGTTGGTATTTTATAGCCGTAAAATTATTTATGGGATTGCAATTCCAATTACGATATACACGTTATTAACGTGTTACTTGACGCATATCGATCGAATTCGTTATGCACCTATGTTTAGTGATGAGTTGAATAAAAGTATCGTTTACCAAAATGATTTTTGGGTCATGAGCATGGTACAGCTCTACGTGCCCATTTTACTTATGAGTGTTTTATTCTTTGAGATTTTACTCACCCAATGGCGCAGTCGTGAAAAACAATTCGAAACCAGCAGTAAATTTGATGCACTAACGAACGTTTATAACCGTCGTCAAATCAATGAAGTGTTATCACATTTTCAGCAGGATCGTGCTGATTATGCTGTGATCTTATTGGATTTGGATCATTTTAAACAAATTAATGATCAATATGGTCATGCAGCAGGAGATGAAGTCCTGAAACAGGTGGCGACGCGTTTGGAATATCATGTTCGTATTGGTGATACGGTTGGACGTTATGGCGGTGAAGAATTTATATTAATTCTGGACAATCTCAGTCGTGATCAAGCGGTTGATATCGCAGAACGTTGCCGTAACGCGATTGCACAGCAGCCAATTGTGCTGGATGATGGAACCTCGTTAAATGTGACGGCAAGCTTTGGTATTGCACTATCCCATGAGTTATCTGATCAAGATGTCATTACGCATTGTGCAGATCACGCTTTATATATTGCCAAAGAAAGCGGACGAAATCAGGTACAGTTATATCAGTCAGCTTAATTCAATGATTAAATTTCGGTTTTGGTACTACTAACTATAGAGAAACATACGTTTAGGTTTTTTTATAGCATGCTTTTGTTTTGGTCAGTGATCATCAAATTCATACCATAAATTGATCTGAACGATAAAGCAGTCTTTTTAATGCTTAAAGCGCATTGACATGATCGCTGAATACATCCAAATTTTAATAAAAATAAATATGAATATTCGATAATACAATTAGATGATGACTCGAGAGAATGAAGTACAACAACAGCGCAGTTTATTGCAAGCTATCAAATATGTCTTGTTAGAATCTGATCGTTCTATTATTAACTGGTCCAACTTTAATAAAGGGATTCTGTTACTTATATTTGGGCTGTTGATGCTCATCGGTCATTGGTTGTGGTACTACCTAACTTTCCATTCAGAATATCAAATTTGGTTAGATCCAGAATATTATCCTCATCGGACATTGACCACATGTTCACAAGTGATTTTGACCATGTGTTTTCTGATAATCGCTTTAATGCTTCGTAAAAATGCTACTGCTCGCCGAATCTTGGGCTATTTAATCCCCTTATTTTATGGATTGATTGTCATTTTTTCAGGATACACGGTTGGGATTTATAGTCCTGCGGTGATGGCGGGAACGGTCAATATTGTATTAATTGGTTTTGTGTTATATGAACAGCGCATCATCTATAGCGTCTCTTTTATTATTGCTTGTATTATCTTGTGGTTGGCAGTACTGACGGCCAATGGTCAACTGACTTATGCACCATTATTTAGTGATGCACTGAATCAATCTAATTTGTATGCCAATCCTTTTTGGCTGAAAAGTATGGCGGTACTATATTTACCCATACTGTTGTGCTCAGCAGTTTTTTTTGAGTTGATCTTGTCGCAGTGGAGACGACGTGAGCGTAAGATTGAAATACTAAGTCAGAAAGATGCGTTAACCAACCTCTATAACCGTCGTTACATCAATCAGTTTACTAGTAAGTTAATTCAACAAAATCGCAGCTTTGCTTTCATCCTCTTAGATCTCGATTTCTTCAAGCAGATTAATGATAATTATGGTCATGATGTTGGTGATCTTGTACTTAAACGTATTGCTCTCATTTTAAAACAGCAAACACGAGAAGAGGATATAGTGGGACGACTCGGTGGTGAAGAGTTTGTTCTAGTACTTAAAGATGGTGATATCGACGAAGCATTAATCATCGCAGAACGCTGCCGTCGAACGATCGAAAGTGAAAAAATTGAGATTAGCCCAGTGACTTTTATTCAAGTGACCGCAAGCTTTGGCGTGGCGATGTCACAAAATTTACCACATCTATACACAGACGAAGTAAAGCTAAGGATTTATAGTGCAGCGGATAAAGCACTATATCTTGCAAAGCAGAATGGTCGTAATCAAGTCAGATGTGACACGATATCGACAGCTGAATTTAACATTTGAGATCTTATTTTGGGTCTCCATTGATCACCAAGAGAATAAAAATGAAGACACCTGTACCTGATTATCTTGCCCATGTATTGGACCAATGTCATGCGAATACCGAAGGAGCATTGGCTGACTATATTCCAGAACTGGCAGCTGCCAATCCAAATCGTATAGCTTTAGCACTTTCAACCATTGATGGTACGATTTATTCCTCAGGGGATGATGAAGTTGAGTTCACGATTCAATCAATGTCTAAACCATTTGCTTATGCGTTAGCGATTCAAGAACATGGTTTGGCTCAGGTATTAGAAAAAGTTGGTGTTGAGCCTTCGGGGGAAGCATTTAATCAAATCTCATTAGAAAAAGAACGATCGATTCCCAAGAACCCAATGATTAACTCGGGTGCGATTACGACACATTCTTTATTACCTCATAAAAAGACTGTTTCACGTGCAGAACATTTACGACGTTTCTTGAGTGAACTGTGTGGGCGTGAATTAACCTTTGATGAGCAAGTCTATCAATCTGAGCTGAAAACAGCATTTCGTAATCTTTCGATTGGATATATGTTGCGTACCGTCGGCGTGCTAGAAGAAGACCCAGAGCATATTGTTCATGGTTATATTCAACAGTGTGCGATTAAAGTCACCGTGAAAGATTTAGCGCGAATGGGCAGTGTGTTGGCGAATGGCGGAAAAGACCCTGTTACGGGAAAACGTATTTTAGATCGTCAGGTATGTCGTCAGGTACTTAGCGTCATGATGACGTGTGGTATGTACGATGCAGCTGGAGATTGGTTGACCACCGTTGGTATTCCTGCCAAAAGTGGTGTGGCAGGGGGGATCATTGGTGTCTTACCAGGTCAGGTTGGAATTGCGGTTTTTTCGCCTAAATTAGACAGCCATGGCAACAGTGTTCGAGGTGTGGAAATCTTTGAACGTCTATCAAGTGATATGGGATTACATTTGATGGAGGGAACCCCTTCAGCACAAACCATTATCCAAAGTCGCCGTGAGTATGATGATGGCATGGTGGTATATGAGCTACGTGGTGTCTTACAATTTACAGAGACTGAAATGTTCTTGCGTGAGTTACAGAATGAGCCTGTAGGTAAAAATAAAGTAGTGCTTGATCTTACACATCTGACTTTAATCCATGATGTCGGTGCTCGAATGTTATTTGAAGGTGTGAAACGTCTACAGGATGATGGTCACAAAGTGGTGGTTTTAGATGCGGAATCATTGTTATCGGAACAACAAAGTAAAGGACACAAACGCGTCATTGTCCAACAGCACTTGCATGATTATTTAAAGTGATCAGCAAAGATGATGCACTTTAAGATGCGTGTATAATATTGAAAATTGTATACCGTTTTTTGGGAATGTTATGAAGTCTGAAGTCCAGCAAGGAAAAATTAAAATTTATCATGCCGATAAAGGTTTTGGTTTTATTGTTGGTGCAGGTGAGGATATTTTTTTCCACATTTCTGACTTTCCTGCAGATGAAGGTGAGCCAAAACGCAATGACCGAGTCAAATTTCAGGTTGTTGAAAATCAAGGTAAATTAAAAGCTGTCAAAATTCAACGTGTAGCTGACCAGTCAGCGAAAGCGAAGAAGTCTCGTGTGGCATCACATAATCAGGCGATTACCAGCGCATTATTATCAAGTTTTAAAAAATAAAAAGCAAAAAAAGCCCTGAATCATCAGGGCTTTTTTACATAACTAATCAATCATTTATGTCATGTTTAGATGTTATTTTAGATGATCAGCAATATCGGTAAAAATCACGCCTAAACCATATGCACCTGCATCAGGATAGCCTAAGCTACGATCCCCGACAGTACCTGCACGACCCATACGTGCAACAATCTCTTTGGTCGATTCAGCACCTTGAACAGCAGCTTGAGCACCTAAGATAAAGTTTTCCTTAAAGCTTTTGTCGGTGTTGGCTGACCATGAATCTGCGCATGGCACGAGCGCATCAATGAGAGTTTTATCTCCCACTACCGCGCCACGTCCAAATGAACGTTCACCTGTGGTTTGAATACCTTTTACTGCGGCTTGCAGCATATCGGCAAAATCTGCCACGCTTAACGTGGTTTTACCTTGAATGGCTTTACTTGCGGCACGAAATGCAGAACCCCAGATGGGACCTGATGCACCGCCACAATGTTCCATGATGATCATGGAGCTATTGAGTAAGAATTCATCCATCTGCTGTGCTTGGATCAAGCTTTGCCATTCTTTCTTGAGTTGTTTAAAGCCTTTAGCCACACTCATGCCGAAGTCACCATCGCCTGCGTGTGCGTCTAACTCACAAAATGGCACTTCATTTTTAATAATACAGGCAGCCATGACATCGACCACATAGCGCATGTTTTCAATGGTGAATTGCTCATTTTGAATTTCAGCATGTTCTGCTGCAGTTTCAACTTCGCTATTGCCTTGATGTTGGGTAGCCGTATCTTTTATCGCAAACTCAATGGCTAAAGCAGGTGAACCATCAAGTTTAAAGGCAGGGGTGTTAGCTTCTGCATCTAAGTATGTTTTGAGTTCATCATCCAATTCAAGTAATGAAATGGATGCACCATTCATGTCGATACTTGTCATGTAGTTGCCGATAAAGGTACGGTAAATTTTAATGCCCTTATGTGCAAGGTGTGCGCATACATCATGGTTAAACAGATACAGTTCTTGCATTGGGGTAGAACCAAAGCCATTGATCAATACTGCAACTTCTTTCATGTCTGGACGATCTAAAAACAGGTCATCGACCATACGTTGTGCCAGTTCTTTTGCTGGCAAGATTTTTTCACGACGGATCCCCGGTTCACCATGAATACCCACGCCGTATTCCATCTCATCATCGGCAAGGGTGAAGGTTGGTGTGCCTTTAGCAGGAACAGTACATGAGCTATAGGCAAAACCTAAACTGATGACATTGTCAGCCGCTTTTTGAGCGACTGTTTTAACTTCACCTAATTCTAAGCCTTTAGATGCTGCTGCGCCTGCAATCTTATGAACAAAGATTGTGCCTGCGACACCACGACGTCCGACGGTATATAAACTATCTTTGACTGCAATATCATCTGCCACTTTGACGTAGTCGACCTTGATGCCATCTTCAGTTGCTAAAGCTGCACCGTTCTGGAAATTCATCATATCACCAGAATAGTTTTTGATGATCATCAGCACGCCTTTGTCAGTTGCGACGTGTTGTAGTGCTTTATAGATCTGAATTTGCGAAGGTGATGCAAAGACATCGCCACATACGGCTGCGTCTAACATGCCTTGACCGACAAAGCCCGCATGTGCAGGTTCATGCCCGCTACCACCACCACTGATGAGAGCAACATTGTTATGTTTTTCTTTTCTTGAAATGATTTTGTGTGATTCAGTGAATGCAAGTTCTGGGTGTGCCAAGACAAAGCCTTTGCACATGTCGACAACCAAGTTTTCAGGGTGGTTGATGAGTTTTTTCATGGAAATATCAAACTTTTGGTAATTTCATTAATAAGTATTAATTATTCACTAAACTTGAAATATTTGCTGATCTAAAATGTTAAAACGGATGATTTGAGGTTTAGTGGTTAGAAAAAAGGCATTTTTGAGATGATGAATTATATTCACTCTTGCACAGCAATACTGCTCATCTCCTAAAAGGATAGAGAACTTAAATTACTAATTGTATAAAGCTTTATTTAATTCACAATGAATGCACTCACACCTTAGAGAGAGGAATGGAGAGGAGATCTATTGTAAATAATAAATTTTTGAATTAATTTAAAATTAAAAATAATAGAGATAGTGATTTGTGATCCAACCAAATTGGGAAGTGTTTTCGGCAAAATTTTCAAATAATCAGCAAGTGACATTTGAATGGTTTGCTTATTTATTATTTTGTCGTGAATTTGACTTACCAAAAGGATGGTTTGGATTTAAAAATCAGTCAGGTATTGAAAAAAATCCAATTGAAAAAGATAGTGAAGTAATTGGTTTTCAAGCAAAATTTTATGAAACATCTTTGTCAGCTCACAAAGATGAGCTTCTTAAGATGTTGACTACAATTAATAGAGACTATCCAAATCTAAATAAACTACTAATTTATACTAACAAAATGTGGGCACAAGGACAGGAGACTGTAGAGAAAAAAAAGCGAATGGTAGTGCCACAGGCTTTATTAGAGATTGAAAGTAAAGCGCAAAGATTAGGTATTGATATTGAATGGAGGGAAGCATTATTTTTTGAATCGCCATTCGTTTGTTTACAGAATGATGATTTAGCTAAATACTTCTTTACAGAGCAAAATCTAGAAGGTTGGCAACGCTATGATGATTGGTCAAATAAAAAGGATAAAGTCGAAGCAGAATATTTAGTTGATGAAGATATTAAAGTTGTTGTACCTAAAGATATTAACAAAAATGAGATTAGTGTAATTGATGGTATTAATACAATTCGACAAAAATTATCATTAGGTGGAACTTCTATAAGATTAGTTGGGCTCTCAGGTGTAGGTAAAACACGCTTTGCTCAAGCTCTTTTCGATGAGCGCATTGGAAGCAATAGCCTAGATATTAAAAATGTTTGGTATTGTGATTTTGGTGATTCACCTAACCCACAACCTCAGCATTTTGTTGAAGAGCTGATTCAGAAAAAGCAACCCTATATTTTAATTGTCGATAATTGTGGCCAAGGTACACATGGTAATTTAACGAAAAAAATTCAAGATACTCAAATTTCATTATTAACTATTGAATATGATGTTCAGGATGATTTTCCAGAAAGTACAGAAGTTTATAAATTAAAGCCAAATAGCCCTGAAATTATTAAAAAAGTTATAGAACGACATTACCCACATATTAATGATTTAAACGCAAGAAAAATTGCTGAGTTCTCAGGTGGTAACTATCGATTAGCTTTGGCAGTAGCTTCAAATATTGAACGTAATGATAACTTAGCATTACTCACTGGTTCAGATTTATTTAAACGTTTATTTTGGCAAAGAGGAGAGCCTAATGAGCAGTTATATCAAGTTGCTCAAAATTTTGCTTTAGTTTATTCCTTTAATTTAGAAGATGAAGGCGAAGAAAATTCTGAATTGGATTATCTATCGAAACTTGCAAGAGTTGATAGTTATGATGCAATTGAAAGAATCGAAGAGCTGAAAAGTAAAGATATCGTTCAACAGCGTGGGGTATGGCATGCCATTTTACCGCATGTACTAGCAAATCATTTAGCTAAAGAATGTATTTCAAAGAAGTTAGTTAGACATCTAGATGAATTTATTCAAAATATGCCTGCACGTTTGCAGATGTCCTGTATTAAACGTTTAAGCTACTTACATGATGTTCCTAAGGTACAAGAATTAGTGAAATCATGGTTTTCTTCTAGTGGATGGTTGGGAGAGAAACTTTTAAATGATAGATATGATTCACAGGATTTAGTTAAATTTAGATTACTTGCTCATATTTCTGAAGATCAAGTTTTACAATTACTAGAGCAAAAACATAATGCAGATCCTAGTTTTCTAACTAGGGAAAATACTCATTTTGTTGAAATTTCTAGATTGGTTCGATCTTTAGCTTATCAACCACATAATTTTAAAAAAGCTTTTGATTTACTCATTTATTTTGCTAAAGATGAAAAAGTAGGCGAAAGAAACAACTCTATTCGAGATTTAGTAACTTCACTATTTAGGCTCTATACATCAGAAACATTGGCTGATTTAGAGCAAAAAAAAGAAGTTTTGACCCAGTTACAAATGAAACCTGAGTATGAGTCTATCCTTTTAGATAGTTTAGCTAAAGCATTGAGTTTTTATGATTATGGATTCTTTGTGCGAGAATCATTTGATAACTCTCAAGCAAATGAGTATGGTTATCAGCCCAAAACTTATGGCGAAATTTGGAGTTGGATTGAGTTTTTACTTAGTTTATTAGACGAATTAGATAGCCGAAAGATTAGTAAAGCCCGACAGATTTTTACGAACAATCTTAAAGCTATTATTTGGAAATGTGGAAAAGCTGAGTTTGTGAGAAAGTTTTTACTACAATTTAATAAACGTAAATATTTTCCTGAAGCTCATAGACAACTACTAAGTATTATCAGCTTTAACAAAGATGAATTAGGAATAAATGCACCTAAATTATTACAAGAATTAGAAAATTTAGAACAAGAGTTAAGACCTAATAAAGGCAGAGTTCGAGAGCTATTAGAGGCTTATATTTTAGCCCCAGATCATGATATCTATAGAATGAGTAAAAGTGAAAATGATAAACATGCAATAAAAGTTCCTGAATTTAATTCCTATGAGGAGTTAATTCAATATTTAGGTGAATATCTAAAGGATATTGATGTTTTAAAAGAAAACTTAGATTTATTGATCAAAGCAAGTAGTGGATGGTTAGCACATCAATATTTGATTCAGTTAGGTGAAAGTATAGTTCATATATTTGATAATATTGATAATTGCATTGATACAATTCAGCATACAGATATAGATATAGATATAGATATAGATATAAAGGGTTCTGAGTTTTTATTAGGATTATTAAAAGGTTTTAAAAAAAAATCACAGAAAGATTATGAAAAATTTGTAGATTTTTTGTTAGATCACACTATTTTGAGAAATATAGCTCCTCATATGATTTTTGATAGTTGTCAAAATGATGAAGATTCGCAGTATTTTTACCAACTTTTCAAGCAAGATAAAATCAATATCACTCAATTGCCAAGATTGGCAGGTTGCAAATATCATAACAGAATAAATAATGAAATATTTGAGCTGTTTATAGATCGGCTAATTGATTTGGAGCAATGGGATAGAGTTCATTATGAGTTAGTTGAGGAGTGCTTTTTTCAAAAAAAATTATCAGAGAAATATCAATCTATTTTATTAGGCAATGTTCCTGAATTTATTAGTAGTGAGAGTAACTTCAATCATTATGAGGATGGTTTAAAAGTATTATTAGGCTGTGGAGAGGATTTTGAAAATAAAATATTTAAAGCTGTTGAAGATTATTTTAATGGTGAACGATACATTTCTCTTTATAGGGAAGATAAAAAATTTAAGATATTAAAATTATTAATAAAGACGAATACAATCAAATTTATAAAAGAATTTTTAGAGAGTGACGAGTTTTTATCAAAATTTTGGAAAGGTGATTTAAATAAAGTTCTATTTTTTGCTGATTCAAATGATGTACTGAAGTGGATAGGTGGCGATCAAGACAAAATTAAATTTTGGATAGAAAATGCTAGATTATTTCATGTTGAAAATTATCAAGAGGAAACCACGGGAGAAACAAAGAGTAAAATTGTATGGCTAGATTTGTTGGTGGATTTATTAAAATTATCAGAAGAAAGAGGAATACTGCTAGAGCACTTATTTAATGAATCAATATTTAAAGTTACACAAGCAAGTGGGAGTTTGTCAGAAGAGATGTCGCGAAGATTACCATCAATACAAGGTTTGAAAGAGAAAATAATACCCATATTTCCAGAGTTAG
This sequence comes from Acinetobacter sp. ANC_7511, assembly GCF_056779975.1. Lineage (NCBI taxonomy): Bacteria > Pseudomonadati > Pseudomonadota > Gammaproteobacteria > Moraxellales > Moraxellaceae > Acinetobacter > Acinetobacter sp. ANC_7511. The sequence goes on from NZ_JBWYIY010000011.1 coordinate 74,607, forward strand.
AATCATTAATAGATTCTAAAGAAAAAGAGTGGCTAGTTGCTATTGATAGACAAGCTCAAAGAGACGAAGAAGATGAAAAGCAACGAAATGAGCGATTTGAATGGTAATTAAAAAATCCCCTCACTTGAGGGGATTCTTCTTTCTATACTATCGAGATCCTTAAACCACAGAATCATCCAAATTCGGCGCTAACCAACGTTTTGCTTCATCCAACGTCCAACCTTTACGCTTCGCATAATCTTCCAACTGATCGCCAGAGATTTTACCCACGTTAAAGTATTCCGTTTCAGGGTTGGCATAGTAGAAACCGCTCACTGATGAAGGTGGCCACATTGCAAAGCTACTTGTTAAGTAAGTTCCGATCTTATCAGTCGTACCTAACCAATCAAACAACGGCGCTTTTTCAGAATGTTCAGGACAAGCAGGGTAGCCCGGTGCAGGACGAATACCCACATACTTCTCTTTGATCAACTCTTCATTTGAAAGCTGTTCATCCGCTTGGTAGCCCCAAAATTCTTTACGAATACGTTGGTGCAAATGTTCTGCAAAGGCTTCAGCAAAACGGTCGCCCAAAGCTTGAACCATAATCGCGTTATAGTCATCGCCTTTAACTTTGTATTCTTGCGAAAGTTCTTCTGCCCCAAAGATCGATACAGTGAAACCACCCAAATAATCCTGAGCCACATCTTTCGGTGCAACAAAGTCAGCCAGTGAGAAATTCGCTTTACCTGTGACTTTGTCAGACTGCTGACGAATATGCTCAAAGGTATGCGTCACATTGCCATTTTCATCAGTTACCACAACAGTATCTGCTGCCACACGATTCGCAGGGTAAAGGCTGAAAGTAGCGCGCGCATCGAAACGTTTATTTTCGATGATGTCTTTGAGCATCGCTTGTGCTTGTTCAAACAAATCACGTGCAGCTTCGCCAACGACTTCATCTTCAAGGATTTTCGGGTATTTACCCGCCAAGCTCCAAGAAATAAAGAACGGTGTCCAGTCGAAGTATTCAACTAAAGCTTCGAGTGGATAGTTGGTGAATGTTTGCGAACCAATGAAGTTTGGTTTTACAGGTGCATGCTTTTCAAAGTCAATCTTGAAACCATTTTCAACCGATTCAGCATAAGAAAGTTTTGCTGCTTTCGGTTGTTTGTTGGCAAGACGCGTACGGATTTTTTCATAATCCGCAGCATAGTCAGCTGCCAATTGAGGCTTCATTTCAGGTGAAAGCAATTGGGTTGCAACACCGACTGCACGAGATGCATCGGCAGTGTAGTACACACCATCATTGTGATATTGCGGTGCAATCTTCACAGCGGTATGTGCTTTAGACGTGGTCGCACCACCAATCATGAGTGGAATGTTAAAGCCTTTACGTTGCATTTCTTTGGCAACAAAAACCATTTCATCCAATGACGGTGTAATCAAACCTGATAAACCGATGATGTCAACTTTTTCATCAATCGCTGTTTGTAAGATTTTCTCACACGGTACCATCACGCCAAGGTCAACGATGTCATAACCGTTACAGCCAAGTACCACACCCACGATGTTTTTACCGATGTCGTGTACGTCGCCTTTAACAGTAGCAAGCAAGATTTTACCTTTGGCTTCGCCTTGGGTTTTTTCTGCTTCAATAAATGGGTTCAACCAAGCCACAGCTTGTTTCATCACACGTGCAGATTTCACCACTTGTGGTAAGAACATTTTGCCGGCACCGAACAGGTCACCCACCACGTTCATACCTGCCATGAGTGGACCTTCGATCACATCAAGTGGACGTGCTGATTTTAAACGTGCTTCTTCAGTATCTTCATCGATATAAGTCGTAATACCTTTAACTAACGCGTATTCAAGACGTTTTTCTACAGGTTCATTGCGCCATTCAAGGTTTTCTTCAGCCTTTTGTGCACCCGCTTGACCACGATATTTTTCCGCAACAGCGAGTAATTTTTCAGTCGCTTCTTGACCGCTTGCGCCTTGGTTACGGTTCAGTACCACATCTTCAACAGCTTCTTTTAGCTCAGCATCGATATCATCATAAATTGCAAGCTGACCTGCGTTTACGATACCCATGGTTAAGCCTTGTTGAATGCCGTGATACAAGAACACCGCATGGATCGCTTCACGAACAGGCTCATTACCACGGAATGAGAACGATACGTTTGAGATCCCGCCTGACACCATCGCATTTGGAAGGTTTTGTTTAATCCAACCGGTTGCTTCAATGAAGTCCACACCGTAGTTATTGTGTTCTTCAATACCTGTTGCGACCGCAAACACGTTCGGGTCAAAAATAATATCTTCAGATGGGAAACCCACTTCGTTGACTAAGACATCGTAAGAGCGCTTACAGATTTCCTTTTTACGTTCAGCTGTATCCGCTTGACCATTTTCATCAAACGCCATGACAATGACTGCCGCACCGTACTGACGGCAGAGGCGAGCACGTTCGACAAACTCGTCATAACCTTCTTTTAAGGAAATTGAGTTTACAACCGCTTTACCTTGTACACATTTCAAACCTGCTTCAATAATCTCCCATTTAGAAGAGTCAAGCATGATTGGCACACGTGAAATATCAGGCTCAGATGCGATCAGATTCAAGAAGTGCACCATCGCACCTTGTGAATCGAGCATGCCTTCATCCATGTTGATGTCAATGATCTGTGCACCTGCTTCGACTTGTTGACGTGCCACATCTAAAGCTTCGGTGAAGTTGCCTTCTTTAATTAAACGCAAGAATTTTTTAGAACCTGTGACGTTGGTACGTTCACCCACGTTCACAAACAAAGAATCTTTAGTAATGTTAAATGGTTCTAAACCACTTAAACGACATGCAGGTTCAATTTCAGGGATTTGACGCGGCGTAATACCTTCAACTGCTTGCGCAATCGCACGAATATGATCCGGCGTCGTACCACAACAACCACCCGTAATGTTAATTAAGCCACTTTCAGCAAATTCTTTAATAAATGCTGCGGTTTCTTCAGGGGTTTCATCATAACCACCAAACGCATTTGGTAAGCCTGCGTTTGGATGGGCAGATACAAAAGTATCCGCAACGTCAGACACGGTTTTGACGTGTGGACGCATCGCATCTGCACCCAGTGCACAGTTAAAGCCAATCGATAAAGGCTCTGCATGGCGCATTGAGTTCCAGAATGCTTCTGCGGTTTGACCTGTGAGTGTACGCCCTGATGCATCGGTAATGGTGCCCGAAATCATAATTGGGAGTTCATAACCAATTTCTTTAAACACTTCTTTCACTGCAAAGATGGCAGCTTTGGCATTTAGGGTATCGAAGACCGTTTCAATCAAGATGATGTCTGCACCACCTTCAATTAATGCTCGAGTCGCTTCTATATAGTTAACTTTTAACTCATCAAAGGTGATGTTACGGAATGCCGGATCATTTACATTTGGTGAAATTGAAGTGGTACGTGACGTTGGTCCTAATACGCCCGCGACAAAACGTGGCTTTTCAGGTGTTGAGTATTTTTTACATGCTTCTTTGGCAATTCGAGCTGCTTCACGGTTAATCTCAGGAACCAAATCTTCCATATGGTAGTCAGACATTGAAACACGCGTTCCATTGAACGAGTTGGTTTCAATAATATCTGCACCAGCTTCAAGATAAGCTTCATGAATGCCTTGAATAATCTGTGGTTGAGTTAGAACCAATAAGTCGTTATTACCCTTAAGGTCGTAGGCCCAATCCGCAAAACGTTCACCACGGTAATCAGCTTCTTCCAATTTGTGGCGTTGGATCATGGTACCCATTGCACCATCAATAATCAGGATACGTTTGGCAAGAAGCGCTTTTAAGGTGGCGAGGGTAGACATCAAATGACTCTCACAAAAATCTGCACAAATAATGGTGCAATATTTTAGCAGAGTTACGTCCACTTTTCTGATAAATAAAAATTTATGAACCTATTCCCAAAAAATTAAGGATGAATTTCATCCATCAACTACGATGATCAACCTATCAAAACTGAAACTTTCTATATTTCATCATGTTGTCATAATCTAATGTAATAATAACTGCCGTTGTAACAAATGTGACAGTGATGTCATCTTTATTTCATCTATTTAATTACCGATTGAAATAAAGATTAAAGACGAGGGTTTTGAATTAACTATATGATTATTATTGTTAAATTTTGAATATCATTAGTTTTTAAAGTTTAATTTTCTTAAATAAGTGTCATTTGGATGACTTATATGACAGCTCTTTGTCATATAATTGTAATAATTAAATTGAACAATAGAGGGGATATTTATCCTCTTTCTCTGCTTGCATGAATTCTAATCAAACTCCAGTTTCAGATTCAGCACAATCGTCAACGCCTATGCAGTCGACGAATGTTCACGTGCCAACGCCGAAATTCTTTATGCCAGTGTTCCTTACACTGATTGTTTCAACCTTGATTTACATTGGTTTTCAGTTGGCTGCTGATTTATCTCATGTGCCTGCTTTAAATCTTTATGCTGTGATCATGTTGGCCACGGCATTGTTTATCGCATTGGGTTTCGAGTTCGTTAACGGTTTCCATGACACGGCCAATGCTGTGGCAACAGTTATTTATACCAACGCTTTATCTGCACCTGTCGCTGTAATGTGGGCAGGCTTCTGTAACTTCCTTGGCGTAATGGTCGCAAGTGGTGCAGTTGCCTACGGTATTATCGCGCTATTGCCTGTTGAATTGATTATGAACGTCGGTTCAGGTGCTGGTTTTGCCATGGTCTTTGCCATGTTGATTGCCGCAATCGTATGGAACTTAGGAACTTGGTTCCTCGGTATCCCTGCTTCTAGCTCTCATACACTGATCGGTTCGATTTTAGGTGTGGGCATCATGAACTACATCTTAAACGCAGGTAATGGTGCGTCAGGTGTAGACATGGAACAGGTGATGAAAGTGGGTAAAGCACTTTTATTCTCACCATTAATCGGTTTTGCATTTGCGGCTGTATTGTTCTTATTGGTTAAAAAAATCTTTAAGAAACAAGTGGAATTATTCCAACCACCAGAAGGGAATAAACCGCCGCCGCCACTTATTCGTGCCATTTTGATTTTCACGTGTACCGGTGTAAGTTTTGCACACGGCTCAAATGATGGTCAAAAAGGTATGGGTCTGATTATGTTGATTCTGATCGGGATCGTGCCATTGGCTTACTCTTTAAACAAGAGTCTAGATCAACAACATATCCAAACATTTGGTCAGTTATCTGCTCAAACTGCTGATTTGATTTATCCAAATCACCAAGATATTCCAGATGAAAAAGCACGTCAAATTATCACGTCATATATCCAAACCAAAGAAATCACACCTGAAGTTGTGCCAGCTTTGGCAAGCTTGACGGATCATTTAGGTGAAAAAGTAGGAAGCTACACATCCATTAAAGATGTTCCTGAAGATCAAGTGGCTGAATTCCGTAATGATATGTACCTCAGCACGACTGCATTCAAGCGTTTAGATAAAGCAGAAGCTTTACCTGCCATGACTGAAGCGCAAGAAAAAACAGTGGACAACTACCGTGATAACTTAGATTCATTCCTTCAATACATTCCAACATGGGTGAAAGTTGCGACTGCATTGGCATTAGGTCTAGGGACGATGGTAGGCTGGAAACGTATTGTTGTTACCGTTGGTGAACGTATTGGTAAACAACACATGACTTATGGTCAGGGGATGTCTGCAGAGTTAGTTGCAATGTCAACGATTGCTGCTGCTGATGGCTTTGGTATGCCAGTGTCAACAACACACGTTTTAAACTCTGCTGTAGCAGGTACGATGGTTGCGAATAAGTCGGGCTTAAACTTCCAAATGGTTCGCACAATCTTATCAGCGTGGATTTTCACACTGCCAGCAACAATCTGTTTGTCAGGTGGTTTATTCTGGTTGTTCCTTCAGTTCACCTGATTGAATTCAATACTTAAAGACTAAAAAAGCGCTGAACAATCAGCGCTTTTTTTATGATCAATTGTTTATGACACTTATTTTTGGAATTTAGACCAAAGTTTTTTCAAGGGGAGTTTTTCCTCAGCAAAACCATATAATGCGGCAAATGGTAGGGCGGTGCGTGCGAGATATGCTACACGCCATAATCCACCATGATTAGCACCATGCATGATTAAGTCTAATGGATGATTGAGGGCGATGTCAGGATTGGCAACCGAATGTGGGTTTCTCAAATCATGAATCCACAACGCAGCCATAATCGCATTGGTCGTCGCGGGTTCAAATGCTTCAACATCAAACAAATTGGCACCATTGAAAGCAGCTTTTAATAATGGGTTTTTGGTTACCGAATGTGTAGTGGTCGATGGAGCAATATTAATGCTGACACGTTGACCTTGTGACCGTGCTAACGTAGCGCGCCATTGTTGAATCCTTTTCGCCAACGCATAATTTGGACCTTGTTCAACCACAAGACAGTCGCAGATCCCATACTGTTTATCATGACATTGGAATAAGCGTTCTTCGTTTTGTTTGAAAAAATAATCACGAGAGACAGTCGAAATACTCTTGGACAGAATATTTTCAAGTTTAGAGCGTGATTTAAACTTATCTAATCCACCTTGAATCACTTCCTGTGGTACAGCGTAGACGTCAGTGGGCGTACACATATACATTAAACTGGTATTGGATTTTTGTTGGCTGACATGTTGCATAATGGCGTCCATCCCCATAGAAACACGAACGTGCTTTTCGCCATCTAAATACGCAATTGCGGCAAGATCTAAGTCTTGATCAAACTGGGTGAGCCAATGTGCAATCTCAGGGGTATCTGTTAATAAGTTAACGCCTAAACGCTCTGCAGCTTCACGTATAGATGCAGATGAATCTATTGATTCGACACTTGGAGCGTATAAGGTCGCATTGCCTTGCAGAACAGTATTCAAAATCTTTGTCCATACTCGCTCATGATTTAAATCAAGCGCCACGATATTGGCTTTCCATTTCGCCAGCCAAGGTAAAGGTCCTGCTTCAGAAGCTGCACCAAACAGCACCATTGTTCGATCCGAAAGGTCAAACCACTCTGGATGCTGCACACACGCTTGTAGTGCCTGAGCATGTGATGCTTCTATAATACCTCGGTCTAACCAAAGTTGAATTTGGTCGAGTAGGGCTTGACCTTCTAAATTTTTACCCTGATAAGGTACAAACCATTGCGGCTCAGCATTAGAGTTTCCTTGAAGTGTGTAGGTATTTAAATCTTTTGATTTAAGATTCATCACTTCATTCAATGCATGTGTATGTTGATCACGTTGAAAACTAAACTCTTCATAAGCTTGTTGAAGTCCATCTTGAGCGATGCGCAGCGCAGCTTCAGGTGATGAGAGCCCACATTCTACCAACCGTTTAAAATGAATCGGATAGGATTTTCGCCAATTCTTTTCATTGATAACTGCATCAGCGTATTCTGGCTGAATCTGTTGTAATGCCGCACTGACGATGCGTTGGCCTGATTTTGAACTGCTGGGCTTAGAGGACGTGTTAGAAGAAAATTGTAAACCATCAGGTTGATTAGACATGCAAAAAATCTCAAAAAAAAATGAATAAATTCGCGGATGCCTACATTATCCTGACAAAATTAATGATCTAGGTGGCATTAATTACCAGATATTGATTGAATTATTACGAGATATTTCTAAAAAAAGGAAGCCGAAGACTTCCTTTATAAATAAAATCAATTATTTAGTATTTTTTATACCATTGATCAATTCTTCTAACATAAATGCAGTGTTATCTAAGCCAGCGCCCGTTAAATACCAGGCATCGGCATCAACAAAGATGACACGATTCTCTTTGATTGCTTGACTATTCTTGAGTAATGGATGTGATTGAATATGTTGTTTCGCAGCATAGTTTTGCGTGTTTACAGCACCACGGTCTAACACAATGATGAAATCAGGATTTTGTTTTATTGCTTGTGTTAGACGCTCTAAATTGCGTTGCGCGGCAGCAAGAGCTTCTGGTGAGTTTGGAGCAGGTCGAGTACTTGAGGCTTGAGGTGCTGCAGTTGGCACCACTGACTTTAAGCCAGAAATATCATAGGCAAATCCAAATCTTTCATTCTTTGCATGCGGTATAAAATTATCACCCATGGCAAAAAGCATCAGGCCGGATTTACCTTTAGTAAGTTGTTTAAGTTGTGCTTGAAGGGCATAGACATGATCTAATTTAGATTGTGCGAGTTGTTCCTTATTAAACATTTTTGCTAAAAAAAGTGTGCGATTTTTCAGGTCTTGATTGAAGTTTTGAGTATCAGGCCAGAGGTTGATTGCAGGTGCAATTTTTTTGACCTCATTTAATTTTGCAGCAGAACGCCCGCCGACAATGATGAGATCTGGCTTTTGTTCTTTTAATATGGTTTGGTTGGGTTCAAATAAAGATCCAGCTTTTACATATTGTTTGTCATTAAATTTTTTCAAAGCACCAACATATGTAGTTTCGGGTACGATTGATGCTCGAATACCTAAAGCATTCAGTGTATCCAACGCGGATAATTCGTACACAGCCAGCTTCTGTGGTGTATTTTGCAGCTGAATAGTTTGATCTTGATAAGTGAATTGAACAGGTTGAGCATGTGAAACAACGGCACTGAATGAAAGAATGAGTGCCAATGGAAGTTTAATGTAAGTCATATCAATACCTCGAGGTTTGATAAAAGCTTACCATGGATGTATAAATGATAATCATTATCATTGTTGAATTTGTGTTTTTATCTTCTTACTAGTATCTACTTTGAATTGAAGGGTATTTATGCGGAGTGTTTTAATCCTCCGCAAGGATTAAGAATTAAAAAGGTAGTTGAAGCAACTTGCTGAAGAAATGTGGAATAATTTGAGGTTCAATCAATATCGTAACCACGACACCGTAGGCTGCACCCCATAAATGTGCGCTGTGGTTGATGTTACTGTTTCCACGTTTACCTGACCAAATACTATAAGCAACATAAAGCACGGCAAAAATAATGGCTGGAACTGGAATAAAGAAGACAAATATCAGTTTCCATGGCTGAAATAAAATATAAGCAAACAAGACTGCTGACACTGCTCCAGAAGCCCCTAGACTTGCCCAGCGGTGATCATTTTTATGTTTTAAATAGCTTGGAATAATTGCCGCGATTAAACCGCCTAAATAGAACAGAACAAATCCGAGTTCATATAAGTATTGTCGATAAAAACTTTCAATTACACTTCCAAAGAAAAAGAGTGTGATCATATTGAACAGTAGATGTGTTCCATCTGCATGTATAAAACCATGCGTGATAAATCGATCGTATTGACCTTTCTGCATGGCTGGAGGCCAAAAAATCAAACGATTCATAATATTTTGATTGGAAAATGCAACCAGTGAAATGGCAACCGTAATTAAAACGATGGTGACAGTATGATTAAAAGGTAAATCAAGCATATGGATAAGATTGAATAAATTGCTTTAATTCTATTCATCATGCCATTTTTTTAAATTTAATTGTTATTAATATAATAATTCTGACAAATTTAGTTGAATTTTAAATATTATCCCCGATCTTCAGTTAAAATAGAGTCTTCAGCTTGAGGAAAAATTGTTATGTCGACTGAGAACACCAGCACTGCAGTTGCTGAAGAAATTCCAAATTTATTAATTACACCAACTGCGCAAGAGTATTTGTTTGAACTTTTAGAGAAGCAAAATACTCCTGGTATCGCGGTACGTGTTTTCGTAGAACATCCGGGTACACCACGTGCTGAATGCTGCATGGCGTATAGTGCACCAGATGAAGTCGTTCCAACCGACTATAAACAAGAATATCCAAAATTTGCTGCATATATTGATACACCATCAATCCCATACTTATTGGATGCAGTGATTGATTACAACAAAGATCGCTTTGGTGGTCAGTTGACTTTCCGTGCACCTAACTCGAAAGTGCCACGTGTAGGTCCAGATGCATCGATTGAAGAACGTATAACCTATGTATTACAGTCAGAAATTAACCCTGGTTTAGCAGGGCATGGTGGAAGCTGTGCATTGGTTGAAGTGGTTGAAGATGCTGAGCATGGTTTAACAGCGGTCTTGAAATTTGGTGGTGGCTGTCAAGGGTGTTCAGCAATTGATGTGACACTTAAACAAGGTGTTGAAGTTACGCTAAAACAGCATATCCCAGAGTTACAACGTGTTGTGGACCAGACAGACCACAGCCAATCAGAAGGCGCTTATATGAAATAAGTTGCCTTTAAATTTACAAAAGTTGATTTGAAAAGCTCCCATTAAAAGGGGGCTTTTTTTTATGAAAACTGAACAAAATGAGTAATATCAATAAAATTGAAATGTAAAAACAAAACTATAAATGAGAATAGTTATCATAATCTATTGCAAAGTGATTATCATTTGTTACAATGCGACACAATTCGAACAAGATCTCTCCACACATTCTTTGGTAATTACACAATGCAAAAGACATTTTTAAAATCTAAGTTAGCGTTTGCTGTCTTAACCACCATGTCGGTTTCAAGTTTTGCACAAGAGCAAATTGGTCAAGATACTAATGCAAAACAAGATACAACTAAGTTAAAAACAATTGTCGTAACTTCAGCGAGTGGTTATGAGCAAAATATAGCGGATGCTGCTGCTACTATTTCAGTGATTACTGCCGAAGAATTAGAAAAAAAATCTTATAGTGATGTAACTGATGCATTGAAAAATGTTCCAGGTGTATTTGTACAAGGCGGTGGAACGAACCAGACGATCTCCATTCGGGGTATGGGATCAGCTTATACCCTATTTTTAGTAGATGGACGTCCAATGAATGATGGTAGTCTTTTAACAACAAATGGGGGGGTTCAAGGAGCATCAGTAAACTTCTTACCGCCAATAGAATCGATTGAACGTATTGAAGTGATTCGAGGCCCGTCATCCTCTCTATATGGTTCTGATGCAATGGGTGGTGTAATTAACATCATTACTAAAAAGCATCAAGATCGTTTGACTGCAAGTATTCGAACAGAATATATCAAAGCTGGTAAATCGAATGACGTTAACAACGACGCAACCAATACCAGCTTGTATGTAAATGCACCATTAATTGATAAGCTTCTTTCGGTTCAAGTTACAGCTGGTCTTCAAACGATTGAAGAAAGTTCATTACAAAAAAATACAGCCGAAACAGGTGAGAGTGAACCAGATTTTCAAAAAACAAATCTAGGTACAAAGTTTGTTTTTACACCAGATGAAAAAAACACACTCACTGCTGAATATGTAAGAACTCAACAAGAGCGTACACACAACCCAGGTAAAAGTTATACCCAGTATGTTTCAGTAACGGGTCCTAAAGTTGATATTGATGGTAAAGATTTCGTTCTATCTAATGGAAATTATTATCCAGCATATAATACGAATAATCGTAATGATGATGGTGAGCTAATCTATCGTTCAGATGTCGTACCGAATACAGGGACTTACTCAGAATTAGAAAAAAATAATTTTAGCCTTACTCATGATGGTGAGTACGACAATCTAAAACTCACTTCTTACTTGCAATATGATAAAGATAAAAATAATGCAATTACAGGGCGTACTGTGGGTAAAGTTCAAAATCCAGGGGGGATTTTATTTGAGACTATCACAGCCAATACCCAAGGAACGTACTTTTTCGAAGATCATAGTCTGACCATTGGCGGGCGATATTTAAAAGAAAATCTTGAGGATGGTACAAGTAACCAAAATGCAGCGATGGCTGGTAAAGTCACTAAAATGGATCGATATCAATGGTCTATTTTTGCAGAAGATACTTGGAATGTCAGTGATAAGTTAGCACTAACCTTAAGTGGTCGTTTCGATGAAAATGAGTTTTTTGGTGATAATTTCAGTCCAAAGGCATATGCAGTTTATAAAGCTACAGACAACGTGACTTTAAAAGGAGGTGTAATTTCAGGCTATAAAGCGCCGAGCTTACGTAATTCTTCTCCAGATTACATGCTGAACTCAATGGGCGGGGCAATTATGCCAAACCCAAATTTAAAGCCAGAAACCAGTTTAACGTATGAAACAGGTTTTGCATTCACTCATCCTGAATTGGGTTTATCTGCAAGTCTTATGGTCTATCAAACTGACTTTAACGATAAAATTACTCGATCTGGTCGTTTAGATGGTAGTCGACTTCCCCCAAAAAATGACGGTGAGCCGCCTTACACTCAATCTGAAATTAATGATTTCGTTAATAGCAGTGCTTTCTATCAGTCCAACCTTAATCTGCCATATAACGCAAATGGTTATACACTCAACTATAACATTGATAAGGCCGAAATTAGAGGGCTTGAACTGACCACAGATTACAACATTACAGATTACTTAAAATATAGACACTCTTATACATTCACAGATAGTGAGCAAAAATCTGGACAGTATGAAGGTAAACCATTGAATAATTTGCCTAAACATATGTTTAATGCAGGCTTAGATTGGGACTTTAATGATCAATTGTATTTATGGACTCAATTGAATTATCGTGGCAAAACAGTGGGTGATACCGATGGAGATAAAACACCAGCTTATACATTTGTAGATGTTGGAGCTGTGTATAAGTATAGTGACCAATTCCAGCTATCTACTGGTGTATATAATGTTGCAAACAAAAATGTACTGAAAGATGGAAATGATTGGGTGCTTGATGGTCGACGTTACAGCTTTGCCTTGAATTATAAGTTTTGATGTCTTGTGCTTGGAGTGAGAGCGAGAATCTCACTCCAAGCTTTGAATAGTCGAGTTTAGAAGGAAAATAATGAAGCGCGTCGATGGCTATGTGGTTGACACTATCTATCCTATGTTTTTTTATCCAGAGATGCAGCCAATTTGGTTGAGTACAATCAGCCAATTTCAAGGTTATATAGCGCCAGATATATCTCAAAATTTTCGATATTTAGAGTTAGGTTGTGGTTGTGGTCTTAACTTGATTGTGGCAGCAATTGCAAATCCGTACGCTGAGTTTGTCGGAGTGGATTTTAATGACAAACACATACAACGAGCTACAGAGCTTGCTCAATTCTTACAGTTAAGCAATATAAGATTCTTAAATATAGACTTTGAAAAATTTAACAAAAATAATAATGAAGTGTTTGATTTCATTGTCTGTCATGGAGTGTATTCTTGGGTTTCTGAACACAATCAATATTTTATTAGGCAGATTCTAGATAAATCTTTAAAGGACCAAGGACTATTCTATTTACACTATATGTGCTTTCCTGGATCCGCTACTTTACAGCCTATTCAAAAAATCTTTAACTTGGTTGATAAAAATACGTCTCAGCAATCTGCTCAAAGTATTGAATTGTCTACAGCACTAGTGAGTGAATTAAATCGGAGAGGCGCTTTTATTGGATATGACAAAATACAAGGAATTGTGAATACATTAAAAAATGATACCAATTATCTCGCTCACGAACTTTTAACTGATTATTGGCAACCCCTTTATAGTGTAGATGTACATGAGATTTTAAAGATCGAAGCTGATCTATCATATATTGGGAGTGCAGTTCCAACTGAAAACTTAGATTCTCTTAGCATTCCAGTCGACTTGCAACAGTTGATATCAGATGTGAATATTTCGAATACAAAAGAGTATCTAAAAGATATTGCTCGGGATTCAAAGCAGCGTATGGATTTGTTTCAAAAAAAATCAGTGAATTACCGTTTTGAAGACCATTTAGGAATTTTACATAAGATTAGATTAGATCTTATTCTTAACAATGAGCGATTGGATAATATTAATTTAAAAACATCAATTGGCCCAATTCAAGCTCCGAAGGAGGTGATCAGTGCCATTATTGAAAGTTTAAGAACAGGTTCTAAAACTTTTCAACAGTTACATCACCTTCCTTGTTTTCAGCAAAATTTAAAACTACTTGTTGAGAGTATATTTTTATTGATGAATTGCCATTATATCTGCCCTATAAGCGAGCATAGAAAATCAAAGGACCTACGTAAAATAGAACGTCTCAATTCATGGCTGAGTGAGCATCAAATTGAGATTCAAATACCGACGACATATTTCTAATAAACCGCTCTAAGGAGCGGTTTTCTAATTAAGATGTGAGAATACTTAGTGCTGGTTCAGAATAGTAGAATTTTTCAAGATATACACGTGCACGTTGTTTAAGGTGTTCACTAGAAATCATATGCTTGATTACGGGGCAGAGTAGAGCACTTAATTCATTTTGAACAAGGCTTTCGTTGATATTGATATCTTGCATGATCAGATCAAAAGAGCGGTCTTGATTATGGCAATACCACGTGTAAATACCATCGTGTACTTGTTGCTTTAGATATTCAGTTTGACGGAGGTTGTCCCAAATATCATGTCCCATTGCCACAGTATTTGGTAGATCATTGATTTCAACATAGTTTTTAACAGAAGAGAGTGGGACTTGCTTTATTTTGTGCCAAAGATTGGCTTGAAAGTGGTATAGCTTATTATCATCAAAGTGTTGGTTAATCACTTGTTCGCTAATTTGACTGATCTTGATAATATTTTTTTGAAGATAATGTTTGACCGTATCATCAAGATTTGAATCAGTGACACTTTCAAGAACTGATTTCCCCATTTTCATAAAGCGGCCGACACCGGGTACTTTTTTATTCATCACTGAATTATCAATATAATCCTGAATAGAATGATGGATTAACTCGGTGAGCATACTCGAAAATGCGGGATTGTTCACAATACGTTTAATTAGAGCTTGGCGATGAGCACTTTTAGATGAAATGTAAAGTGCAATTCGATCAATGGTGTGAACCGAGATAATATCTTCGATTTGAGTCGTTTCATTAAGCGGGTGAACCAACGCAAATCGAATATGCTCCGCAATCTGTTGAATGAGAGAATCAGTTGCAGGTGTATTTAGAATTTGTTTTTGAAGCAGTGCATTAATCGCCTCGAAAGACCAAATTTGCTTTAAAGGTTGTTTTCGAAACCATTGATAAAAATATAAAAATTCATTTTCAATGGTGTCATCTTGAGAAAATTCATGATCAAGAAATGCCAAATGTGCCTCAATCAACTGTTCGATTTTAGGATTTTTTTCCATGAAAATTCTCAATATCCTTAATTTGACGATGACGTTTTAACGGTATTCATCTTATTTAAAAAACTTAAGTAATGTTGTGCCACAAGATCAGGTGTTTCTACGATAGGTGTATGACCAATTTGATCTAATAAAATAGGGGGATGTGCTTTTTTTAAGGCGGTCCCTAATTCATGTGCAACTTCAACATTGACTATCTGATCTTGTTTTCCCCACAAAATCAATGTTTCAACCTCAATATTTTTTAACAATTGAGCAAATGATTCAACGGTGTACTGTTGATTGAGTTTTACAAGCTGATGAATCAGCTCAGATGTATCCGCCGCGCGTTGAATAAGTGCTTGCTCTTGTTGTTTCTTGATTAAACTGGGTACGAAGGGAGCTTTATGCATGACTCTCCTAGAAACATAATTCAAGTCACCAGGTTGTGAGATTAAAAGCTGCTTTAAATAAATTGGGTTATTGAGGAAGAATGTTTTGTTGCTTCTGAATAATCCACCGGCACTGATCAGAAATAAACTTTTCATTTCTTGAGGATATTTAGCAGCATACATCAGTCCGATTGATCCACCGACAGAGTGACCCGCTAGATTAAGCTGGTTTTCAATGCGTAATGCTTCTGCAAAACGACGTAACTGTTCAGTCAGATGAGGAAGTGATAAGTCAAATCCCTTTGGTGTTAGCGTTTGTCCACTTCCAGGCAAGTCAACAATAATGACACGATATTGCTGTGTGAGATTCCGAGCTACATAATTCCAACTGTCTCGATTCATGCCTATACCATGAATGAGCAATAAGGCAGGTCGATCAGCAGGACCACCTTCGCTATAAGACCACACAACATCTCCGACGCGAATCGTTTTATTGGATAGTCCTGCCCAAGCACGTTCTTCATTTAAAACTTTTTGATAGTCGATAAATTCAACAGTATTTGCTCGAGTAGATGAGATACCGAGGCTGAGCATTAATGCGAGTAAAATGGAAAATAAATGTTGATGCTTCAATGTGGGTAAAGGAAGATGAACAAACATGCAGGTGAAATCCCTTAAAACAGGGCGACATTATAATCAAGTGACTTTTATAAAGTAGTAGTTAAAAGTAAAAAAATAAATCCTATTTTTGTGATAATTGGTTCTCGATTTAAATAAGTTTTACTTCATAAACATAAATTTAAGCGCTGAATCAGCTGCTAAAGTGTTTCAGTAAGGAATGATCATAATCATCAGATTTGAAGAAATTGAAGATATTTTTAGCAATTAACAAAAATTGTAACAGAGTTTAAATTTTGTCAGTGACAATCAAAAAGCACAGTATTAAAATTACCTCAAACCTTGATAAACCATGGATACAAGATGCTAACTGCACAAGAAGCTTTAGAACGTTTAAAAATTGGTAATCAACGTTTTGTTGAAGGTCAAACCAAGCATCAACGATTATTGACGCATCATGAGCGCGCTCAGATGGCTGAAACTCAAGAGCCATTTGCGATTGTATTAGGATGTTCTGATTCACGTGTTCCAGCTGAAATGGTTTTTGATCAGGGCTTAGGTGATTTATTTGTTATTCGTGTAGCAGGCAATATCGTAGCTCCATCTCAAGTTGGAAGTGTGGAGTTTGCAGCCGAAAGTTTTAATTGTCCTTTAGTGATTGTATTGGGTCATACACATTGCGGCGCAATCGACTCAACGATTGAAGCATTACGTAATCCTCAACAACCGCCATCTGTTAATTTGATGTCTATTGTCAATCGCGTACGTCCATCAGTCGAAATTTTAATGCAAACTGAGTTAAAAGATGATTTGAAAAAGCTTTCAGTACACGCGGTTCGCTCAAATGTTTTTGCTTCAGTTAACCAGTTGCGCCATGGTTCTGCGGTGTTGGAAAACTTGATTGCACAAGGTAAATTAAAAGTTGTAGGTGCAGAATACTCACTTGAAACAGGTGAAGTTACATTCTTTGACTTCTAATACCAGCATTTTAAAAAAGCCAGCTTAAGCTGGCTTTTTTATTGATTGGGATTTATGGATCTCTATGTCTATAACTTTATAGAGCGCCTTTAATATAAGGATATGCATTATTTAAGAGTTTAGGTTGAGCTTGTTCATTAGGATGAATCAGATCTTTTTGCATGAGTTTATTATTTCCAGCAACACCTTCTAGAATAAAAGGGAGCAACTTCACATTAAATTGCTGGCTCACAACCCTATAATTATTTTCAAAGGCTTTGCTATAGGCTGAGCCGTAATTTGGAGGAATCTTCATGCCAAACATGAGGACTTTGGCATTAGATTTTTGGCTCAATTGAACTAATCGAGTTAGGTTTTGTTGAATCAATTTTGGAGGTTGACCTCTTAAACCGTCATTACCTCCCAATTCAATTACGACAATATCTGGTTTGTGTGTTTGAAGCAATTTGGGCAAACGTGCTAATGCACCACTGGTTGTTTCACCGCTGACACTTGCATTGACCACTTGATGTTGTTTCGGATACTGTTGATCAAGACGTTTTTGCAAAAGATTGACCCAACCTTTCTCGTTAGGCACGCCGTAACCAGCACTTAAACTATCACCAAGAATAAGGATAGTTTTTGCAAAGCTATTGATCGGTAAAAGAAACAGACAACTGCAGATAAATAAAAAGGCAGTTTTTCTCAACGTAACAATATTTAAACTTTGACTGATTTGCATAAAGGCTTTCTATGTTTCGTAATGACTCAACTTCTTCAATCATGCCACAAGCGTTAATTTCTGCACAGCAATTGACACAAACGATACAGATCCAACAAAAAAAGTTGACGATTTTTGAGAGTCTAAATCTACAAATTTATTCTGGCGAGCAAGTCGCAATCACAGGCAGATCGGGTTCTGGAAAATCTACATTGTTGGGAATTCTGGCGACATTAGATCAGCCAAGTTCAGGAACATTGTCGATTAATGGTATAGCAGTTGAGCAATTAAGCGAAGAGCAACGCGCTCAAATTAGACTTGAAAATATTGGTTTTGTATTTCAATCCTTTCAGCTTTTACCTTCTTTATCTGCGCTTGAAAATGTCATGTTACCGCTGAGAATTCAAAAGAATTTTGATTATGCCAAAGCAGAACAACAAGCCCTTTATTGGTTGAACAAAGTGGGTTTAGATCGTCAAAGTACTCAAACACCTAAAGTACTGTCTGGGGGAGAACAACAACGCGTAGCAATTGCACGCGCTTTAATTGCTGAGCCCAAAATTGTATTTGCGGATGAACCAACGGGAAATTTAGATGGGACGACAGCCCAGGAGATTGAACAGCTTTTATTTGATTTGAATCGGGAGCTGGGCACTACATTGGTTTTAGTCACCCATGATCAAAAGCTAGCACAAAAATGTGAGACGCATTATGAATTGATCGATGGTCAATTAGAAAAAGTGCAAGGCGCTTCAGCTTCTGGAGAGCGTGTATGAGTGCGCTATTCAAACCTTTGTTGAAGCAAAGTTTTGCTAGCACAGGGATTTATTTGCTCATTTTTGCATTGAGTCTCGCGATTAGTGCGACAACCGCTTTAAAGTTCAGTAATGATCAGATTCAACAAGCTGTTTCATTGCAGGCTGCTAAGCTTCAAGCTGCTGATCTAGTGTTGAGTGATCAATATCCGCTCAATGAAAAATTTAAACAGAAGGCGAACCAACTCAATCTACAACAGTCCCAAGTGACGGTTTTTGGTTCAATGGCACATACTGATGAACAATTTGTCATGGTGAATGTCAAAGCGATTGAGTCCAATTTTCCGCTACGTGGTGAACTCATTATTCAACCTGATCAGACTGCTATTCGGTCAGAAGAGGTATGGCTGAGTCAACGTGCTTTAGATTTATTAAATGTCAAAATAGGGGAGAGGGTTCAAATCGCAGATGCGAGTTTTACAGTCACAGGAGTCATTGAAAAGGATTCTAACCAAGAACTCGGATTTTCAGCCTTTTCACCTACAGTGATCATTTCACAATCTGATGTTGCGGCAACCAATGCGATTCAGCCTGGAAGTCGTATCGAATATCGTCTGCTTATGTCTGGTGAGCCGAATAGACTTAATGAGTTTACGGCTTATTTTGATCAGCTCTATCCTAAAAAAATGATTGAACCAAATGCAGATGATCAGCAAGCAATGGAAACCCAAAGCTCAATTCGCTTGAGAACTGCGGATGAGGCGAATACCCGCTTGATGCGTCCAATTGAAAATCTAGATACTTTTTTACAGCTTGCAAACATTCTTACAATTTTACTGTGCGGTATTGCAATTGCGTTGACCAGTCAACGGTACGTTCAACAAAATCAAGATCATGTTGCTTTAATGAGATGTATGGGGGCTGCAAAGTTCCAAATTCTTAAGAACTATATTGCATTGCTTATGATTGCCGTCGCAATTGCGATGTTCATCGGTACTGGGTTAGGGATTGGTCTAGGCTATATTTTATTGCAGTTTATGTTGCAATTAATTCCGCATTTAGACATCCAATTTAGCTTGTTTGATTTGGTTTTGGGTCCTTTGCCGATTGCAATATTCACCAGTGTCATTGTGATGTTTGGATTTATTGTCCCAAGTTTGATGCAGCTCTTAAATACGCCTCCAATTCGTGTTATCCGTGAGGATGTTAAATCTACGCGTTCTCTCTTGACCTTATTGGGAGCGGGAGCTGTAAGTCTTATTTTATTTTGTATTTTGCTCACTCAAAATATACAGCTCTCATTGCTCGTTATCGGTACGATCCTCGCATTGTGTGCAAGTATGTTCAGCATAGTTTGGTTGCTATTAAAGATGATCAAATCTTTGAAAAATAGATGGTCAGCCTATGTACGTGTACCTAATCAAACAGCATTTCAAATTACTGCACTTGCATTAGGTCTGAGCCTGATTACAGTTCTTGTAGTATTAAGGACGGATCTATTAGATCGTTGGCAGCAACAGTTACCTGAAGGTACGCCAAATCAATTTATTTATGGTCTTCCTCCATTTGAAGTTGAGCAATTTAAAGCTCAGATCGAAAAAGAAGGTTGGCCAAGTACACCCTTGTATACGAATATCCGCGGACGCCTAATTAAACATAATGGTCAGCCATTTTCGGAATCATTAAGAGCGCAAAATAACTCACTCAGACGAGAGTTGAATTTGACTCAAGCTCAAGGCTATCCAGAAGATAATGTCATTGTCAGTGGGCAGCCACAATTGCAGCAGGTGGGAGATGTTTCTGTTGAAGCAAATCTTGCTGAAGAGTTAGGGATAAAAGTGGGTGATCAACTCAGCTTTAGCTTGCCAGAAGGTGAACTTCAAGCCAAAGTTGTAAATTTAAGAACAGTCGAGTGGGAAAGCTTCAGTCCAAATTTTTTCTTCATTTTTGCACCGAATACGATGGATGAAAATGCTGGAAGTTATTTAGGAAGTTTTTTTGTACCTCAAGATGAAAAATCCAAGTTGGTCAATCTGATTCAGCAGTTCGCAAATACTGTATTTATCGATGTTTCCTTAATTTTAGAGGAAATTAAAAACTTAGTATCTGTTCTGGTTCAGATTATTACCATTCTTGCGCTTCTCGTCAGTGTTTCAGGTTTTTTGGTGTTGATTGCTTGCATTAATTTATTGATGGATGAGCGAAAGCGAGAAGTCGCGATTTTAAGATCATTTGGCAGCTCAAAATCCAATTTGAAAAATATGCTGAGTTTAGAAATTGGATTTATCGGCTTTATGGCTGGCTTAGTATCGTGTTTTTTTGCTGAGGTCATCAGTGCGATCGCCAGTTATAAAATGGATCTCGCAATACAACCGCATTGGGAAATCTGGGTGATTCTACCTATGAGCATGATGATCTTATGTGCGCTGATTGGTCGTTATCGTTTAAGCTACTTAACTGAGATTCCTCCATTAAAAAGCTTGCGCGAACTCAATCAATCATAAAATTTATGAGGTCTAAAAAATGCAATTGGAATTAATACGCCAATTGCATTTTCATTTGCTGCAACATTTCAGCCCAAATGGGTTGTATTCCGCTCACTAAGCCTAAGTTATATTGATACATGAGCCAACATAAGAAGATGCCTAGAGGAAGTACCACGATGGTGGTGGTGAAGCCTAGTCTAGATCGTTGACCGATGTACCAACATAAAGCCATGACTGCACCCATCAACATTCCACCAATATGCGCTGCATTATTTATTCCAGGGATCATGAATCCCATACCAATATTTAATGCCAAGATGATCAGCAACGATTTACGATCAAAGAGAAATTGTTGTTGTGGTAAAGGGGGAAAAAGAGATAAGAGCGTTAAAGCACCACCTAAACCCATAACGGCACCTGATGCACCTGCGGATACACGTGGAAATAAATCATGGTTGACATGCTCCAATAACTCGTAACTATTCCGAATATCAATCAGTCCACTGATCAAGCTTCCCATAATGCCTGCTAATAGATACAAGCCTAAAAAATAAACGTGTCCAAGTGTTTTCTCAGCGACATTGCCAAAGATATACAATGCCCACATATTGAGCATTAAATGAATAAGACCAAAATGAAAAAATGTACTGCTGAAGATTCGGAGGGGTTCCTCTAAATAAGTCAGCGGTGCATAATCAGCACCCCAGCGCAAAGCATCTATTGTTGCTGGGTTTGATATATCCACCCCGCTAAAGATTTGCCAGATAAAAAGTCCAACATTCAGTGTAATGATTAAAAACGTAATCTGACTTAAGGGTAGACGTGATTGGCTTTGAAATTGGGGTGGTTGCATTTCAGTCATGTCATTGTATTCTGTGATAATGATATGGATTAAGGTCAAGCATGTACTACGCTAACAAAAGGAGCAACACACTGACATGAAAGCATTTATTGTTCGAACTTTATTGGTCATTGTCAGTATCATCCTTGTAATTCAACTATGGATTTTTTCAAGTCTTGCATGGTGGAGAACCAATGCTGTTGATACAACGATGCTCATGCGTTGGACATATTGGACCGACAGTTCGAAGCCTATTCAGCATCAATGGCGTGATTATGAGAATATCAGTGATCATCTGAAACGTGCGATTATTGCAGCTGAAGATGCTAAATTTATGCAACATCATGGCTTTGATTTTGACGGCATAAAACATGCTTTGGAAAGAAATAAAGAAAAAGAACAAGTGGTTGCGGGTGGATCTACCATTTCCCAACAATTATCCAAAAATCTATTTTTATTTAATAAGCGTTCTTTTTTACGTAAAGGACAAGAGGCGGTCGCTACTGTCATGATGGAGCGTATGTGGTCAAAACAACGCATTCTTGAGGTATACATGAACTCCATTGAATTTGGAGATCATATTTTTGGTGTGGAAGCTGCAGCACGTCATTATTTTGGAAAATCGGCAAGCAGTCTAACACGTGAGCAAGCCGCATTTTTGGCAGCGATCTTGCCGAATCCGCGTTATTATCAACACCACCGTCAAGATCGTAAACTCAAAAATAAACAGCGAATTATTTTGCGTTACATGAATGCTTCAAGAATTCCGTGAAATGTAATTGTCTAAAAAACTTTCGTGAGATCAAAAATGCACAGTGATCATGTGCATTTTTTATGAAATTGTCATAAATTTGAAGCATACTTAAGACAGATCTTTAGCATGCAGGTTTTGTGGTATGAATACCGCGATGACAAATACTCCAACTGAATATACTTATAATGAACGATATATCAATCGTGAACTTTCAATTTTAGATTTTCATCTTCGTGTTTTAGAACAAGCGGTTGATCCATTGCATCCATTGCTTGAGCGAATGAATTTCTTATTGATTTTTTCAAGAAATATGGACGAATTCTTTGAAATTCGTGTTGCGGGTGTTATGGAGCAATTGGAGCTCGGTAATGAAAGCCGTAGTCCAGATGGGTTAACACCAAAGCAAGTTCTTGAGAAAATTTCACAGACTGCGCATGCTGCAATAGAGCGTCAATATCGTATTTTGAATGATGAAATTTTTCCAAAATTACGTGAAGAAGATATCTGCTTCTTACGTCGTGGAGAGTTGACACCTGCTCAATCCCAATGGATTAAAAAATATTTTCAGGAACAAGTTGCGCCAGTACTTACTCCAATTAGTTTAGATCCAGCACATCCATTCCCGCGTTTAGTCAACAAATCACTCAACTTTATCGTCACGCTAGAAGGCAAAGATGCTTTTGGACGACAGATTGATTTAGCCGTTGTCCCTGCGCCACGTTCTTTACCACGTGTGGTTCGTTTACCTGACGAGTTAACCGATGGTAAAGAACACCACGTGATGCTGTCAGCGATTATTCATGAGCATGTCTCTGATTTATTCCCAGGAATGACTGCGACAGGTTGCTATCAATTCCGTGTGACGCGAAATGCGGATTTAGCCCTTAATGAAGATGTCGAAGATTTGGCAAAAGCATTAAAAGGGGAGTTAAACTCTCGTCGATTTGGACGTGCTGTCCGTTTAGAAGTGACAGAAAATTGCCCAAAACATATTTATGATTACCTTCTCAACGAATTCGACTTGCATGAAGAACAATTATATAAAGTTGATGGACCTGTGAACTTGGCACGTTTAGTGTCTAATTTTAAACGTCCGCATTTGAGATATGACTCACATACGCCGGTCATTCCTAAAGTATTAAAGAAGTCTGAAAATGTTTTTTCTGCGATGAAGAAACAGGACATTCTTTTACATCATCCATTCGAATCATTTGCTCCAGTTATTAATTTATTACGTGAGGCAGCACGAGATCCACAAGTTTTAGCGATTAAGCAAACATTATATCGAAGTGGGCCTGATTCTGAGATTGTTCAAGTGTTGGCTGAAGCTGCACGTAATGGTAAAGAAGTCACAGCTGTCATTGAACTTCGAGCGCGATTCGATGAAGAGTCAAATATTGCGGTAGCAAATGTTTTGCAAGAGGCTGGTGCTGTGGTGGTTTATGGCATCGTAGGCTATAAAACACATGCAAAAATGATTCTCGTTGTGCGCCGTGAAAATAATAAATTGGTTCGTTATGTGCACTTAGGTACAGGGAATTATCATGCAACCAATGCCCGGATCTATACCGATTACGGATTGATGACAACGGACAAAGAGCTTTGTGAAGATGTGCATCGTATATTCCAAGAGTTGACTGGAATGGGCAAAATGGCAAAATTGAAGAAATTACTTCATGCGCCATTTACGTTGCATACACAGTTAATTAGTTATATTGATGAAGAGATTGCTCACGCCAAAGCGGGTAAGCCAGCTCAGATTATTGTGAAAGTGAATGCGCTGACTGAAGTGCAACTGATTAATAAACTTTATGAAGCATCACAAGCTGGTGTGCAGATTGATTTAATCATACGTTCAATTTGTTGTTTAAGACCAGGTTTGCCAGGGCTTTCTGAGAATATCCGTGTGCGCTCTATCGTTGGACGATTCTTAGAGCACACACGTGTGTATTATTTTGGAAATGCAGGGCAACCACGACTGTATTGTTCAAGCGCAGACTGGATGGATCGTAATTTATTTAATCGTGTTGAAGTTTGTTTCCCTGTTGAGGATCCAACTTTGAGAAAGCACATTTATCAACATGGTTTATTGAATTATATGAAAGATAATCAACAAGCTTGGTTGTTAAATGGTGATGGAACTTGGTCACGTGCGCAATGCGATGAAGGTGAGACTCCTCATAATGCGCAACATAAATTGCTTGAACTCTTTAAATCTTAAATGATTTTTATAAAAAAAGGAGCCAAATGGCTCCTTTTTTGTGATGACTTATTAGCAAATATCAGCAGTAATGCGCTGTAGAATTTGTAAAAGGACATCAAATTCGCTTTGCAATGGCGTACTTTTACGCGTCACTAATGACAGAATGCGTGAAGGGGCATTCTCAATTGGTCGGATCACCAATTGATCATTATTTTTCAGCATATGTGTATTTACCGCAATCTGAGGTAGTAATGTAAAGCCCAGATTAGAACTCACCATTTCAACCAAGGTTGGTAATGAGCTCGCTTTAAGGCGATGATCATTCTTGCGTTCACCGATAGGGCATACACTTAAAGTATGGTCTCTTAAGCAATGACCTTCTTCAAGCAACATGAGGTGTGTCAAATCAAGGTCTTCTAGAGATTTAGCTTGCGCCGTTTTGTGGTCAGCTTTGTTTGCAACTAAGTACAAACTCTCTTTCGCAACTTCAGCGACTTTTAAGCCACGTGTGTCGAATGGGAGCGCTAACATGATCATGTCTAAATTGCCATGTTCTAGCTTTTCAACCAAATGTTCACTCTGTGCTTCATGAAGATGTAGTTGAATTTTAGGCAGCTCTTTATGAACTTCTTCTAACAATTGCGACAAAATAAATGGTGCAATCGTTGGAATAATTCCTAAATGAAGATCACCAGTAAGTGGTTCGCTCATCTCACGGCTCAGTCGCATGAGATCTTGAGCATCAGCAAGAAGGACACGTGCTCGTGCAACCACTTGCTCACCGAGAGGGGTTAAACGTACATTTTGGCGATCACGTTCAACGAGAACGCCACCCAATAAACGCTCGAGCTCCATAATCCCGCCAGAAAGCGTAGACTGAGTAACGAATGAGCGACGTGCTGCTTCTGTAAAATGCAACGTCTCAGACAGAGTCACGAGATATGACAGCTGTCTTAGGGATGGTAATGCAGCCATAGTGTCCTAGTGTTTATCATTTAAAATGTTTTGCAAACAAACCACTCAGTTGTGGGATGAAATGCGCAGGAATATCATGCCCCATTCCTTCGATTAATTCAAACTTTGCGCCTGATATTGCTTTTGATACTGCCTTGCCGTGGCTAAAAGGGAGTAGACGATCCTTTGAGCCATGTACAACCAGTGTTGGCTTTTGAATTTGCTTATCGATAGAAACTAATGAGCCTGTACATAATATTGCTAAAAACTGTTGAAGTACACCCGCTGGATGATAACTACGCTTATATAATTTACGCGCGTTTTGAATAACTTCTAATTGATTGACGTAACCAGGTGAACCAATCGTCTGAATGACTTTAATACTATGATTTACAATACCATCTTCATCATTCGATGCAGGGCGACCAATAAGACTAAATAATTGTTTTGGAAATGGTGGCGGAAGAAATGGCTGATTATTACTGGTAAATAATAATCCTAGTTTATCCACTTTTTCTGGATATTTTGCTGCCAATATCTGAGCGATCATTCCCCCCATTGATGCACCAATAATATGCGCTTTTTCAAGACCTAATCGTTCAATGAGTAACGCTACATCTTCAGCCATATCATATAAATTGTAAGGAGAGCCTTGATTTCCTAGACCAAAAGCAAATCGACCCATAAGTTTAAATGTATTGAGGCGAGGTCCCTTGTGCTTAATTTTTGTTGAGAGGCCAATATCTCGGTTATCGAAACGAATGACTCTGAAACCTTGGTCTATTAAAGATTTGCAAAAAAAATCTGGCCAAAAAAGCATCTGCGCACCCAGTCCCATGATGAGAATAATCGTAGGATGTTCAGCCTTGCCTCCAACTTCAATATGAAGGTCGATCCCATTGCCTAGACTCACTTTACTTTCTTGCATGAATGGAGCATAAGGTGAAACTTGATATTCTAGTGCGTTATTCATTTTTATTGTGTCCAAACTAAAAGGGTACTTTCATTTGAAAATACCCTAAATCTTTGAATAATTAAACGGCAGCTGGAATTAAATCTGGGACCAGTTTGGTCAATGTTAAACGTTGCTTCGCTGCTGTTGGTCCAAGTAGCACAAATCCACGAAGCGTTGATTCTTGGTCAAGTGCTTTAGCAATCATTCCGTCATCGAGTTCTTCAGTTTCCCAAGTTGCCTCTACACCTTGAGGTACAGGTAATACAGTCAGTGGTGCAGCAGGAGTTTTCACTGCAACTGGCATCGCTGGATAATGAACTTGTGTATTTTCACCAGACAATGTTTTAGCTAAAGCACGTGCTTGTTGCATAATTGGCATGACATACGGAAGCAGTAAACCATTTACTTCTGCACAATCACCTAATGCATAAATATCGGTTTTATTGGTTTCCATTAAAGTGTTAGTCACAATCCCACGGCTGGTATGGATTCCTGCTTCTTGTGCAACTGATGTATTGGGTTGCAGGCCAACAGCAGAAAGAACAACGTCAGCTGTAAAGCTCTGTCCATTTGCAAGCGTTACGGTATAGCTTTCGTCTGAGTTTTTACTTACCCGATCTACGGTGGTACTTAATGCAAACTGAATACCTGTTTCTTCAAGATTTTGCTGGAAAGCATGTGCAACGTGTTCTGGTAGAAGGCGACCCAAAGGTTGTGGGGCAAGATCAATCACAGTCGCTTGATGACCAGTGTTCTGTAAATCGTTGGCAAACTCACACCCAATGAGGCCTGCACCTAAAATGACAACACGCTTGTCTTGTTTAAGGTCGAGCTTAGAGCGAAATTCACGATAATCAATCAGTGAGTTAACTACATGAATATCATCAGCGCCATCACCTGAAATGGCTAAACGAATAGGGTTAGCACCTACAGCTAATATTAATTTGCTGTATATAAGGTTTTCAGCTTGTCCATCTTTTGTGTAGGTCAATTGATGTTGATTTGCAGAAATTGAAGTTACAGTCGCATGATGAATAATTTGCATATTCAATTGCGCAGACATTTTCTCAGCATCACCTAAGGCAATTTGCTCTGGCGCTTTTTTACCTACAAGTGCATTAGATAAAGTTGGTTTTGCATAGTTCACCGCATCATCTGAGCAAATCA
This sequence comes from Acinetobacter sp. ANC_7511, assembly GCF_056779975.1. Classification (NCBI taxonomy): domain Bacteria; kingdom Pseudomonadati; phylum Pseudomonadota; class Gammaproteobacteria; order Moraxellales; family Moraxellaceae; genus Acinetobacter; species Acinetobacter sp. ANC_7511. The sequence goes on from NZ_JBWYIY010000011.1 coordinate 102,465, forward strand.
TAACAAGTGCTTGTTCAGCATTCAGTTTGCGAAACTCTCGCGCTAATGTGTAACCTGCCATGCCAGAGCCAACAATGATGATCGGTTGCATAGTACTCTCCAATACTGATAATTTTTTTAGTAAATAAGAAAAAAGACCATATCAAAATGGTCTTTAAAGGAAATCTGTATTAGATTTCAATCATTTCAAAATCTGCTTTTGATACGCCGCAATCTGGGCAAGTCCAATCATCTGGAATATCTTCCCATTTAGTGCCTGCAGCAATGCCATCTTGTGGCCAGCCTTCTGCTTCGTCATAAATCCATCCACAAACGATGCATTGATATTTTTTCATTTGATTCTCCAAAAAATACTGACAATTCCATTTATTGGTGTCAGCCAAAATCTTTCTCACACCTAGACTCGAGTGATATGAATTTTTATCGTTCATATTCAAGCAAATTTTTACGCAGTTCGAGGTGGAAAGTAAAGTAAATAACGGAGTTTAGCTGACTAAAAGAGAAGCTGAATGGCAGATTAGGACAAAACGCATGCTAATTATGCTAATGCATGATAGGACTGAGCATTAAATCTTTGAAATATTTGCCAAAATTATATGTATTATGATTTAAAAAAAATTGTCAGACTTTTGTCGCGTATTGATTTACTAGCTATTCATATAAAATTTATACTGTTTGTGTTTTATACTTGTTATTTAATTAAAAAATGGTTTATTAAAAATCAATAAGTTATATTGGTTGGTATTTTTTCTTAGCTCATGTTTGCTATATTTTTTGTCAATAATTCGTTAAAATTCACGCATTCTTTTGTCTAATTTTTATCTCCTATGTCTACTTCTTTGTCTACATCATTGTGGTCACACATTCGTACGGTCCAAGATTTTCCAAAACCAGGAATTTGTTTCTTTGATTTAACTCCTTTGTTCATGCAGAGCATTGCACCTTTAACTGACGCCTTAATCGAAAGTATTCCTGCGGAGCAATTGGCAGAGGTAGAGAGTTTCGTTGCGGTTGAAGCACGTGGGTTTGTTTTGGCGAGTTTGTTGGCGCAACGTACTGGTAAGGGGTTGTTGTTGGTTCGTAAAGCTGGAAAATTACCACCACCAGTAATTGGTGTGGGCTATAGCCTTGAGTATGGCATGGACCGTTTAGAAATGTCTGCGGATGTACAGGCTCAAAAAGTGATTATTGTTGATGATGTATTGGCCACAGGTGGTACATTAAAAGCAGTTAAGCAATTGATGGATAAATGTCAGCACACTGTTTTAGGGGCGAGTATTTTCCTTGATTTGCCAGACTTACACGCGGATTTAGGAATGAATATTTGGTCTGTTTTGGACGATAAATCAAAACCTCAAATTTAAGTCGAAAAGCCTTGTGATTCACAAGGCTTTTTTAATGTGATTGATGATTTGAGTGGCTGACTAATCCGATCAGGTAATTCAGGCGATCAGGGTTTTCCAGTTGATGACGGCCACCAATAATACTTTCAACGTACATGTATGGCTCTAATAAGTCAGAGGTACTATGCATATCAATCAGTTCATCACCAAGTTCGATATAAGCGATTTGAGATGAGGTTTTGGATTGAAGCTCCTCAATTGTAATCGCTGGATAATCAGGATCAAAAGATGGCATTAGGCTCGGATTTGCAATCACAGCAGGAAGTTGAAATCGATTTGACATCTTTAATGCCCAGTAACCACCTAGACTATGTCCTACTAAAATGTCTGGTTTAATTTTCTCGATCATATCGATATAAAAACGTTCAACAGCAGCGTATTTTAAATTTCGATAATCAACATTAATGCAATATTTATTTTTAGAAAGAATTGCCTGAAACTTGGTAGATTCTCTTGAAGAATCTAATCCATGCATAAACAATACTTTAGGCTCTTGAGTGTTCATAAGTCATCATTAAATCCATTCTATTTTTTATGATTGTTGAAAGTATACTTTTCCACAATTTATAGGATGATTGTAGAGTGCTGTATTCAAAGTACAACTTAGCTTTTGGTCTAAGAAATGTTCAGACCTAGACTTTAGTGGATGAAATTAAGCGTTTTTCAAATGGCTGATTATTTTTTCTAATGCTCAAGTACTTTGAATTCTGCTATGCTATGCAACTTCTTTTTTAAATAAAATTACGAGGCAGAGATGACGCAACAAAACGCTCAATCGACTTCTGAACAAGCCATTTCCGAAAACGATTTAATCGCACAGCGTCATGCCAAGTTAAAACAGATTCAAGATAAGGCTCAAGAGCAGGGTACGAGCCCTTGGCCAAACACGTTTAAGCGTGAACATTATGCACAAGACCTTCAGGATCAGTTTGCTGATAAATCAAAAGAAGAAATTGAAGGCAGTGAAAAAGTTTATGTCAAAGTTGCTGGTCGGGTGATGTTGAACCGCGGTTCGTTCATGGTGATCCAAGACATGACCGGCCGTATTCAGCTTTATGTTGCACGTAAAGAATTATCTGCAGAGACTTTAGACACCATTAAAGGTCTTGATCTAGGTGATATTATTGCCGTTGAAGGTTACATTGGACGTTCAGGCAAAGGTGATCTTTATGTGCATATTGAACATTTTGAACTCCTCACTAAATCACTCCGTCCTCTTCCAGATAAGTTCCACGGTCTAACAGATACAGAAGTTAAATACCGTAAACGTTATCTTGATCTGATCGTTAACGAAGAAACGCGTAAGACTTTTGAAATTCGAGCAAAAGTAGTTGCTGGTATTCGTAAATTCTTGACTGAAAAACGTTATATGGAAGTTGAAACGCCAATGATGCATGTGATTCCAGGTGGTGCTTCTGCGCGTCCATTTGAAACGCATCACAATGCCTTAGACATGCCATTATTCTTACGTATTGCACCAGAACTTTACTTAAAGCGTTTGGTTGTAGGTGGTTTTGAACGTGTGTTTGAGATTAACCGTAACTTCCGTAATGAAGGTGTGTCTACACGTCACAACCCAGAATTCACCATGATCGAATTCTACCAAGCTTATGCAGACTACAAAGACTTGATGGAACTGACAGAGCAAATGCTAGAAAAACTAGCAATTGATATCTTAGGTTCGACAGATGTACCTTATGGCGAAGAAGTGTATAGCTTCAAAGGTCCATTCAAGAAAATCTCAATGTTTGATGCAATTCTTGAACATAACCCACAATTTACACCTGAAAATGTAAATGATCGTGAGTTCTTAGCTGAGTTTGTTAAGAATGAACTTAAAGAGCAAGTGAAGCCAGGTTTTGGTCTAGGTAAGCTTCAAACGATTGTATTTGAGGAAACTGTTGAAACGAAACTTCGTCAACCGACCTTCATTACTGAATATCCTGCGGAAACCTCTCCATTGGCACGTCGTAACGATGACAACCCGCACATTACTGACCGTTTTGAATTCTTCATTGGTGGTCGTGAGCTTGCAAATGGCTTCTCAGAGTTAAATGACCCAATTGACCAGGCTGAGCGTTTCCAAGCACAGGTAGCTGAAAAAGATGCGGGTGATGATGAAGCAATGCACTATGATGCCGACTTCGTTGAGGCGCTTGAATATGGATTACCTCCTACAGCAGGTGAAGGGATTGGTATTGATCGTCTGGTAATGCTATTTGCCAATGCGCCAAGTATTCGCGATGTGATCTTATTCCCACATATGCGTCACAAAAATGCGTAATAGCGAAATTAAAAAAGCCCTTCTTTGAAGGGCTTTTTTAATTTTTCTTAACATAAAATTAAATTTAAATGTTTTTTAGTGTGAGTGCATTTTGAGGTTTTAATCACAAAATATTTAATTAAGGTGATAAAAAATATAGAAAATTATCATTAAGGCTAATCTGTTTAACCAGCTGTATGTTTATCAAAATATTTATACAATGTTATTAAATGTATCTAATTAAATGCTTAATGTAAAGTTAATGGATTTATAAATTAAAAATTCAAATAATCAATAAGATATAATCCTAAATTGATTTGTGATGAACCCGAATAGACTTATAAAAATCCTATCATCGAGCTTACTATTTTCTAGTCCACTGGTGTTTGCCAATGGTATTCTCCTCAACGATGAAAACCTGAGAGATGATTTAAATTGGCTGAATCAACAAGGTGTGATTCAAATAAGCACCTCGACATGGCCGCTAAGTGGTGATGAAGTCCAACGTGCCCTCTCCAATGCTAAAATTAACTCCATTGAACAACAAAAGGTTATTCAGGAAGTCGAAAGAGCGATTAAGCAGCAAAATGAAACATTAAAAGTTGATGCTTTCGCGGAGAGTGATCAAAAGAAAATCCCACAATCTTTTGCCGATCATCAAAAAGCACAATATGCGCTTGGTGCAGAGTTAAATCTTGGGGGGCAAAATTGGGATGCGAAGCTCAAAGTTAGAGGTGAAAAAGACCCTCAGATAGACAATGGGCAAGACGTTAACCTAGAAGGCTCATATCTTGCGGGTAAACTTTGGAATCAATGGCTCATTGCTGGTCAGATTCCAACCTACTGGGGACCTGGACACGATGGTAGTTTGATACGTGGAGATGCAAGTCGACCAGTATATGGTTTCACTCTACAGCGTGCTGAACAGTCTGCTTTTGATCATAAATGGCTCTCATGGATCGGGCCTTGGCAATACCAAGCTTTTGGCGGCCAGGTAGATGATTATAAAGCAGTTCCTGATGCTAAAATTATTGGTTTACGTTTGACCGCACAACCACTACCTTATTTAGAGTTCGGTGCATCACGCATTATTCAATGGGGTGGTGAAGGTCGCCCTGAGGATTTAGGAACTCTCTGGGATGCTTGGATTGGTAAAGATAATGTTTACGGGGATACTGTTAATCCATCTAACCAGATTGCTGGATTTGATGCGCGTTTGAATCTAAGCTATTTATTGAACCAGCCAATCGGCGTCTATGCTCAATACGTGGGGGAAGATGAAGCAGGTGGCTTACCTGCTAAGAAAATGTATCAGGCTGGGGTGGATTATTCTTCATCTTTAAAAAAAATGCCTTATCAGGTTTATGCTGAGTGGGTAGACACCACTACAAATGGGAAGGCCCAAGGAATATCTTATAATCACAGTGTTTATACAGATGGATATTATCAACATGGCTATCCTCTTGCACATGCGATTGGAGGAGATGGTGAGATGATTTCTTTGGGTGGAAATATTCGTTTTGATGCCATGAATAGACTTTCAGGTCGCGTATTATTTGCAAAAGTAAATCAATCAAATCGAGATACCAATGCTGCATTTTCTGAGGAAGATGATATCCAAGCATTAGATTTAACTTGGACGCATTTTGTGAAGCCGAATTTGCCATTAAAGATTAATGGTTGGATTGCAGATTCAGATCGTCATGGTAATGATGCAGGTGCTTCTGTTGGTATTGAAATACCTTTAGATGTCAAAAAACTGGGACGTTAATATTCTGAGATTAGCATTTGAAAAAGCCACCTAAAAAGGTGGCTTTTTTTATATGAGACTTGTTTGTATCCGAACTTTCATTTCTAAGCTAAGTTGCGCGATATAATCCTTCATCCATGGGTAATTCTGTCCCATTGGATTTACTTTAGTGGCTGTGTCTAAAAAACTAAGCTCAGGCTGACTGAATAATTGCTTTTCTAAGCAGTCTTTAAATTGCTCAGCGTTCGCATATAAATCTGTTTCAACTACAAAAAAGTGTTTTGGATAATTGTAAAAGGCGTAGCACAAATTAAAAGCTTTTTGATTGCCTTTTAAATGACCAATACTAATTTCACTTCTATGATCTTGATTGCTATGTGTAACGCCAATCAAGAACTTTAGTTTTTGATCAGTATGTTCAACAGCAAACTGTAAGCCAATTTGATCAGCAGTTAACTCGTGCTGAACAAAAATATTTAAAGCAGAACCATTTTCAGTAAACGGTTCTTGTAACACTAGAATTTGATGATGCTGATAAATATGACCAGCAATTTGAGCTCGCTCTAAATGTTGTTTAAGAGATTCAAGGCTAAGCATGGGAGATAAAAATAACTAATTTAGAGATTTTTTATATTGAATGAATCCTGTCTCGGTTGCAACACGATTATACAAAAGTCTAGCGTTATCATTGCTTTTATGGGTTAGCCAGTACACTCTATCATAATTATTTTTACATTCATCATAGCTAAATTCTATTAATTTCCTGGCTAAGCCCTGATTCCTGTAATTTGCATCAATAAACAAATCTTGGAGATAACAATAAGGGAGTGTAGTCCAAGTGCTTGCGTGAGAAATGAGATGTACAATTCCGACGACATTTTGATTTTTTATAATGGCATAGCCAAACATATCGGTTTGCGACGCATCAGATAATCGTTTGAAAGTCAGAGCCGCTTGTTGAGGATTCAATTCGGTCTTGTAGAATTCAAGGTAAGCTGACCAAAGGGCTAACCATTCTTGGTATTTTATATTAGAAAGGCCTGTAATTGTTATCATAATTAGATTGTCTCTTTGCTTATATTCTATTTGAGTATATTAATATAAAAAAACGAGATAAAGCTCCGTTGTCTAAATCACTATAATGAATATAAATTTTCAAAAGTGTCATAAGTACACATATTCTAGCTGGTGTTGTCCATGTCATTAAATGAGGAAAGACTTACTCATCTTAAACAGCTTGAAGCTGAGAGTATTCATATCATTCGCGAAGTTGCTGCAGAATTCGAAAATCCAGTCATGCTTTATTCGATTGGTAAGGACTCGGCAGTTATGCTGCATTTAGCGCTTAAAGCATTCTATCCTGCAAAACTCCCTTTTCCACTGTTACATGTAGATACAGGTTGGAAATTTAAGGACATGATTGCTTTCCGCGACAATATGGCTAAGCAACACGGTTTCGATCTTATCGTCCACCAAAATAAAGAAGGTAAGGATGCTGGGATTAACCCATTTGATCATGGTAGTTCGAAATATACTGATATCATGAAAACTCAGGGTTTAAAACAGGCATTAGATAAATACAAGTTCGATGCTGCATTTGGTGGTGCTCGCCGTGATGAAGAAAAATCACGTGCCAAAGAACGTGTGTATTCATTCCGTGATGATAAACATCGTTGGGATCCTAAAAACCAACGTCCAGAACTTTGGAATCTTTACAATGGTAAAGTGAATAAAGGCGAAAGTATCCGTGTGTTCCCATTGTCGAACTGGACTGAGCTTGATATTTGGCAATATATTTACTTAGAAAGTATTCCACTTGTTCCATTGTATTTAGCGGCAGAACGTCCTGTTGTTGAGCGTAGTGGTACATTAATTATGGTGGATGATGAGCGTATGCCTTTAAAAGAAGGTGAAGTTCCACAAATGAAATCGGTTCGTTTCCGTACTTTGGGGTGTTACCCATTGACAGGTGCGGTGGAGTCAACTGCTAACACCTTGCCAGAAATTATCCAAGAAATGTTGCTTGCAACGAGTTCTGAGCGCCAAGGTCGAATGATTGACCATGATGAAGCCGGCTCGATGGAAAAGAAAAAGCAAGAAGGTTACTTCTAGAATCTCTCTTGCGCAGCAGCGTTGCTCCTCTCTTTGTAAAAGAGAGGAGTCATCCTCCTTTTTCAAAGGGGGAACGAGGGGGATTCAAATACACCGATTTCAACATATTTGTGGAGCTATGAGCCATGTCTCATCAATCAGATTTGATTAGCCAAGATATCTTGGGTTATTTAAAACAACACGAAAATAAAGACTTATTACGCTTTTTGACTTGCGGTAACGTAGATGATGGTAAATCAACTTTAATTGGTCGTTTACTTTACGATTCAAAATTGATTTATGAAGATCAATTGCAAGCAGTGACACGTGATTCTAAAAAAGTCGGTACAACAGGTGATGCACCTGACTTAGCGTTACTTGTAGATGGTTTACAAGCAGAGCGTGAACAAGGTATTACGATTGATGTAGCTTACCGTTATTTCTCTACAGAAAAACGTAAGTTCATTATTGCCGACACTCCGGGGCATGAACAATACACACGTAACATGGCTACAGGTGCGTCTACGTGTGATCTTGCGATCATTTTAATTGATGCGCGTTACGGTGTTCAGACGCAAACACGTCGTCATACGTATATTGCAAGCTTACTTGGTATTAAGAACATTATTGTTGCGATCAACAAAATGGACTTGGTTGAATTCTCTGAAACTCGTTTCAATGAAATTCAAACAGAATACGCAGGCTTTGTTGCACAACTTGGCGATCGTAAACCATCTAACATCATCTTTACGCCGATTTCTGCGTTAAATGGTGATAACGTTGTAAACAAATCACCAAATACACCTTGGTACACAGGCGAAACTTTGATGGGTACGCTTGAATCTGTAGAGATTAATCGTACTTCAGCTAAAGCTGACTTCCGCTTCCCTGTACAGTATGTGAACCGTCCTAACCTCGATTTCCGTGGTTTCTGCGGTACGATCGCCCTAGGTGATATCAACGTTGGAGATACGATTACTGCGTTGCCATCAGGTAAATCATCTACAGTTAAAGAAATCGTTACTTTTGATGGTAACTTAGAACGTGCAGTTGCCGGTCAAGCAGTGACATTAACGTTAAACGACGAGATTGATATTTCTCGTGGTAACGTACTTGTACGTGCAGACCAAGAAGTACCGGCAATTTCTCGTTCTGTTCAAGCGACTGTTGTATGGATGGCTGACCAACCGCTTGCGATTGGTAAGTTATATAACGTGAAGATTGGTACGCAAACTGTTCCTGCTAAGGTAACAGCAATTAACTTCCGTACAAACGTAAATACGCTTGAAAAAGTTCAAGTTGAAAACTTAGAGCTGAATGCGATTGCGAATGTAACGATTGAATTTGATGCACCAGTAGTATTTGACCGTTATCAAGATAGCCGTTACACAGGTTCATTTATCTTTATTGACCGCTTGAGCAACGTTACAGTTGGTGCAGGTATGGTTGAAGAGGCAGTTGAGTGGACTGCACATAATGAGCCTGTAACATCAGAAGCACGTGCGGCGCGATTGGGTCAAAAACCTGCTGCGGTAACTGTATCAAATGCTGCAATTGTGAATGCACAAGTATTAGAAAGCTTATTGATCCAACAAGGTGTTGTCGCGATAGCTAAAGCTGGTTTAACTGCTGAGCAAGTTGCATTATTACGTGAAACTGGAGTGGTGGTCATTACTGATACTGCAACAGGTACGGATGCAAGTTTTGAAGTAGAAGCTGCTGAAGAATTGGCTGAGAAGATTGTGGAATTGGTTCGTCTTTAAGATTGACTGATTTAAAAAAGCCCGCCTGATGGCGGGTTTTTTTATTTAAAATTCAATAACGACCACACTAGCCCTAATGAGCTAAGATAGAATGAACATTAACGATAAATTCGAGATATGATGAAAATAGTAGCGTATTTGCTTTTGATGCTCTTAACAGCATGTGTTAATGCTCCGATACAACAAAAACACCCTAGTAAAGCTTGTTTAGAATACCAACAAATGATGACAGCGCCTATGCCTAGAGAAGCTATGCAAAAACTGCAAAAAAAATGCTTCGAATCTAAAGAATTGAGATTAACGGTAAAATTGGACTAAAAACTTAAAACATTTTCGTAGAGTAGAAAAGCTAAAAAATAAAATCATCGTTTAAAGTTAAATATTTTTTTATTGCTCATGAGTCTTGATTAAGATGGAAACTAATCCATTCTATTTAATATACATTTACTAAGAAAAATTATTAAATCATGCCTCAAGGTTCAAAATTTTAACGATATTGGATTAGTTTTGTGTGCTTGAAACTTGAAAAATATAGGAATAGTGATTGCATTGGTGCTAAATTAAATGAGATGAAATGATTAGGCGCTACAATGAATAAAGCACTCCCAAAATTTCACCCCAAACATCTCAATTGGCTGATGCCGTTAATTTTGTCATGTTTGATGAGTGGTTCAATTTCTTTAATTAATATTGTAATGAATCGTGGATTTTTTGATGGGATCTGGGCGGTCTGGATAAAGACGTGGGCAATGTCTTGGTTAATCGCATTTCCATTGATCTTAATATTTTTACCTGTGGTAAGAAAAATCTTAATGCGTTTTGTAAAAACGATACCATAGCCCTTGAATGAAAGGTTTGATTAGCATTTAAAACAACAATTATAAAATTCTATGATCTTGCAACTGTTAAAAAATCGGGATAATTTTGCAAGTCGATAAAAATTACAACCTAAGGATTGGCATGACATATAACTCAGTATTCAAGGAAAACTTATTTCAGAATCAGGTCATCATTGTGACAGGAGGTGGTTCTGGTATTGGACGTTGTACAGCTCATGAGCTTGCATCATTGGATGCACAAGTGATTATTACAGGGCGTACCCAAGAAAAACTCGATAAAGTTGTTGCTGAAATCATGGAAGATGGTGGTAGAGCCTATGGCATCGCTTGTGATAATCGTGATGAAGCACAAGTGAAAGCCATGATTAGCGAAGTAACTAAAAAATTCGGACGAATTGATGGCTTGGTGAATAATGCAGGCGGACAATTTCCAGCGCATTTAGAAAAAATCTCAGCCAATGGATTTGATGCTGTCATTCGAAACAATCTACACGCTACATTCTATCTTATGCGCGAAGCTTACAATCAGTGGATGAATAAGCATGGTGGAAGTATTGTCAACATGACTGCTGATATGTGGGGAGGTATGCCGAATATGGGACATTCAGGGGCAGCCCGTGCAGGGGTTGATAATCTGACCAAGACAGCTGCTGTCGAATGGGGCAAATCTGGAGTTCGTGTGAATGCCGTAGCACCTGGATGGATTTTGTCATCAGGTATGGATACATATACTGGTGAAATGGCTGAAAAAGTGATTCCAAGTATGGCGGAGAAAGTTCCTTTGCAACGCATGGGAACGGAAGCTGAGGTGTCGTCAGCGATCGTCTATTTATTGTCTGAAGCGTCTAAATTTATATCGGGTGTCACGATACGGATTGATGGCGCAGCTTCTCAAGGCACACGTATATTTCCATTAAGTCCGGCTGAGAATAATCAAGCCTATGATGGATTTCACCGTTCTTTTTTACCCGAAGTGATTCAAAATTTAAAAAAATAAGAAATGCCCAATTGAAGCTTTAAACTTAACAATTGGGCATGTAAATTTAAAGTTTCTTACTGAATCGTGACTGTCACGGGTTTACCGTACAGGGTGTAGCTATAATTCGGAGCAATCGTGTATTGATAGCTCGGCATGACATAGGCTTTGCCTTTTTCACTAAACGTAATCGACTGACCATTTTTACTATATTTGGCAGAACCAGGCAGAACAATCATTGAATTAAAGTTTTGTGCTGAAGCCTTACCTATTTGAGTAACTTTTTCTCCACTAAAAACAACAGTCTGTCCCACTTTCGCAGTAATTTGACCTGGAGTATTGATCTTGACGACTAAATCAGAAGATTCATGAGCATAATCGGTGGTTAAGCCATGTGTTCCTTGTACATACATACGATTAAAATCATCTTTATTGGTGCGGAAAGTCCAAGGCCAGAAAGTTACGCCACGTAAACTCGCCATCGACATTAACTCTTTGCTTAATCCTGCAAAAGACGGGTTAAATGTAGATGAATATTTTTGAGTCGCGTCTAATATTCGACGTGTGTTTACAATATTGCTTTGTGCGTTCGGCGTACTCGTTAAGAAGCCTGTAGAAACACCCGGTAAGGTATTTTTCATCTGTAAGATTTGATCACCATTAAAACTGATGACAATCGATTGATCATAGGCATTGTGCTTATCTAAAAGTTCTTTAATCTTCGCTACAATTTCAGGCTTAGCACTTTTAATTTCGATGAAATTGGTCACATGGGGATATTTTTTGACTGCAGCCAAAACCTCATCCATGGTTGGAACTGGGCGACCATTGGGAATCGTTCGTAACTGACGAATTTCAGCTAAGGTAAGATCTTCAGTATTTCTATTATCACCTGTGGTACGAGTTAATGTTCCATCATGCATCAGGAAAACATGACCATCTTTCGATAGATAAACATCATATTCAACTGCGTCAGCACCCACCTCAATAGCTTTAATTGTTCCTTCTAAAGTATTTTCATCCTCTAAAGCTGGAATGCCACGGTGGCCTGTGATCAGGGGTTTTCTTAACAGGGTATTCGGTGCCATCTGCTTCATAATGTTTTGGAAAACATCTGGCTGTTTTGTATAGATCCCATTAATCCCAGTGCTTAAAATATCAGCTGCTTTGAATGCATCAATGCCATCTTTTTGATCTGGATGAAGTGTGCTTGCCCAAGGTGTAATCAATAAGCGTTGTAGATGAGATACGACTTCTGATTGCACTAAGTGCGGCGGTAAAATGACAATTTTTGATAAAGAAGAATTGGTATTATGCGCAATTTTTACAATATCTGATTTACTATTGGTTAAACCAGATTGTTTTGAATAGTCGAGTGCTGTACGCAATACAGGGATTTCAACACGAGCTTTACGTAAGAGTTCAGGCTGATCCGACACCAAGGTGATATCAGCGAGATCATAGTTTTCTGTCAACGTTTTCAAATTTCGGATTGTTTTTTCTGAATTGATCGTTAATAGCGGAATATGACGTCGTGTTGAATCATTTAAATAATCTTTTAAATGAGTAATTTTCTTTTGATCTTGGTTAAGAAGATTGAGTTGCTCATCCAGTTGATAGGCAACATGAGTTGCTAATGGAGCTGAGTTCAGTGTAGTTGCGCCAGCAGGCTGAGCGAGTGCTGGTGCCATGGAGACTGGCAATTGCTGATCGATTAGATCTGTAACTCGATTAGACTCTGGTAGGGCTTCAAGTTGCTCAGTCACTTTAATTGAATCTACACGCATCAAAGCGCCAGCTGTAGAAATGCCAATGCCACCCTGATTTAAATTGTAAGGTAGCGTGCTATCGAGTACGAGTTCATCATTAATATAATGGCGTACGCGTTGGCCATGTACAATGACTGTTGCTTTGTAGGTTTTATTTAACTCAAAATTCTCTTTATATGCAGATTTCTGTAAAACATTCCATGTGTTGTTAGGTTGACGCATAGAAAGTTCAAGACCACTTGCAGCGGTTGCATCAACCCGAAATGCGAATTGATAGTATGGAGTAAAAGCTGGATCAGCATATTGATCAGCGGCACGATAGATGATGCTACCCCAACGCCCGCCATTGTTATTTTCTAAGAACGCAAAATCCATATCAATACGATAATTACGATGTTGCTGTAGTTCGTTTGGCAACATGATGGTCGTCATTTGTGTATCGTGCGCCGTACCATTGATGAATAGTGCTCCATCTTTAACTTCAATATTCCCTGGATTGCTACGAAGTTGAGTCCAATCGTTTGGAATAGCAGTTAAAGCATTGAAATTTTCTTCAAAAAGTATTTCGGGTACAGGTACTTCAATGTCTGGTGTTTCAGGTTCTGGAGATGGATTAGGATTTTCTGTTTGATCTGGATTTGATACAGCATTTTTTTGATCATCATCGGAGCAAGCCGTTAAGCTTAATGTTAATAATATTGCTGACGTCAGTGTTGTAAATTTCATCATTAAAAAGTACTCGAAAAGTATGTCCCTAAGCGAGACACAATCTAAGTACATAAAATGACAATTCTATGGATTTGTCATAAAGTAAAAAAAATATTACATATTAAATATTTATGAAATTCATCAGTTTTAAATACTGTCGTGTTTAAGCGGTGAACATCATTAAAAGTCCAGTTGAAATCTTATGAAAAGATGAGGGAAAATGCGATTTTCGAAAAAAACCAACTCAGCGAACTGAATTGGTCTCCAAATATCAATGTGATGTGCTTATTGAATGGTCACAGTCACGGGTTTTGCATAGATGGTATAGGTGAAATTGGGTGCTATGGTGTATTGGTAGCTTGGCATGACATAGGCTGTACCACGTTCACTGAAACTCACAGATTGACCATTTAGACTATATTTTGCAGAGCCTGGTAGTACGAGCATCGTATTGAAGCTTTGGTAACTAGATTGACCCAGTTGCGTTAATTTTTGCCCAGCGATTTGTAAAGGTTGACCAACAGTTGCTGTTATTTGTCGTGGAGTTTTAATTTTGACCACAAAATTAGATGCATCTTGCGCATAATCTGTGGTCAACCCATGTGTACCTTGAATGTACATACGATAGAAATCATTTTTTATTAAACGGAACGTCCAAGGCCAGAAGGTCACCCCACGTAAACTTGCCAGATACATGACGTCCTGATTCAAACCACTATAATTCGGATTGAATGTTGAAGAAAATTGTCGTGTTGTTTCCAAAATTCTTCGAATGTTTAGAAAAGTAGTTTGTTCCTTTGGTGGATATACCAATAAACCCGTTGATACACCTTTTAGAGTGTTCTTCATTTCAAGAATTTGTTGCCCATCAAAACTTATGACAATGGCTTGACCATATGCATCATATTTATCAAGTAAATCTTTAATTTTTAAAATTATTTCGGGTTTTGCACTCTTAATCTCGATAAAATTGGTGACATGTGGGTACTTTTTAACTACTGCAGCCAATACTTCATCCATCGTCGGTATGGCAAGTCGCTGCCCGGTCGTTTTTAGTTTACGAACTTCTTCGAGCGTCATGTTCTCAATATTTTTTGCGATACCCGTTGTGCGCAAAACCGATTTATCATGCATTAAAACGACATGGTCATCTTTTGTCAGATATACATCATATTCCACGGCATCAGCACCAACTTCTATCGCCTTAAGAATACCTTCAAGCGTATTTTCATCAACTTGAGACGGGATTCCTCGATGACCTGTAATAAGCGGTTTACGAAGTAGGGTGTTGGGCGCCATTGAGCGCATGATGGAATGAAATAATTCAGGCTGATGTGTATAAATGCCATTTACTCCTGTTGTTAATATCTCAGCAGCTTGATAGGCATCAAGCTTAGGACTGGTCTGTCCAGAAATATTGTGGGTAAAACCTGCCCAAGGTGTGATCAATAAACGTTGCAAGTGTGCAACTACATGAGACTGAACCAAATGGGCTGGTAAAATCACAATTTTAGAAAGTGATGTATTGGTTGCCTGTGCAATTTTCACAACACTATTTTGATCTGAAATCAAATTGCCCTTTTCAGACCAGTCCAATGCTGTACGGATTTCTGGAATCTCCACACGCGCTTTTCTTAATAGATATGGATCATCAGAGACTAGCGTGACATCACTAAAATCATAATCTGAAGACAAAGATCTTAATTCAGCCAGTGTGTTTTCAGAGTCGATATGCAGAAGAGGAAGTGTTCTTTTGGTTTGATCAGAAAGAAGACTTCTGAGATGCATCGAGGTCTTATTGTCGAAATCTTTTAAAAATAATTGTTCATCAAGTTGGTACGCAATATAAGTGGCGGTATGAACGTTATCATTTGTTGATGAGTCGGCTGGTTGTGCTAAAGCGGGCGCCATTGCAACTGGATATTTGTGATCAATGACATCTGTGATCCGATCTTGAGTAGGGAGAGCATCAAGTTGTTCAATCACCCGTATTGTGTTGACCTTCATCAGCAATCCTGCTGCTGAAAGTCCAATGGCACCTTGGTTTAGGTTGGTGGGTAATTCACCATCAAAAACCAATTGATCATTCAAGTAATGACGAACACGTTGATCATGAACAACGACTGTAGCCTTATAAGGTGTATTTAAAGCAATGTTTGATTCGAATTTGGATGTATTGATGACATTCCATGTGTTATTTGAGCGTCTAAGTGCGAGTTCTAGACCATTATAAGCAGATGCATCTGCACGAATAGCAAACTGGTAGTATGGTGTATATTCAGGTTGAGCAAACACATCTGAAGCTCTATAAATAATACTTCCCCAACGAGTACCGTTATTACGCTCAAGGTATTCAAATTCTAACTCAATTTTATAGTTGCGAAGCTTTTGAAAATCCGAACTTAACATGATCGTGGTGGGTTTGATTAAGTCTTTGCGACCATCAATCAGTAAGGCACCTTCTTTAAATTGAATGCTACCTGGATTTGAAGGCAGGATATTCCAATCAGAAGGTATTGAATAAATTTCAGTAAAATCCAGATTTAAATATGTTTTTGGTTGTGGAACATTGATCGGTGTTTCAGGTTCGAGATCCGGTGGTAGAGATGGTTCTGGATCTTCAGGCTGAATTGGTATGGTTGGCTCAGGAGTATTTGGTAAGGTTGATTTAGCTTGATCTTCCCCAGAGCATCCTGCTAAACCGAGCATGAGCGATAGTGTGACAACTAGAGTCTGCTTTTTCATTTTAAAATTCTCGAGTGTACGATCCATGACGACCTTAAAATCTACGAAATTAAGGTTACAATTCCTTTGTAAATCAGAAAAATACGAAGCTTTGTTTGTATTATTAAGTTATTTTAATATTCGTGTCTGAGGCAAGGTTCAATATAAAAGAGTTAAAACTTGCCATCCACCAATAATGACACGAATGATCCCCAAAGCGACGAACAATATCATTTCAAAAAAACAGAAAAATAAAAAAGTCCAACCTGCTGCACCATCCACTTTGCTCGCATCGTATTCAATGTATAGCAATAACAACACCAGCCCAATTTGGAAGTAGATCATCGCAATTACTGCTGAATCCCATGGAAAACTTAACAAAAAAGTCCAACAGATGATGACCAAGGCAGCAAAACTGCATGGCAAAATAAATTGCAGCAAGTAACGCATATTATTTTCCCCCACAAAATAATGATTCGTTTTCATCCTTATACATAAGTAATACAGGACTTTATCAATGCGATCAACTATGATGAAATTGATTGAAATGAATGAAAAGTATTGTAAATAAAGGATTTGATTATGGCACAAAGCATGCAACACGTGATCATTACTGAACCAGGCGGCGTTGAGAAGTTGGCTTATGAAACGGTTGATATTCCGCAACCTAAAGACAATGAAGTCTTGGTGAAAGTACATGCTTTCGGCATTAACCGTCCTGATATTTTACAGCGCCAAGGTTTATATCCAATGCCTAAAGGGGTCACACCTGTACCTGGGTTAGAGGTATCAGGGGAAGTCGTTGCAGTAGGGGCTGAGGTAAACGCCTATCAGGTGGGGGATCAAGTGTGTGGACTCACCAATGGTGGTGGTTATGCCGAATACTGTGTGGTGCCTGAATCTCAGCTGATTAATATTCCTGCAGGGGTGAGTCATATTCAAGCTGCTGCAATTCCAGAAACATTTTTTACCGTTTGGGCGAATATTTTTCAACTGGGCAAAGCTAAAGCGGGGGAAACGGCTTTAATTCATGGCGGAACCAGTGGGATTGGAACAACGGCATTGATGTTGTGTAACGCATTTGGCTTAAAAACTTTTGCGACTGTTGGCTCAGATGAGAAAGTAAAAGCAATTCAAGATTTGACGCATGCAATTAATTATAAAACGGAAGACTTTGAACAGGTCATTCAGCAAGCGACTGAAGAAAATGGCGTAGATATTGTCTTAGATATGGTTGGAGCGCCTTATTTAGCTCAAAACTTGAATATACTACGTCGTGATGGACGTTTGGTTTATATCGCATTTCTTGGAGGAGCTAAAGCCGACGGCGTAAAATTAGGTCAAATCATGATGAAGCGTTTAACCATTACTGGCTCAACCATGCGTGCACGTACCACAGCAGAAAAAGCCAAAATCGCTCAAGATTTAAAGACACATGTTGTGCCGTTATGGGCAAAAGGTGAATGTCTACCGATGATCTATAAAACTTTTAATTTTGATGAGATTCAAGCGGCTCATTTGGCAATGGATGTAGGTGATCACATTGGTAAAATTGTGGTGAAAGTGTTGGATTAATCTTAACCACATGTGTTCGATTCAGTCAGTGCTGAGGATGAATAATCTACTTCGTCTCAACAGACTTAAGATTATTCATCTGCTAACCAATTCTTAGACTGTTGATTGCTTGTGTCCAATCTTGGCAAGAACAGCGCGGACAATCTTGAAGTGGTTGCTGAAGTTCAGTACAGAATCCACAATGTGTACACGCATATATTACGCTAGGTTTTACCTTGTATATTGATTGAGCTTGAGCTGGAAAAATTGGTAAGCCATATTTAACTTGCTCATCAGGATAAAACAAAATACTGAAATTCCCATCGGACTCTAATAGACCGACTCGAATTTGACCTAAATGCTCAACAGATTGACGACGCATTTCCGAAAAGAACTCATCATGCGACATATTGCCTTGTTTGAATGCTTCAAGGACGAGCATGCCATCTTTCACGATGTAGCAGGATTTACCTTCAACCAAGTCTTCGAAAGGCTGATATTTCATCATTAACCACGTTGTGGTGCGGTAAAGCAAGATGATCACACTCATGACGACTACGGCTTGAATTAAGGGTAAATCCTCCGTAAACATTGGATCTCCAGCAATCGATCCAAGACAAAGAATAATGGCAACTTCAAAGATGGAGAGTTGTCTAACCCCTCGCTTGCCAGTCAAACGAAGAAAAAGAATGATGAGTAAATACATCACCACACATCGGATTAAAATTTCGAAAACAAATACCCATGTGGTGTCGTAAAAAAATATAGAAGCAAAATCCATTTGTTCCTCAATTTTCTAGGTGATTCTACTTAAGCTATCAAGCGCCAAAAAAAAGAAATACAGAATTATTGTCGAATTATTATGACTTTATGTAGATGTGGTGCGTGACTTGAATATTAAATCATGTTGTTTAAAAGATAGGGAGTGGAATTACAGTTGTTAATGTTAATCAGGATTTTGAATATATGAGATAAGGTTGGCATTTTTTATTCATTACAATGATCCGAAATGTTTGTTATGTATTTGTAATATTCTGTTATATTCTTATGGTTGCATGTTTCGGTGTTTAACCAAGAGTTAAGGTGTATTTTGGATTCATTCCGTAATCGCGTTCTGTTCATATTTGCTGGATTAACCATTATCCTTGGGATATGCGTATCGCTGTATATTGGAAATATCGCATCTCAGCACTTGGCTAAAGCCAGTGGACAGACCCTACATGTCGCAGCAAAAAATATCAGTAATGCCTTGGCAGCTTCTCTTGCCGAACGCGAGCGCGAAATGGTGCTGCTCAGCCAATCTCCATTCTTTTCAGAAGCAAGTCTAGATGATCCACGTGTTCGTATACGCTTGGAACAAGTCAAAAATGCGTATGTCTATTATGCTTGGATGGGGGTAACAGATTTAAACGGTGATGTTCAAATTGCTGCGGATGGTATTCTTGAAGGTGAAAACGTTTCTTCACGGCCATGGTTTAAGGCAGGTTTACAGGGTACATACTTAGGTGATGTGCATGAAGCTGTGTTATTGGCAAAAAAAATTCAAGCTTTAAATCCTCATGAGCCGATGCGTTTTATTGATTTCGCAACACCAATCTATGATCCAAATACTCAAAAATTAAAAGGAGTGTTAGCTGCACATGCAGATTGGGAGTGGGCACGTCATATTCTCAATAAAGCATTATCTCAAACAGCATCTCAGCGTGGCATAGAAGTCTTTATCTTAAACAAACAGGGTGAACTGCTGTATCCATTTAAAAGTATTGGACGAGTCAAGCCACCTCAACTTAAAGTCAACGATGCACTTTATTATATTGATGATTGGAATGAAGGGCAGGATTTCTTAACCGCAAATATTGCGGTGGAGTCCGAGACTAAAAGTGATATTGGTTGGCATGTGGTAATTCGTCAACCTTTGGCGATTGCTTTGGCAGATATGCGTGATTTGCAGTTCAAAATCTTCCTGATTGGTTTATTCGTCTCGCTGTTTATCTTTTATGTGATTTATCAACTTGCCAATAAATTGAGCAGACCCATTGAGGCTTTAGCTAAATCGGCTTATGCGGTCGAACAGGGAGACGTGCATACGGCATTTCATAGTCAAAGCAGCATCCGTGAAATCCAAGGATTATCACATTCTCTACAAAGCATGACGCAAACCTTATTGGAACAGAAACAACAATTGCTTGAGGCAAACCAATCTCTAGAGCGTAAGGTTCAAGAGCGCACTCGAGCACTTGAATTGGCTAATCTTGAGTTGATTCGATTGTCACGACATGACGCATTAACAGGTTTACACAATCGCCGTGCTTTAAACGAACAACTTGAATACTTATTTGGTCAACATAAAAGAAATCAAATTGGCTATGCAGCACTTATATTGGATGTCGATTATTTTAAGCAAGTCAACGATCAATATGGTCATGATCAAGGGGATCAAGTGTTACAACAAGTAGCAAAAATCCTTGATCAAGCAACGCGTGAAACCGATTTTGTGGCACGTTATGGTGGTGAAGAATTTGTAATTTTATTGCCTGCAACACATCTGATGGGTGCGCAAGTTTTGGCAGAGAAAATTCGTACATTGGTGGAACAAGCTGTTATTTTGGCAGAGAAAACTTTGACCGTCAGTATTGGTGTCAGTGTGACTGATCTCAACGATGCTGATGCTTATGCCATTCTTAAACGAGCAGATCGACATCTTTATCAAGCAAAAGCCAATGGTCGAAATCAAACTGTGATCGATGCTTAAATAAAGCATACACATTTTGTTAAACTCAGTATTCTCTCATTGGACTAAACACCTGACGTGACTTCATTCGAAATTCAATCCAGTTCTTCTGCACAACTTGTTCAAGATCATAAGCTACGGGTTTTGATTAATCAGATTGAGCAGCAAAAATTACAATTATCCGCATGGCAACACGCCCAAGAAGAAATTCGTACCTACACGCAGAAGAAACTTATTCCTGTCTATCGTGATGTTTATCAAGTGCTGTTTCAGCAATTACAAAGTCTATGGAATAGCCTAAGTCAAATTGATTTAAATAAGTCGTCTCAAAAGGTTGTGGAAGAGAAGTGTTTTAACTTGACCCAAATGTTGAGCAAATCAAATATGCTCAATGAAACTCAACTTGAGACAGTTGAAAAATTACATATTTATTTCGAACAGGTGTTTGCTCAACCACGAAATAAGCAAGATAAAAAGAACAACTTCGAATCTAGTCAAGCACCAGATGCTCATGGTGAACAAAATGATTCAACGATTGATGACGATTCATTGTGGGACAAAGCGCAGTATCAACAAGCAAGGCAGCAAGCCAAACTTAAACGGCAGCAAGATAAACAAGCCGAAGCAGAAAAGTTAGTGAATCAATCCCTGAAAACAGTATATCTCAAAACAGCATCTATCATTCATCCAGACCGTGAACCGGATGAATCCAAGAAGGCTGCAAAGACGGCATTATTACAACGTGTTAATGAAGCTTATGAACAAGAGGATTTATTCACGCTATTGAAGTTACAACTTGAAGGCGAGCAACTTCAAGTCGGTATACAGAAAGCTATTCATCAAGATCAATTGAAGTACTATCAACAAGTATTGCAAGCACAGAGTTTAACTTTAGAAAAGCAAATCCAGATATTGATTAATAGCTTAGTGTGTTCAAACAAGGCAAAAATTGAAGTACAAAAAACTAAAGGTGCTTTAAATATTGAAAAGCTCTATTTACAGATTGATCAAGATGTTTCATCGTTAAAACAACAACTCAAATTGGAAAAGCAGCGTTTAATGGAAATGTCAAAAGCTTCCGAGTTAGCATTTTTGATTGAACATTCACTTCTTTGAATCTAAAACATACGAGCTATAAATAGCTGTTAATGACATCTACTCATTCCGTATTTCTCAATGGTTGATTGTCCTATTATTAAAAAAATTAATATTATAATTTATATAAAATGTGTATTTTGTCGCATTTATTTGATGTATTGACCATAATATAACGATAATGCTCTTAAAACTAAAACTAGGAATAACATGAAAAGTAAAAAAGTCTCAGACATTATGATTGAAGTGTTGGAACAAGTCGGCGTAAAGCACTGTTACGGCATCGTTGGAGATACGCTTAATCACTTTACCGATTCTTTATCGCGTAGTTCTATTCAATGGATCAATGTTCGCCATGAAGAAGTCGGTGCATTTGCAGCAGGTGCAGATTCATTGATGAGTGGCAATTTAACAGTATGTGCTGGCTCATGTGGTCCTGGAAGCTTGCATTTTATTAATGGTCTGTACGAATCACACCGTAATGGTGCGCCTGTGGTTTTGATCGCAAGCCAACTTTCAACCGAACAAGCAGGCTATTTAGATTTTCCCCAATATGTCGACTTTAAAGAAATTTATAAAAGTTGTTCTGTATATTGCGAGGAGATCAAAGCAGCCAGTCAAGTCAGACATGTGATGACATTAGCCTGTCAGGCAGCACTGAATAAACGTGGCGTAGCGGTGGTCATTATGCCAACCAATATCAGCAGTCAATATATTCAGGAAACATTGGATTTCAAGGTACATCATCCGCAGCCTGAAACTACGCCTAATCCTGCTGAAATTGATCAGATTAAAAACTTCATCAATGCTCATCAAAAAGTCACGATTTATGCGGGTATTGGAGCTCAGCATGCTCACGATGAAGTGGTTGAACTTTCGAAAAAATTAAATGCACCAGTTGTGCATACCTCACGTGCAAAACATTTTATTGAATATGATAATCCTCATAATATGGGGATGAATGGTATGTATGGTAATAAAGCAGCCTTACATGCGATTAATCATAGTGAGGTATTGTTACTGCTCGGAACAGACTTTGCGTGGCCACAGTTTTATCCAAAACACGCGAAGATTATTCAAATCGATGTCGATGCTACTCATTTAGGTCGTCGCTATCCTATAGATTTTGGTGCTGTTGGACATATTGCACCAACGCTGCGTGCATTAATCCCTTTAGTTGAAAACAAGCAGAACCAACACTTTATTCAAGAGTGCTTAGATTTAAAGAAAGTTGCAGATGCAGCTCGTTTGAAAGAAGAGCGTATAGGTAAAGATGGTTTGATCCACCCGCAATATGTGGTGGCGCTTCTCAACAAATATGCAGATGATGATGCATTTTTCACTGGAGATGCAGGCTCATCGAAACTATGGATGCTTCGTCACATCGATACCAATGGTAAGCGTAAATTGCTATGTAGTTTACTGCACGGTACGATGGCAAACTCGATGCCTCAAGCACTCGGGATTAAAAAAGCCTTTCCTGAACGTCAGGTGATTGCGCTATGTGGTGATGGTGGTCTGAGTATGCTGTTGGGTGATCTCATGACCATCGTACAGGAAAAGTTGCCGATCAAAATTGTTGTCTTTAATAACCATTAGCTCAATTTTGTAGAGCTTGAACAAAAAGTTGATGGCTTACTGGATAATTTTACCAAGTTAGCAAACCCAGATTTTGGCAAAGTGGCTGAAGCGATCGGGATTTATGGCATGACTCAAAAAGATGGTCATGGTTTGGAAGCAGCTATTCAGAAATTTTTAGCTCATGATGGTCCTGCACTAATCGATATTCATACCAACCCTGTAGAGTTGGTGATGCCACCAGAACCAAAATTTGAGCAAGTGAAGGCGACTTCATTGTATGCGATGAAGGCGGTTTTAGCTGGTCGAGGAGATGAGGTAAAAGATCTAATCGTGAATAATTTTATAAAATAAAATCGTTCGTCTCTTTAATCATTTTTTATGACAGTTTCTTCAAGCACTCATGGGATATTTATATCTGCTAGGCTTGAAGAAGCTTTTTTATACCGTTAAGTAAAGTTTTAATAAAAAATACAGTAAATTTACAATAAAAAATATCTTAAAAAATAAGCATTAACTCTTCATAAAATCATTTTGATCAATATCGTCATTGTTCCAACTGCTCATAGTTTCTATAACTGTTTTCCATTTTTGATTCAGTCATGATCAAGATGTGGAGATCATTTGATCTATGAGAATATCAAATAGATCAAAATAATAATGGTAAAAATCACATAAATTAATGAACGGTTCGCGTATTAAGGTTTAATAATGAGAAGTTTTTTTCAAGTATTTTCACTTTCTATTCTTTCTTCAAGTGTATGGGCAGGTGCAGATTGGGATTATCACCACCCTGAACAATGGAACACACTGAGTCCCAATTTTGCAGCCTGTTCTGGTCATAATCAGTCACCAATTAACATTGAGCGTTCTGTAAAAGCGGATTTGAAACCATTGCAGTTTAGCTATCAAACTTTGATTCAACGTATTCATAACAATGGACACACGGTACAAGTCGACTTTAAGGAAGGCGGGGAGTTGATGCTGGATGGTGATCGTTTTCAACTCAAGCAGTTTCATTTGCATACCCCAAGTGAAAATAAAATCCATGGCAAACAATATCCGCTAGAAATCCATTTTGTACATGCCAATGCCAAAGGAGAGCTGGCTGTCGTGGGGATGATGTATGCACAAGGTGCAGAGAATCCGCAATTGGCAAGAATATGGAATTCTTTACCGAAGCAAAAAGGGCAAACAGTTGAGTTAAAACAGCCCCAGTCTGTTAATCATTTATTGCCAAAGAATTTAGACTATTATCGTTTTAGTGGGTCGCTCACCACACCTCCATGTTCCGAGGGTGTTCGCTGGCTAATTCTAAAAGAGATTCAAACAGCCTCAGCCAAGCAGATTGAGGACTTTGCAGAATTACTGGGACATCCCAATAATCGTCCTATTCAGCCGTTGAATGGCCGTGTGGTGGTGGAGAATTGATAAAAAGGGAGTGGAGGAAATATTGATAGAGCATAGAGTTCTCTAATAATTTTCTCCTCTCCCTATGGGATTATAAGCAATGCTTTGCAAGGGGGAGGATTATTTAATAGGTGATGTATAACGTCTTAAAACATAACCTTCTACAATTTCTCCGTTAATTTCAACACGAACTTTAAGCCAAGATTTATGTAAATTTGATTCTTCAACCCTTTGAATTAAAGTAAACGAAGAAATATGTTCTAAAATCGGTGACTTCAAGTTTGATGAAGTATGTAAGGCTAATGGCTTAGAAGTAATACGATACGAGGTAAGTAAGCTTTTATCAAAGTGAGTATGTGTCTTGATATGATTTTTAACTTCTTTTTTTGACTTTGCTGAATGATGTTCTTGGGCTAAAGGCTGAAGATAAAATTCATAGATATAGTTTGTGATTAGTCCTAGAAAAATAGGTAGGATTACAGAAACTAAAAGAATAATCGTAAAATTATTTAAAGTAGCACGATTATTTTTTGATATAGGAATAATAGTTGTATCATTGAATGATACTTCCTCTTCAATTAGATCAAAATAGCGATTTTTTTCTGCAAATTGTTCAATATATGCATCGGATAAACTCCCTACTATTGAACTTAAATTTGAATGTGATCCTATTAGTGTAGCTAATTGATATTGTGTATTTTGTTCTTTCCAAAAATTAATAATATCTATTTCAGTTTTATGTAATAAGTTTTTTAAGCTAGAAAATTCTTGAGTATTAAGTAAGTCTTTAATAGGTGTAGATAAGGCTATTGATCTAGCAGCAACTTGAGCTATTGCTGAATTTTCGTAAAGCTCAGAAGCCTGAGCCATTGCTGAAATTTCATAAACCTTAGAAGCTAGAGTTATTGCCGAATTTTCGTAAAGCTCAGAAGCCTGAGCCATTGCTGAAATTTCATAAACCTTAGAAGCTAGAGTTATTGCTGAATTTTCGTAAAGCTCAG
>NZ_JBWYIY010000012.1:0-123104 GCF_056779975.1 Acinetobacter sp. ANC_7511
GGATAAATTTATCCCAAAGATTAGCCCAATCAGCCTTATTGCCCTTTTATTCACGATTGTAGCCATGTTCAGTCTTAAAGGTGGTGAAGTGATTAGCCTTCCTCTAGACGTGCTTAGAATCGCTATTCCTTTGACAATTTACTTTGTTGCGATGTTCTTCATCAGCTTCTTTATGAGTAAGTGGATGGGCAATGATTACCCTAAAACGACTGCTATTTCCTTTACTGCGGCAGGCAACAATTTTGAATTAGCACTGGCTGTAGCGATTGGCACTTTTGGATTAGCTTCACCTGTAGCTTTCACAACCGTGATTGGTCCGCTTGTTGAAGTTCCTGTATTGATTGCTTTAGTGACAGTGTCGCTATGGCTTAGAAAAAAAGTGTTTAAAGAGGCATGAGTCGAATGAACCTACCAAATATTGATCCTAGTCTTTTAGAAAAACCGACTTTAGAAAAAGTTCAGGCAAAGAACCTTAAACATCCACCAAGAATACTGCTTTTGTATGGCTCAAATCGTGATAGATCATATAGCCGTTTAGCTGTTCAGGAAGCTGGTCGAATCCTTGAATATTTTGGTGCGGAAGTGAAAATCTTCCATCCAAAAGGGCTACCCCTCCCTGAAGATGGTGATATGCAACATCCAAAGGTTAAGGAACTCCATGAACTCTTAGCATGGTCAGAAGGCATGGTGTGGTGCTCTCCTGAGCGTCATGGCTCAATGAGTTCGATATTGAAAGCTCAAATTGATTGGATTCCATTAGCAGCGGGTGCAATCCGTGCAACGCAAGGTAAAACCTTAGCTGTAATGCAAGTTTGTGGAGGTTCGCAATCCTTTAATGCTGTAAATCAATTACGTATTATAGGGCGTTGGATGCGTATGATCACGATACCAAATCAGTCCTCAGTCCCTAAAGCATTTCTAGAGTTTGAAGAGGATGGTCGTATGAAGCCTTCTTCTTATTACATAAGGATTGTCGATGTGATGGAAGAACTTTATAAATTTACGCTTTTAACCAGGGGACAGTCCTCATATCTCACTGACCGTTACTCTGAACGTGTAGAAAGTGCAGAAGAGCTTTCAAAGCGTGTGAATCAAAAGAGTATTTAGATTTCTTAAAATTAACATAATACACGTTATACGAAGTTTTAAAACAGAGTATATGATGCTGATTTTTATTTATTTTTTAAATTTTAAAGCCTAAACCAGTATCTAGGCTTTTTCATTTTGTATAACAGCTATTATATTAAATAGGGTGCTTACATACTTCATTCCTCTTTAATTTCTACTGTATAGAATGAGCGTGTGAAAGGCACTGTGCTGTAATTTCATCAAGGTTTTTTTCGATCTCGTTCCAACTATCGAGATATTCTTGAAATTTCTCATTCATAAAGTTTGAATGTAATGCTACCTGCATATAGTAGCCATCAATAACCAGGGCTATAAAATTTAGGTTGCTTTCAACAATGGCATATCCACCATTTTGCATTTGCAGAAAAGAGCGAGAAGCATAATCTAAATACTTGGCTTCTATTGGGGTCTTAGCAATCATTGCTGGAGAATATGCGGCAAAGATATTTTCACTCTTTACATTGTTCATAGGTAGCCAATAGAGATATCCATCTGTTTGCTTTAGGCTTTCACATAGCAGTTCATATAAGGCTTGATTACATTTTTCTTTATATCTATTTGAAAAATCTAATAAATTTAATTTTTTATTTTTAGAAATTATTGAAGGATCAATATAATTCTTATGATTAATCCATAAAGTAAATATATTAGAAATATCGGTATATTCCTTATTACTCAATTTTCCATAATAGGGCTTTAATGGATCATTATCCTCAATCCAAGGTTCAGTTTTCATATTCCTAGAACCATTCTCTAGTGTATTTAGACATTCATTTTAAAGTAAAGAAAAACTAAAATTAACATAATACACCTTATGCGAAATGATTTTTTATTAAATACAAATCAATAACTTATATCGATATAAAAACCCAGACCTATAAATCTGGGCTTTTTTATAGATTCTTCAAGTTCCACGCTTATTTATTAAGCAATGTTTCACATTAATATTAAGTAGAACTTTATAAGTCTTAAATTCCGTACTTCACACGGTATGCTTCCATTTTCGCTAAAGCATCTTTATCGCCTTTAGCATCTAAGTAATCCATTAAATCTTTCATTGTGATAAGCGCATGCACAGGAATTTCAAGCTCTTTTTGAACTTCTTGAATCGCAGACAATTCACCCTGACCTTTTTCTTGACGGTCAAGCGCAACCAATACACCCGCTATTTGCGCGCCTGCATTTTTTAAAATGGTCACAACTTCACGAATGGCTGTACCCGCAGTGATCACATCATCAATGATCCACACCTTTTTACCTTCTACCGAAGCACCCACAAGCACACCACCCTCACCGTGATCTTTAGCTTCTTTACGGTTGAAGCCCCAAGGTACACTTACACCGTGGTTTTGTGACAATGCTACAGCCGTTGCAGCGACAAATGGAATCCCTTTATATGCAGGGCCAAATATCACTTCAACGTGATCACATTCAGTTAACTTTGCTGCATAGCCAGAAGCCAAGCCAGTTAAGGCTTCACCGTCATTTAACAAACCGGCGTTGAAAAAATAAGGACTCACACGACCTGATTTTAAAGTAAACTCACCAAATTTAAGCACACCACGTGATAATGCCAGTTCGATAAAAGCTTGTGGATTAAATGCCGCTTGCGCTGTCATGAGGTGCTCCATTTATTAAATTGAGGTTAAACTCGAGCATGATACCAAAGAGTAGCTATCCTAGTGATCAAAAAATTTTACGTGTCGTATCAATCAACGTAAATGGTCTTCGTTCTGCAGAAAAAAAAGGAATTTTTGACTGGATGGCAACTTCAGATGCCGATGTCATTTGCATGCAAGAATCCCGTATTACACACGAACAATGGACAGATAAATTTAAGCCAGAAGGTTGGTATACACACCTATTCCCAGCTGAGCGTCCTGGCTATGCTGGTACCGCAATCTATAGTCGTTTGCCGTTTATCTCAGTTACCGATGGTCTGGGTTTTGAATTGGCTGATTCACAAGGTCGTTTTATCTCAGCAGAATTTGATCTAGGCTTAGAGAAAACAGCTCATATTTGCTCACTCTATTTACCATCAGGTTCTTCTGGTGAAGAAGCACAAGCCCGTAAAGATCACTTTCTAAATGAATACAAGCAGATCTTGAAACAATGGCGTGATGAAGGTAAATCTGTGATTGTTTGCGGTGACTACAATATCGTACATAAACGCATTGATATTAAGAACTGGTCAGGCAATCAAAAAGCTTCAGGTTGTTTACCACATGAACGTGCATGGCTCGATCATATTTATGATGATTTAGGCTATGTCGATACCTTCCGTGAAGTGCGTAAAGAAGCAGAACTTTATTCATGGTGGTCAAACCGAGGACAAGCCCGTGCCAAGAACGTGGGTTGGCGGATTGACTATCAAGCTTGCTCACCAGATTGGAAAGATCGTACTGTGAATGCATGGGTATATAAAGAAACGTGGTTTAGTGATCATGCCCCTGTCATTATCGATTATAAAATTTAGTGCCGTGCAAACTGAGTGAACAACTGTTTACTAAATGCACGCTAATTGCTCACAAATCTTGTCGTGTTAACGTATTTTTATTCCGACTAATTCAGTGCATTATTGTCGCACGGCACAGGGACATGTCAGGATGACAATAGGGATTGGAAGCCGTAGGATGAAAAGAAAATAAATTTCGGTTTATTTTCCAAGGATGAAGACATTGGACGTTGAATTGAGACCCGCATGATCAGGATGATTTAATGCGGGTTTTCTCTATTTAAAAGATCAATACAAATTTTAAGATAAGAAATTTTCCACCATTTTATTGATAACCACCATGAAGCCACACTGTAGATTTCAAACCTATTTAAAATATTCTGATCACATTTATGTTTTTGCGTAAATTTTGCTAAGCTCTAGACTGATCACAATGAATAAGACTGTTAGAGATGATTAAAGTTTACGGCATTAAAAATTGCAACTCGATGAAAAAAGCATTCGATTTACTCAATGAGTTGGGGCTTAGTTATGAGTTCCACGATTATAAGAAACAAGGTATTGATGCTGAAACAGTACAAAAATGGCTAAAGGATCTTGGTGCTGAACTTGTCCTCAATAAAAAGGGAACGACTTGGCGTAAATTGTCTGAGGAAGATCAACAAATTGCCCTTGCATCTGAACAGGGTTTGATTGAAGCACTGACTACACATACGAGCCTTATTAAAAGACCAGTGATCACTACTGAATCAGGCTATGTAGTAGGTTTTGATGAGAATGCGATAAAAGCATTAAAGAAATAAGAAATAAAAAAAGCCGAGCAACTACTCGGCTTTTTTATGAATCTTAAATTAGTTCACGCGTACCCAAGTTTGGTTACGACCAAGCGCTGATACGCCGATGAAACCACGAAGTTCGAGCTTTTGACCACCGTCTTTCAATGAACCCTTCAATTTGTAAGTTTTTCCAGATTGTGGGTCTAAGATTGAACCACCATCGTAATTCGTTCCACCTACATTTTTAAGACCCTTCACAATGGTTAAACCTTTTAAAGATTTCTTGTGATAGGGACCTTCACAGTTCGTACATGAATTTTCTTGACCCGGTGTGACAACACTCTGAATCGTTGCATTCAATGTTCCGTTTGGCTGTTCAGTGAATTTTACAAAAGCTTTAGCTTTTTTAGTTTTCTCATCAATCGTATTCCACACGGTACCATTGAGTGGATCTGCAGCATTTGCAAATACTGCTGAAGCGAGTAATCCTAACGCTAGTGCAATTTTTTTCATTGTTTTTTGTTTCCCTTGCTGAATTGACTTTAATATTATTAAAAATTGATAACATTTAAGCAATTTTTGAATGTGACTATTTAGTGTACCATTGTAATGCTGTGTGCTGATAATAAACATAATTTCATTAATATGGAAAAACAATGAAGATCAATCCGGTTTTGAAACAATACATAACAGAGTCTTTTTTAAAAACGAGTCTTCGCTTTCCGAGTCGCTTTAATCTTCCCCCCACCGTACTTCGTGTTGCCTTAGAGCAGATGACGCGTGTTTTTCCACAGTCCAAAGATGTCAGTATTCGAAAACTAAGAATCGCAGGTATTCGTGCCGAAGAAATTTTGCCTCAACCTGAAACGACTCAGCTCATTTTTCACATTCATGGTGGCGCATTCTTTTTAGGATCGTTAAATACACATCGCGCATTGATGACTGAAATGGCACTTCGGACTCAAATGCAAGTGCTACATATCGATTACCCTCTTTCACCTGAACAACGTTTCCCCGATCTCGGAGAAGCAATCTATGATGTGTACCAATTATTGGTAGAGCAAGGTGCTCAACCAAAAGATATTATTTTATCTGGCGATTCTTGTGGTGCCAATTTAGCACTTGCACTGGCTTTACGTTTAAAAGAAGAAAATCCAAAACTTCTTCCAAGTGGCTTGATTTTAATGTCACCCTTTCTTGACTTAACTTTGACCAGTGAATCTCTACGCTACAATCAAAAGCATGATGCTTTATTGTCAATTGAAGCTTTAGAAGCAGGCATAAATCATTATGTTCCTAAAGGTGTAGATGTCTCAATTCCCGAAATTTCCCCAATTTTTGGAGATCTCAAAGGATTGCCACCGACATTGGTTCAGGTGGGTTCAAAAGAAATTTTGTTAGACGACTCTACGCGATTTGAAGAAAAGGCTAAAGCAGCTGGAGTGGATGTTGAGTTTAAGTTATACACCGGTATGTGGCATAACTTCCAAATGTTTAGCGCTTGGTTTGATGAAGCAAAGCAAGCTTTGACCGATATCACAGAGTTTGCCCATCGTTTGGATAAAGACTGATTGAATCAAAACTGAAGTAAACATAAAAAAGAGTAGCGTAAGCTACTCCTTTTTTATTCATTTAGAATAAGTATGAGACACCAAATCCACCATGATAACTTCGATCGGATCCACTTAGGTCTACACCGATGCTTGCATCTAACTGCGCACGATCATTCAAGGCATAGATTAAACCAGATGCCAGTCCATACTCTCGCTCTTGGCTTTCTTTCTTGGTAAATACTGCTTCAGAATAGCCCGATAAATTACCCACGATTTTATACCCAATAGTAGGTACAGCAGTCACCGACCAGTCACTATTTTGAGCCGAATAGAACATTCCTATTCCTGTCGTTACAGTATCGTTATATTGATACTCAACAGATGAGCCCAAAGTATAAATATCATCAACATAAGTAAAACGATCATTTCCTGTTGCGATTTTAGCTTGTGCCAAAATTGCCATTTTCAGTTGATCATCTTGTAAGTCAACGTGATGCTTAATCCCAACAGAAACATCACCTAAACCATCATGGTCATCAGTTCGATTTTGGATTCGGGTCCGCTCCCACGCTGGGCCATCCCAACCCAATTGAAGCTCAGTATTCTTACTCAATCCCGTACGCAACAGGACATCAGCATTGAGTCGCAATGATTTATTTTTAAAACCATTTTCAGTACTTTCAACATACTGTGCAGTTGGAAGTCCCTGCTCCCATGCCAATTGACCTACGGGCGTAATGCCTGTGCTGAAACTCGTACCAGGTCGATCGAAGGCAAAATCTGCAGCCATCGCACTTACACTCGCGGTTGAGCAAAGTATCAAGCTCAGTTGTTTTAATTTTGTCATGGGGCACCCAAATTAATTTAATTCTTTCGTCATTTTTGCGCCACGGCTACGTAATAACTCGAGTGTCTCACGTTCTTCCGGTAAAGCCTGTGACCAATCAATGGTATCAAAATCGCAGTCGAAAAATAAATCACTAATTGAACTCAGAATGGTATTCCCCTCTTCATCTTTGGTATTAGGATCAACTTGATGATCAAGTAAGCGTTGAACTGCAGGCACACATGCAGCACTCGCAGCATCCCAAAGTGGGCCGTAACATTCCTCTGCATCCCATAAATGGAAATTAGCTTTCGCTGCAATCAGTGCATCTAGAATATCAAGATGTACTTGTAATTTCTGTTGTTTTTCTTCTGTTGAAAGCGCATTTCCTTGCTCATACGCTTCACAAATTTCTTCCCACCATTGAAATAAAGTGTCTGACCACACAGAAACCGCAGGGCCTTTCTCTCCTGCGATAAAGTTTGGATCTAAACCTTCTGCTAACAGGCGCTGTACCTGTGCTAGGTCTAATTCTTCTAAGGCCTGTAAAAACACTTGTTGATGTGCTGTTAGCATTTACTTTCTCTACTATTTATCTATAACGACATTATGCCTAATAATGCAGATCATTATTCAATTAAATAAATCAAAACTGTTCATTCAAAATTTTATTCAAAAAAAAAAGCCCCGAAGGGCTTTTTGCTATTCCACATCCACTTCATCTTCTTTCAGTTGGATGGGCGCTCCACGAGGGTTCTCTTTTTTCTCGAATACATGTTCAAGACTACGCTTTAATCGGTCAATCGCACCATGAATCGCTGTGTCGATATTATGACCTCTGTGATTGACCACAACTGGTTTTAGTCCAGCTGGGCGAGCTTCGATCATACATTGAATATCGTCTGCACCGCCTTTATGGGCATTTTCATCACTTAAATGAACCGAAAAATGGGTAATTCTTTCACTATGGCGTTGAAACTCTGTATTTAGTTCTGCACGTACATAATCAATTAATCGCTCACTGTTTTGAATATTCTTATCTGTACGGATTTCTATGTTCATAAATATCATCCTCACTCTTCTTCTGAATCATTTTTGTGCAAAACTTTTTATCTTGGCACGTTTGTAGCTTGCAATCTAATTGCATCGAACATCTTCAATTGCTGTTTGGAATACGTCCCTCCACATTGAATGATGAACACTTTTTGAGTCTGCAGAACCGTGTCCTTATACTTTGAATATCGGGCCTAACTCAAAAATATGCAAGTGGTATTTTAAAAAATTAATAAAAGGATTACTCATTGTGACAAGTACTTACTTACGCGGACAGGCGCTTATTGATTCGATTCAAAATGCACCTTATTCCAGAGACTTGAGAGGTTATGGGGCGAATCCACCTCATCCTCATTGGCCTAATCAAGCGCGTATCGCAGTGCAATTTGTCTTAAATTATGAAGAAGGTGGTGAAAACCACATTGAGCACGGTGATCAAGGTTCAGAGCAATTTTTATCTGAAATCGTTGGTGCTGCCAGTTTTAATGCTAAGCATATGTCAATGGATTCTATGTATGAGTATGGGTCAAGAGTCGGTTTTTGGCGTATTCATAATGAGTTCAAGAAACGTCAATTACCCATGACTATTTTTGGTGTGGGAATGGCTTTGGCACGTCATCCAGATGTGGTCGAAGCAATTAAATCTGCGGATTACGATGTGGTATCTCATGGTCAACGTTGGTTGCATTATCAGAATATGGATATTGAGACCGAAAGGCAGCATATGGATCAAGCCATTAGTGTACTTGAAACGCTATTCGGACAAGCCCCAATCGGTTGGTACACAGGTCGAGATAGTCCTAACACACGTCAACTTTTAACTGAATTTCCTCAAATCAAATACGACTGTGATTATTACGGCGATGATTTACCTTTTTGGACACAGCTCACCCATCCCAATGGCGAGCAGCATCCGCATTTAATTATTCCTTATACTCTGGACACCAACGACATGAAGTTTAGTTCAGCAGGTGGCTTCAATCATGGTGAACAATTTTATCAATATCTAAAGGATGCCTTTGATGTCTTGTATGCCGAAGGGGAAACTGCACCAAAAATGATGTCTATTGGGATGCACTGCCGTCTTTTAGGACGCCCAGGACGCTTCAAGGCACTACAACAGTTCTTAGACTATGTTCAATCTCATGAACATGTTTGGATTTGTCGTCGTGGAGATATTGCGCAACATTGGATCGATCATTTCGCACCATAATTTCACATTCATGAGAAAAAGAGTGCTTTATAAAGTGCTCTTTTGATCTTTTTCAGTCACTTTTTCCACCAAATCTACGTTGGCATTGTTATTGCAATTTAAGCCTAAAGTTTCAATGTATAGGTTTGAATTGTGTTGCTTTCAGAATTTAATCAAACATCTGTTGAACATCAGAAAGCATTTTTATTGCAATGTGTTCATATCCCACGATGGGGCGAGGAAATCATTCATCACGGTCCTTTTGACACACGAGAAGGACTATTAAAGTATGCTGAACAACATGCCATTACATGGACATGGGATGAAATTTTAGCAGCCCTAAATACACACCCAAGGATTGGCGAAAGAAAAGCAAAACTTGAATTATCAGAACAAGAACAAACTTTTTCAAGGCGTGAACAAGCACGCATCACACATGATCAAGAAGTTCTAGATGCGTTATATAAAGGCAACTTGGCCTATGAAAAAAAATTCGGTTTTATTTTTCTGATTAAAGCTTCTGGTTTGAATAGTGAAGAGATTCTGACTGCATTGGAATACCGCTTACTAAACGATTTTGAGACCGAAAAAAGAATCGTCCATCGCCAACTTTTAGAAATTGCTTTATTGCGCCTCTCACAGGAAATTCAAGCATGATCAGCTCACATATTTTAGATACCCACCTTGGACGTCCTGCAAGTAATGTTGAAGTTAAGCTTTTTTCTGCGTCTGGAGAGTTATTAGCGATAGCCAAAACCAATTCTGATGGACGTGTGACAGCAGCAGATTTTGGACTCGATCAAATTGATGTCGCTGAATACAGCATCGAATTTATGACGCAAGCATATTTCTCAGCGCAGAACATCCCAACTTTTTTTCCAAAAGCCGTCATTCATTTTTCAGTAAACGACGCTCACCAACATTACCACATTCCCTTGCTGATTAGCCCTTATGCCTACTCCACCTATCGTGGCAGCTGAGCACTCGCAAATTTAAAATATAGAGGGATTTATTATGACTGCACACGAACAACAACAATCACCCGAACATGAATATCTTGGTACTGGTAAAAGTGCTGCTTATGGCTTACAACATGTTTTAACCATGTATGGTGGTATTATAGCGCCTCCTCTGATCGTTGGTACGGCTGCAGGCTTATCAGGTATGGAAATTGGGCTACTCATCGCTGCTGCTTTATTTGTCGGTGGCTTAGCGACAATTTTACAAACCATAGGCGTTAAACATATTGGTGCACAATTGCCCTTGGTTCAGGGTGTCTCTTTTGCTGGTGTAGCCACAATGGTCGCAATTGTCACCACAGGTGGCGGATTACAGGCAGTCTATGGTGCCGTCATTGTGGCATCACTTTTAGGGTTTTTCTTAGCGCCCTACTTCTCTAAAATTATTCGATTTTTTCCCCCAGTTGTTACAGGCTGTGTAATTACAATCATAGGCTTATCACTCCTGCCAGTTGCTGTGCGTTGGATGATGGGCGGCAATAAAAGTGCACCTGATTGGGGAAGTGCTGAAAATATTTGTTTAGCGTTAGCGACGCTTGCAATCGTCATAATATTGAATATGGCTGGCAGTGCCACAATTCGACGCCTTTCAATTTTACTGGCAATTATTCTTGGCACTGTCTTAGCATTTATGTTTGGCTTTGGTGATTTTAGCAAAGTTGGGGAAGGTCATTGGTTACAGGTTCCTAGCTTCTTTGCATTTGGTATGCCGACCTTTGAGTTTACAGCAATACTTTCCATGATCATTGTTACCCTCGTGATTATGACTGAGACTACAGCTGATATTATTGCAGTCGGTGAAATTATCGGTACGGATGTAGATTCAAAACGTATTTCAGATGGTCTACGCGCAGATATGTTATCAAGTGCAGCAGCACCGATCTTTGGTTCATTTATGCAAAGTGCGTTTGCGCAAAACGTTGGTTTAGTTGCAATAACAGGGATTAAAAGTCGCTATGTTGTCGCTGCTGGCGGGATAATTCTGGTCGTACTTGGATTACTCCCAGTGATGGGGCGTTTTATTGCAGCGATTCCTGTGCCTGTACTTGGGGGGGCTGGCCTTGTTTTATTTGGTACAGTAGCCGCGAGTGGTATCCGTACACTGGCAAAAATTGATTATAACGATCAGAAAAACTTAATTATTGTCGCGACTTCAATTGCTGCAGGAATGGTACCCATTATTGACCATTCATTCTATTCCGACTTCCCAAAATGGGTCCAAACCTTGTTCCATTCGGGTATTAGCTCAACCTGCTTAATGGCGATAATCCTCAATATATTATTTAATCACTTAAAATTATTTGGACCGAAAATTAGTATTAAAAGTAAACAAATAATTGATTCTCATCATTAATTTAAACCATCTTTGTATCAATGCCTGCATACGTGGGCATTAATTTTTCCTTTCATCCAATTTTGGCTTTATTTTTGCAAAAGAATCGTTATTCTGTTACCGCTTTCTCTGGGGATTCTTTTATGAAACTTAATCAAATCGCAGCACTTTGCGCATTAGCTTCTACAGCAGCGTTTACTCAAGCAAGTCCAATTGTTTGGCAAGATTTCAGCCTAACTGGTCTTTATGGCGATAACTACCTAAACCCTTTCTCTCAACAAGAAGGTGAACGCTATACCATCACTGCTGAATATGCTGCAAAGCTTAAGTACTCGGATGTTTTCTTTTTCGTCGATCAACAATGGGGCGGAAAAGATGGCGATTCAACTTACCTTGAATTAGCTCCACGATTAAGTTTAAGTGAAGTTTCTGGCCAAAAACTAAGCGCTGGTCCAATCAAAGATGTATTGATTGCAACGACTTGGGAACACAACGCTGGTTATAACAACAATACTGAGTTCAATAACTTCTTGTATGGCGTAGGCTTTGCTTTAGATATTCCTTACACGCAATATGCAAATATTAACTTCTATCGAGTTGACAATGACTTGACTGAAGATGACTACCAAATGACGATCACTTACGCTGTTCCATTCAAGCTAGGCAATGAAGAATTCTTGGCAGATGCATTCCTTGATTGGTCTACAAATGAAGGTCCTGGTCATGCGAGTGAATTGAACTGGACAAGCCAATATAAATGGAATGTTGGTAAACATATCTCTCCAAAAACCAAATTGTATGTAGGTGTTGAACACTCTGTTTGGAACAATAAATTCGGTCAAAAAGGTCAAGACCAAAACGATGTAAGCGCATTGGTTAAATATCATTTCTAATTGATATTTATAATAAAAAAGCAAGACTAGTGTCTTGCTTTTTTTATGCTCAATAATCAAAATAAAGTTATAAATACTGACGATTAGAATAAAAAATGTCTTTTAAAATTCGTTTCGCAACTGAACAGGATTTAACTCAAATCCAAGATATTTACAACGATGAAATTCTGAATGGTTTTGCAACATGGAATGAGCAAGATCAAGACATTTATTATTATCAGAATTGGTATCGTCAGCATCTAATAGATCATTTCCCTATTTTTGTGGTTGAAAACGAACTCACCCAACAAATTGCAGGTTATGCTGAATACAGTACATTTAGAGCGATCAGTGGTTTTAGACAAACTGTCGAACACTCTGTGTATATTCATCCCAATTTTACACGTTTGGGTTTAGGCAAAGCTTTACTCCAACATTTAATTCAATACGCAAGCCAACATAAAATTCATGTCATGATCGCTGCTATAGATCATGAAAATTTTGCATCCATCAAATTACATGAATACTTTGGATTTAAACAAACAGGCTATTTACCTGAAGTCGGACAAAAATTTGGATCTTGGCGCAATCTCGTCTTATTCCAACTGAATCTAAATACTTAAAAAGGGCATTTAGCCCTTTTAGTTAAAATTTTTTAATCCAAAGGATTTCCAACAATATTACTGATAATACCTTTCATAATATGAGGTCCTTGTTCTTTTCTTAAGTCCTCATACCATTCACGAGTAATCGATTCGTCTTTCATATGCGTCACATCACAACGTTTACGCGCTCTCAATACCATTTCAGCAGTGCGTTCATTACGTTTGTTTTGATAACGTCTTAAAGCATCCTGAATTCCCAGTGTATTAATCTGTAATGCCCGAGCCAAATAAATGGCATCTTCCATCGCTTGGCAACCGCCCTGCCCAATATCAGGTGTTGTACTATGTGCTGCATCGCCAACAATCACAACTCGCCCTTTATAGAAATCTGCAAATGGTTCTATATCATGGATTTCAACACGATTGGTTCGCTGTTCATCAATAGAATCAATCAAAGTTTGTACTGGCGGACACCAACCGTCAAAATATTGTTTCAATAATTTTTTATATTGAGTACGATCATTTTCCAAACCTAATTCAAGTGGTACATCAAAGAAGAAATAAAAACGATTACCTGCGACTGGCATTAAAGAAGCTCGCTTCCCTTCTCCCACAAAGGTGGTCCACTGATCAGCAGGTGCCAGCGACTCAGAAATTTCGACCAACCCATTCCAATTCACATAACCGGCATAACGACGCTCAACTTGCTCACCTAAAACATAGGCACGCGTGATCGAATGAGTGCCATCCGCGCCGACCAATAAATCCGTGGTGATTTCTGTTCCGTCAGCAAAATGGATTTTGACGTCATCACCTTGATCCTCAAGTCCGATCAATTTTTTTGCAAGATGAATATCTTCACGCCCAAACTCATCCATCAACATATTTTGTAATTCAGCGCGAGAAACTGGATAAGGTCGCTGCCCAACTTCTTCAATCAACGGATATAAATTAAATTGCGTCATGACATCACCCGTGAGCCCATCGACATAAGCAAGGTGATCCATTTTCCCACCAAGTTGAGCGACTTGATCCGTGAGTCCTAGATAGTTCAAACATTTCACACCATTTGACCACAATGAAATCGCAGCACCCACGGGTAAAATTTTTTCAGTTTGTTCATATATTGAAACTTGATGACCAAATTTCTTCAGCGCAATTCCGGTCGTTAATCCTGCCATTCCGGCACCAATAATGGTGATATTCATTTTTACTTCCACAATTTTTTTTGCTTTAACCCACTGCTTAAAGCGAAAAACGTGCCATTTCCACCAATATAGCGCTACATAAGTGCAAGGTTGGCACATGCTGTGCATTCTTTTTAAAGCCCTTAAGCAGATGCGACATAACAACGCATTACGATTCTAAGAATGCATTCTTTTGATAAGAATCAAGTTTTAAAGCAATAATGGAAGATGACATGGCAACACTATTGGCACCGGAATTTGAAATCCCTACTCCTTTACAGCAACTTACTAACCTTGCAGATGCCCGAATTGGTGCAAAAGTCACAACATGTTCTGATGATTTTTTTGCTGAAGCTCAACGTATGCTTCAGTTTGATGCGCCTATCTTTGTAGAAGGTAAATTTGATGATCATGGCAAGTGGATGGATGGATGGGAAACCCGTCGTAAACGTCACAGTGGTTATGATTGGGCGATTGTTCAGTTAGGTGTTGCAGGTAAAATTAAAGCACTCGATATTGATACCACTTTTTTTAGTGGTAATTATCCCGCTTCTGCTTCAGTAGAAGGGTGTTATGCACCAAATGAAAACTTAGATGATGCTGAATGGCACCAAATTTTACCAAATAGTATATTGGGACCAAGTCAGCACCATGTCTTTGAAGTTTCAATGAATCAGATCTTTACCCATCTTCGTTTAAATATTTTTCCAGATGGGGGTATCGCACGATTCCGCGTATATGGTGAAGTCAGCGTTAAAATCCAAGATCAAAGCCAAACCCTCGACCTGCTTGCACTTGAAAATGGTGGACGTGTTATTGCCTATAGTGATGCACACTTCGGACATCCACGTAATCTGATCAATCCAGGACGTGGGATTAATATGGGTGATGGTTGGGAAACCGCACGCCGTCGTGCACCCGGTTTCGACTGGTGTATTTTAGCTTTAGGGCAAGCTGGTCACATTGAAAAGATCGAGATTGATACAGCCCACTTTAAAGGAAATTATCCTGCTGAAGTGTCCATTCAAGCCATTTATATAGAAGATGCAACGGATCCTCAATTGATTCCACAAAGTATGTTTTGGCCTTTCTTATTAGATGCTCAACC
Organism: Acinetobacter sp. ANC_7511; assembly: GCF_056779975.1. Classification (NCBI taxonomy): domain Bacteria; kingdom Pseudomonadati; phylum Pseudomonadota; class Gammaproteobacteria; order Moraxellales; family Moraxellaceae; genus Acinetobacter; species Acinetobacter sp. ANC_7511. The sequence continues at coordinate 15,108 of NZ_JBWYIY010000012.1, forward strand.
AATGCAAATGGATCACATTCATAACTTTGTAAATGAAGTATTGGGACACGAAAAAATTTCTCATATTCGGGTGAATATGATTCCTGATGGAGGGATTAGCCGTATACGCCTCTGGGGTAAAGTAAATCCTTAGTTGAGCATTTGTTACTTTTAAAGTGATCTTATTTTGACTGCATTTTCGACACAATTCTAAATTGAAAATGCAGTATCTTTTTAGCGAATTTTATGATGCATACCATTACCCTACAACCTTTAACCTCCGAAAATTTTGCACCTTTTGGTGACGTCATTGCTTGCCAAGGAAATGATTATTTTCATATTAACGATGCGCATACAGAGCGCTATCATGCTTTAGTGACCACTGAAATTATTGGCGATGCCAAAGCCGGGATTAGTATTTTTCGAAATATTCAAAGTACCAATATTCCGTTCAAAATTTCGATGCTTGAACGTCATCCTCATGGATCACAAGCTTTCATCCCGATGCAGGGACAAAAGTTTTTAGTAGTGGTTGCACCAAACTTAAATGCGGATCAGCCCGATATTTCAAACCTACAAGCTTTTATAACCAATGGCTCTCAAGGTGTAAACTATCGGGCAGGGACTTGGCATCATCCACTTTTAACATTGGAAAGCCCGAGTGATTTTGCGGTGGTGGATCGGATTGGCAGTGGATCTAATTGTGATGTGTTTAAGTTTGATCAAATTGAAATATCATATTGAATCTGGTGCTTATGCATCTCAATTATGCAGATCATGAGACCATCTAATTTTATGTCCATCTTTGACTATTATTTTACAACTAGGTAATCATTGTCATTCACCGATGTCGCATATTCTTCCATTCTTGAAATCAGTCCATTTTCAATGGTGTACTCTTGTACCCATTTTTGCTCAAATTCACCATCTTGACCATCAATCGTAAATTTTTCACGTCCAAAAACCACCACTTTGTTACCTTCTTTGACCATACGTAAAATATCAAAGTATGCGACATGCATGGTTGTGAAATTGGTATTGAAGAACTGTTCTACACCCGTTTTTCCTTCAAATCGAATTGAAGGCAGTTTTTGTGAGCCATGGTGAGTCCATACCGTATCCTCAGTTACTGTTGCAACAGCAGCCTGTAAATCTTGAGACCTAAATGCCTCAAACATTTGGTCTATGATTTGAAGTGAATTGATCATACTCATTTTATTTACTCTTTTTATCTTAGGATAAAAAGAGGTTAATGAAGGGAGAGTGAAAGATCACTATCAGCTGGTATAGCGATTTAAAGATTTTGCTAGAAACGATGAGTTCTATACGACTGCTTGATTTTGACAAGCTGACATCACATGTAACACCGCAGCAGTTCTCGTTTCCACAAACAGCTTCTCAAAAACGTGCTCTAAATGTTTATTGACGGTGCGTGGACTCAACTCCAAAATTTCTGCAATATCTCGGTTGGTTTTGCCAAGTGTTACCCAATGCATAACTTCAGCTTCACGTGGTGTTAAATTCGGACAAGCTTGAGCGATCTCTTCAACACTTGGCATGTGTGTTTGCTCTTTGAGCTGAACCAAAACATGTTTAGGTAATTGTCCTTCTTTCAACTTGGTTAATAAATTTAATTGTAATTGCTGATGCCCATGACCATATTGACCATGTAGCATTTCTTCTTGATTCGATTGCTGGAAAAGTGCTTTTAACCAATGATTTATACTCTTTCTAAAATGAGTAATATCAATTCCATGTTGCGTTAATAAACCTTGCACTACAGGTGTCTGCCAAATAATTTCCCCATCCATATCCATCGACAAAATTGCACTGCCTGTTGCATCGAGCATTTGTTTCTGTTGGTGCATTAAACGGGCTTGCAGTAAATGCGTTTTGACACGTGCTTGTACTTCATCGATATTCAGTGGCTTTGTCACATAATCTACGCCGCCGACTTGAAAGCCTTTTACAATATGTTCGGTTTCCGTCAAACCCGTCATAAATATGACAGGGATGTGCTCAGTCATTGGACTCGCTTTAAGCTGGATACAGGTTTCAAAACCATCAATCTCAGGCATACTCCCATCCAATAAAATCATATCTGGCTGTGAACGGTGCGCAATTTCAATAGCAGTAAAACCATTGGTAGCAACTAAGACCTGATAGCCTGCTTGATCAAGACTCTCATGTAATAAACTTAGATTTTCAGGAATATCATCCACAATTAAAATGCTTTCTAACATAGCTTAACTCCCTTCCAAATCAGATCTGATATCAGATAGGTGCTCGTGTAATCGTTGTAATGCACGTTGGGTATCGAAGCGTTGAATATCAAATTCTATGTGTTGCCATATAGAAGGATCACAGACATTGCGTTTCTTGCAAATTTCGAGGATCTCTTTGGCTCCACGGATATAACCAATACTCAAATAATCTTCTAGTTTGATTAGCGCTTGTTCTGGTGCTACATCATCCTCATCAATCACGCTGACAGATAAAGCGTTACTATCATAGTGTAAGGGTTCAACCTGTTTTTGAGGTTCTTCTGCGACTTGAGTTGGCTCATTCTGATGAACCCAGTTCAAGCCTAATTTATCTCCAATTTTGTTCAGTAGCAGATTTAAGTCCACGGGTTTGACCAGAAAGTCTTCATTCAATACATCGGTTTCAGGGTTCTGCATTCGTTCATTGGCATCTGCGGAAATAATGATGATGGGAACATTGGTCATTTTATTATTTCTCAATAATTTCGCAGTTTCCCACCCTCCCATCAAAGGCATACTCAAATCCATTAAAATTAAATCTGGTCGAAATTCAGGGACTTTTCTTAGACATTGCAATCCCGATTCTGCTTCTTCAAGAATAAAGCCGAGAGGTTTAAGGAAATTTAAAACTAGTCCACGATCAGTTGCTTCATTGTCTACGACCAATATTTTACGGCGATGTCCCGTATAGCCAGATACTGTATTCGATGCGACATCAGCAATCGGATGAATGACCGACTTTGAAGGTAAATATAGTTTTATTTTAAAAATTGAACCGTTTTTTAACGTACTGCTTACCTTTAACTCCCCACCGAGAATATCCACCAATAGTTTAACAATTGGTAAACCCAAACCTGTTCCAGCAAAGCTCCCTTGTACAACATTTTGTCCGCGCTCAAAAGGCTGGAATATTCGCTCTAGATCTGCTTGAGCAATCCCGCATCCCGTATCATGAATTTCAAAATATGCCGTCTGAAAGCGATAATCTACTCGAAATTTCACCTCTCCTTCGAGCGTAAATTTCAAAGCATTTCCCATTAAATTGATAAGGATCTGTTCAAGTCTTTTTTTATCTATACGTACGTATTGTGGTATTTTTTCACTAATTTCGACCGTAAATTTCAGTTGTTTTTGTTGGAATTGTGGCTCAAACATATTCACGATTTGTTGGAGAAACTTCGGAAATTCAATATTCGACATTTCTAAAGAAATTTTACCTGTTTCAATCCTTGCAAGATCAAGTAAACCATCAATCAAGGACGTTAAATGCTGCCCACTACGACGAATCACGCCCAGCGCAGCTTTTCCTTGTTCAGAGAGTTGTTCTTGTTTATTGAGTAACTGGCTATATCCTAAAATACTATTTAGAGGTGTTCTCAGTTCATGACTAATCCCAACAACATAACGACTTTTGGCCTCATTGGCTTTTTCAGCTTGAGTTCGTGCATCTTGTAATTGCCGATCTGTAATTTTATGCGCTTCAATTTCGTCCATGAGCAGTTGTGTTTGCATATTACTTTCAAGCTGAGCTTGTCGGCGACTTTCATCATTGAGTACCAACCACCATGCTGCAACACATAACAGTAAAAATAATACGGCATAAATTTTCACAAATAGCATCAGCAACTCATGCTGTTGAGTTGATCCAAATACTGTGCCGAATTTACTCAGTTCTTGTAAATAAACCAGACTTAAACTGACTGCCAAAACCACACTCAGAACAAAGATCATCAAAATATAAAGACTCAATCTAGTATTGATGTATCTCAACCATTGGCGCGGTAGAAACCAAACTGCAAAATGCTTAAGTTGTGCAGACCACCGTGCATGAGGCTTACATAAATCATGGCAACGAGCTTCTAAGGTACAGCATAAAGAACAAATCATATTGTTATAAGCAGGACAAGTCGCCATGTCAGCCATTTCATACTCATGCTCACAAACCACACATCGTTGTGTCTCTATTGGTTTTAATGATTTATCTTCATGACGTGCGATGTAGTATTTGCCACGAGTAAAATAAGCAAGCATTGGGACACAGATGATAGCTGAACCTAAAGCAATAAATCCTGCTAAGGATTTTGCGATATCACCAAATAATCCCCAGTAGCATAAAATCGACAATAAGGATGCAATACATAAACTGCCAACACCGACTGGATTAATGTCATAGAGGTAAGCACGCCTAAACTCAATTCCTTTCGGGCTCAGCCCCAATGGCTTACAGATGACGAGATCAGCAACGATGGCACCCACCCATGCCAAGGCCACATTACTATAAAGCCCTAATACACGCTCCACCGCATGGATGACACCCAGCTCCATCAACAATAGCGCAATAAAAATATTGAATACTAACCAGACCACACGTCCGGGATGACTGTGCGTTAAGCGTGCAAAGAAATTAGACCATGCCAATGAGCCAGCATAAGCGTTGGTTACGTTGATCTTTAACTGTGCGATACACACAAACATGACTGTAAGAAATAATGCAGCACCAGGATGCTCAATCACTTGTTGGTAGGCGATCCAATATAGATAATTCGGATTGCTTAACTCATGATTCGGTACCATAAATTTAAGGGCGAGTACCATTAAAATCATGCCCATAAAAATTTTAATGAATCCCACCAATATCCATGCAGGACCGCCTAAAAATACCGCCCAATTCCATTTCTTTTGAGCATTTTTTTTGTCTGGCAAAAATCTTAAATAATCAGCTTGTTCACCAATCTGCGTAATCAGCGCAAACAAAACAGTGCAAGATGCGCCAAAAAAAGCCAAATTGAATCCTGCACTTTGACTTTGCGCGCCTTCTATTAGGGCAACTTCAGAGAGCAGAGTCGGATGCTTCACCAAAACAAAGCACCATGGTAGTAATAATAAAAAAATCCATAATGGTTGGGTAAACGCTTGTACTTTATTAATAAATCCTATGCCTTTGATCACTAGGGGCAGAATAATAAGCGCAGAAATTAAATAACCTAGACTCAGCGGCACACCTAAACCAAGCTCAAGCGCCAAAGCCATGATAGCGGCTTCAAAAGCAAAGAAGATGAAAGTAAAACTGGCGTAAATGACTGAAGTTATAGATGAGCCGATATAGCCAAAGCCTGCGCCCCGTGTAAGTAGGTCAATATCAACATTGTATTTGGCCGCGTAATATCCAATAGGCCAACTGGTCAAAAAGATAATAATTGAAACGACCACTAAGGCCCAGAATGCATTGCTAAAGCCATATTGCCATAACATGGTTGCACCAAGCGCTTCCATCGCTAGAAAACTGACTGCTGCAAGCGCTGTATTGGTCACCGTCCAAAGGGACCATCGTCTTACTGACCTCGGTGCGTAGCGTAGTGCATAGTCTTCAATACTCTCATCAACCACCCAAGTATTGTATTTACGGCGTGTATGAATCACCCGTTGCGGTGCTTGAGGAGTATTGCTAGATGAAACCATAAAGCTAGGCAATTTAAATAGACCCTTACAGTTAGCAAAATCTATGCCCAGCTTAACTTTCATCAAAAAACATTTTGAGGAACATCGATATACGTAAAGTGACGTATATGCTCATTTTTTAACACCCCTTAGGCTTAAGTCCATAGCAAGCGCAAACAATAAATCGCGCAATGGCCTTATCCACTTCATCAGGGGAACATCAATGACCTTAAAATCTAAAGTTAAAACATCTGGCTTACTCGCAGGACTACTCGCTGTTCCTTTTTTACTGGCACCTGTCTTGACCACTGCGAGTGCTCCAGCGACAGCAAAAGTAAATACAACCAAACTTAACGTAAATGATAAATTCGTCTATGTCGGTCAGCTTCATTCAGCGACGGGAACGATGGCAATCTCTGAAACAGGGGCCATCCAAGCAGAACGCTTAGCCATTGAGCAGATCAACAAACAAGGTGGTGTATTAGGTCGTCAGATTAAAATTGTTCAAGAAGATGGTGCGTCTGACTGGCCAACTTTCGCTGAGAAAGCCCGAAAATTAACTGAAAAGGATCGTGTTGCAGCAATTTTTGGTTGCTGGACTTCAGCTTCTCGTAAAGCCGTATTACCTATTATTGAACGAAATAATTCGCTTCTGTATTACCCAACATTCTATGAAGGTCTAGAACAATCTAAAAATGTGATTTATACCGGTCAAGAAGCTACACAACAGGTGCTTGAGTCTCTGAATTGGCTTGCACGTGAGAAAAAAGCCAAAACATTCTATTTAATCGGTTCTGACTATATTTGGCCACGTACCACCATGAAAATTGCCCGTACACACATTGAAAAAGTGTTGAAAGGTAAAGTCGTCGGTGAAGAATACTACCCGCTTGGCCATACGCAATTTGGTTCTTTAATTAACAAAACCAAACTTCGTAAACCAGATGCAATTGTCGCTGCCGTGGTAGGTGGATCAAACGTTTCATTCTACAAGCAAATGAAAGCTGCAGGCGTGACTGGCGATAAGCAAACACTGCTCACCTTCTCTGTGACAGAAGATGAATTACTGGGTATTGGTGGCGAAAATATGAAGGGCTTCTACTCTTCAATGAAATATTTCCAAAGTCTAAATAATCCAAGTAACGCAGCTTTCGTAAAAGCATTTAAAGCGAAATACGGTCCTAAAGCAGTAATTGGTGATGTGACTCAAGCCGCTTATCTTGGTCCGTGGTTATGGAAAGCCGCAGTTGAAAAAGCTGGTAGTTTTGATGTTGCCAAAGTTACCAAAGCCTCTCCAGGCATCGAAATGAAAAATGCGCCTGAAGGTTACGTGAAAATTGATGCCAATCATCATTTATGGAGCAAATCACGTATTGCACAAGTGCAAACCAATGGTCAATTCAAAGTGGTCTACGAATCAAAAGGTTTAATCAAGCCTAATCCATTCCCTAAAGGCTACTAATCGACAGCACATGATCAGGAGAGACCTCTCCTGATCTTTTCATTTCAAACCTATTATTTAAAGCTTGGAGGATGAGGCGATGGATTTATCTTTAGCTGACTTCGGTGCAATATTTGCGATGCAAGGCTTTAATGGTCTTTCTGTTTTCTGTGTGCTGTTGTTAATGGCACTGGGCCTTGCAATTATTTTTGGGCAAATGGGTGTCATCAATATGGCACATGGTGAATTCCTCACAATAGGCGCGTATACCACATTTGTCATTTCAACCCTGACTGAAAGCTATTTTCCTCAATTGCTTCCTTATTATTTTATTGTAGCGATTGTGGCAGCTTTTCTGACAGCAGGCATTATCGGCTATATGGTCGAACGGCTCATGATTAGTCGGCTTTATCAGCGGCCACTCGATACTTTGCTTGCAACTTGGGGCTTGAGCTTAATCATGCAACAAGTGTTTCGCTCTACATTTGGTCCCAAAGAAGTGAGTCCAACACTACCTGATTGGCTTATGGGCTCTTATCAACCGACAGAGACGATTGATATTCCTATTAATGGCTTATTCCTTGTCGGTGTCACACTCACCGTGACTGCTTTTGTCTATTTCCTTATCTATCGTTCTCGCTGGGGCTTACAGCTTCGTGCGACAAACCAAAACCGTTTCATGAGTGGTGCCGTTGGTATTAATACAAAGCGTGTGGACAGTCTAACATTCGCATTAGGTTGTGGTTTGGCCGGTATTGCTGGTGCGGCGTTTACGACAATTGGCTCAACTGGTCCAACTGCAGGCTCTCTCTATATCGTAGACACGTTCTTGGTTGTGGTGTTTGGTGGAGCTGCAAGTCTATTAGGCACTATCGCTTCGGCTTTCAGTATTGCACAAGCCCAATCAATCCTAGAGTTCTTCCTGTCAGGCTCTGTTGCCAAAGTCATTACCTTAGCGACGGTCATCATCATTTTGATGTTACGTCCTCAAGGTTTGTTCTCAATCAAAGTTCGTAAATAGGTATTCAGGAGAGATTGATATGAGTAATCCAATGAATGCCTTGTTAGGCGGTAAAGAAGGTGCGATTGGACTGGCTATATTGGCAGTACTGATCCTATTTGTAATGCCCATGTTTTTAGATGTTTTCCGTCTCAATTTAATGGGTAAATATCTTACGTTTGCTTTTGTCGCGATTGGTTTAGTGCTGTGCTGGGGTTACGGCGGCATTTTAAGTTTAGGTCAGGGTATTTTCTTTGGGATCGGTGGCTACTGTATGGCCATGTTCCTCAAACTTGAAGCTTCTGACATGCAATCCACAGCAGCTCAAACCACACCCGGTATTCCTGATTTTATGGACTGGAACCAAATTACCAGCCTACCAATGTTCTGGGAACCATTCCATAGTTTCACATTTACCCTATTCGCGATTGTAATTATTCCAATTTTATTGGCTTTTATTATTGGTTTTGCAATGTTTACTCGTCGTGTAGGAGACGTGTATTTCTCTATCATCATGCAAGCGATTGTGGCGATTTTGACAATTTTGATTATTGGTCAACAAGGCTTTACTGGTGGTATCAACGGTATTACTGATCTCAAAACATTACATGGCTGGGACATCCGTACGGATGAAGCAAAGTACGTTTTGTATTACATCAATGCATTATTACTCATTGCAGTCATCATGATCAGTCGCTTTGTTCTCAGCTCAAAGTTAGGTCGCTTACTTTCTGCAATGCGTGAAAAAGAAGAACGTGTACGTTTTTCTGGCTATGACGTTTCAATGTACAAAGTCTTTATCTTCTGCTTTGCGGCAGTCGTTTCTTCCGTCGGTGGGGCAATGTTTACACTGCAAGTCGGCTTCATGTCTCCAACGATTATTGGCATCGTCCCATCTATTGAAATGGTGATCTTGGCTGCAGTAGGCGGACGTTTATCACTGATTGGAGCTGTATATGGTGCAGTTTTAGTTAACCTCGGTAAAACTTACTTCTCTGAAGCATTCCCTGAAGTATGGTTGTACTTCCTTGGTGCATTGTTCATAGGCGTTGTGATGTTCTTACCGAATGGTTTAGCTGGCTTATATGAAAAATATGTTCGCCCACTTATCTTCAAAGATAAAAAAACAACGGCTTCGCCTATCCCCCATCAACCCACGGAGTCCAAAAAAGATAGCAATATTGAAGTAGAAGGAGGTGTGAAATGAGTAAAGTCGGCGTAGAAATGGCAAAACCTGTACTTGTTATCGAAGATCTCACAGTCTCGTTTGATGGCTTTAAAGCCGTCAGCGATCTCAACTTCTATCTCGATAAAAACGAAGTTCACGTGGTGATCGGCCCTAATGGTGCAGGTAAAACAACAGTATTGGATTTGATTTGCGGTAAAACTAAAGCAACTTCTGGCACGATCAAATTTAATGATATTGAACTGACTAAGCTCAAAGAGTTCGAAATCGTTCGTAAAGGTGTCGGTCGTAAATTTCAAAATCCCAATATTTACGAAAACCTTTCAGTCTATGACAACCTCGAAATGTCTTTCCCACGTGGTCGTAATGTGTTTGGGGCTTTGTTCTTTAAGCGAACCAAAGATGTCAAAGAGCGTATCCAAGAAGTCGCTTCAAAAATTTTCCTCACTGATTTATTACACACCTCCGCAGGCCTATTGTCTCATGGACAAAAACAATGGCTTGAAATAGGGATGTTGCTTATGCAAGACCCCGAGTTGTTAATGCTGGATGAACCTGTGGCAGGCATGAGTGTTTCTGAGCGCGAACAGACAGCACAACTGCTTCGTGAAATCAGTAAAGGACGCTCAGTCCTCGTGATTGAGCACGATATGGAGTTTGTAAAAACCATTGCAGATAAAGTGACAGTATTGCACCAAGGGAAAATCCTCGCAGCAGGAAAAATGGATGATGTGCAAAGTGATCCAAAAGTCATTGAAGTCTATCTCGGACACTAAGGAGACCTTATGAGCGGATTATTAGAAATTAGTTCTTTGTGTTCAGGTTATAAACAAAGCCAAGTCATTCATGATCTAGAACTTAAAATTCAACCCAAAGAAATTGTGGCGATTATGGGTCGAAATGGGATGGGAAAAACCACACTGTTTAAAACCCTTATCGGTGATATTAAAAATACTCAAGGCGAAATCAAGCTCGATGGTAAAAACTTAGAAAAGCTTGACCCGTATCAACGTGTAGAAAATGGTGTTGCTTATGTTCCTCAAGGTCGTATGATTTTCTCAACCATGTCTGTTCTAGAGAATATTCAAACAGGTCTCCCTGCGTCTGCCCATGGCAAAGTACCTGACGATCTGTATGAGCTTTTCCCTGTACTTTGGGATATGCGTAAACGCAAAGGGGGAAATTTATCTGGTGGACAACAGCAACAATTGGCAATTGCACGTGCACTCGCCACCAATCCCAAAGTATTGCTGCTCGATGAACCTACCGAGGGAATCCAGCCCTCGATTATTAAAGATATTGCGAAAACGCTAAAAGAAATTCGCGATCAACGAGACCTCACTATCGTGGTCTCCGAGCAAGTACTGAGCTTTACTATGGCGATGGCAGATCGCTTCTTGGTCATCGATAAAGGCCGTTTTGCTTATGAAGATGTCAGAGCGAATGTCGATGAAGCGACCATTAGCAAATATCTTTCAGTTTAAAGCACGTCATCTCATCAATTCTTAATTTGGCATCTCCCTCGATTTTTCGGGGGATTTTTTTTGACCATTTGTTGGAGTGGTATTGTTATTTCGATCTAAAGACTCATTCAAAATATCGCTTCATATACGCAATTCACCGTATTTTGCATCGATCAATTTCACGAGAAACTCCTTACATAGATTTTAATTTTAAAGATATGGGGAGTAAGTTGAATGCGTCACGGTGATATCTCAAGTAGTCCAAATACAGTAGGTGTAGCAGTAGTGAACTATAAAATTCCACGCTTGCACACCAAAGCAGAAGTACTTGAGAATGCAAAAAAAATTGCTGAAATGTTGAAAGGAATTAAACAAGGTATTCCAGGTATGGATCTCATTGTTTTTCCTGAATACAGCACCATGGGCATTATGTATGATCATGATGAAATGATGGCAACGGCAGCCACAATCCCAGGTGATGAAACGGCAATTTTCTCTCAAGCTTGTATTGAAGCAAATGTTTGGGGCGTATTCTCAATTACTGGGGAACAGCACGAAGAACACCCGCATAAAGTGCCATATAACACCTTAGTGCTCATCAATAACAAAGGTGAAATCGTTCAAAAATATCGCAAGATTATTCCATGGTGCCCAATTGAAGGCTGGTGCCCTGGAGATACGACTTATGTGACAGAGGGCCCTAAAGGCATCAAAATGTCACTCATTATCTGTGACGACGGTAATTACCCTGAAATTTGGCGCGACTGTGCGATGAAAGGTGCTGAACTTGTGGTGCGATGCCAAGGTTATATGTACCCGGCTGATGAACAGCAAATCAATATGGCCAAATGTATGGCTTGGGCAAATAACGTTTATGTCGCTGTTGCCAATTGTACTGGTTTTGATGGGGTATATACCTACTTTGGACATTCGGCAGTGGTCGGCTTTGACGGACGTACATTAGGTGAATGTGGTACGGAAGAAAATGGTATCCAATACGCACAGTTATCACTCACAGAAATACGTGATGCACGTAAATACGATCAATCACAAAACCACTTGTTCAAGCTGCTACACCGTGGCTATACAGGCGTATACAACAATGGTGATGGTGATAAAGGGGTTGCCGATTGTCCATTCGACTTCTACAAGACATGGGTCTTAGACGCACAAAAAGCACAGGAAAATGTTGAGCAGTTTACGCGTTCAACCATTGGCGTTGCAGAGTGCCCAATTGGCAACTTACCTCACGAAGGGTTAGAGAAAGAAGCTTCTTAAAGAAGCTTCGTCCGACTTGATTGCAGGAGGTTTCGAACATGACATTTGCCAGTGACCGTATACATGCCAATCAGGAAAGTTTGGCAAAACAACGCTATGACATGCAAAGCAAGGAATGTATTGCACGTACTTCCCGATTCAGTTTTGAACCAGATGCCGTGATGACCCATCTACGTGAACATATTATTGGACAAGAAGCCGCACTTGATGAAATTGAAAATATGCTCACCACAGTGAAAGCAGATTTTAACGCAGCTCATCGTCCTTTAAGTGTCACACTGATGTTAGGTCCTACCGGTGTAGGAAAAACTGAAACAGTCCGCCTCATTGCTGAAGCGATACACGGTAAAGCTGATGCATTCTGTCGAATTGATATGAATACATTGGCACAAGAGCATTATGCAGCCGCCCTGACAGGTGCCCCACCAGGCTATGTCGGCTCTAAAGAAGGAAATACTTTATTCGATGAAGCCCTGATTCAAGGGAGTTTCTCCAAACCTGGCATTGTTCTCTTTGATGAAATTGAAAAAGCCAGTACTGAAGTCATTCGAGGGCTACTCAATGTGCTTGAAACAGGAACTTTAAAATTAACTGCGGGTACAAAGGTTTTAGACTTTAAAAACTGCATGATTTTTATGACGAGTAATGTGGGTGCCAAAGATGCTCAAAAGCGTCTGAAACAACTCAGTCAATTACCAAAACCACTCCAGAATTTAGCCAAGCATTTGAAATTAGATGACAGTGAAATCACGACAAAAGCACTCGATAAAAAGTTTGATCCTGAGTTTCTAAATCGAATTGAGCGAATCTTACATTATCAGCCAGTTGAATCTGATTTTGCTGCAACCTTAGTCCAACTCGAAATTGACAAAATGAACCAACGTCTAAAAAAGCAAAGTCGAACCATTGCTTTGACCGATGCTGCCATTCGATTCCTGAGTTCAGGACATGATGTTCGATTTGGTGCTCGGGGTTTAAGCCGTCGTTTTAAAGTGTTAGTTGAACCTGCACTCGCGAAAGCTTTTCTAAACAACAAGCACATTAGTGAATTCATCATCGATTACGACAATACGAAGCTTCAAATTCAGATGATTGAGCCTGCAGTGAAACAACTTGATCCGTTACTGATACACGAAGCATCACAACAACACTGAGACCTAAACTTTATTTGACCTCAATACAGGGGATACATTATGCAACATATTAAAATCAAACCAGGAGTTCCACTTGCGGAGCAAGCCGAAATTGGTCACAACCGTTGGCACCCAGACTTACCTTTTCTGACATCAGTAAAACCTGGTGAAGAAATTCTGATTGAAAGTTTGGATTTCCTTGACGCACAAATTAAAGATACTGACGATATTTCTGATGTTAAAAATGTGGATTTAACACGTGCTCATCCTTTAACAGGTCCATTCTATGTTGAAGGTGCAGAACCAGGTGATTTGTTGGTCATTGATCTACTAGACATTCAACCGATTTCTGATGTGGGTTTTTCGGGTGTTTTTGCCAAGGAAAATGGTGGTGGCTTCTTGGCGGACTATTTCCCAGAGGCAGATAAAGCCATTTGGGATTTGAAAGGTTTATTTGCAACTTCACGTCATATCCCTGGTGTACGTATTGCAGGATTAAAACATCCTGGCTTGATGGGAACTCTACCATCACATGATTTACTGAAAGAATGGAATCGCCGTGAAGCATTGCTCGTTCCTAAAGGTCAGGCAAACCCTCCTGATCCACGTACAGCCGTTCTGCGTGGTGTGAAAGGTCCAGAATTTGATCGTATGGCGGCTGAAGCTGCACGCACAGTTCCTCCACGTGAACATGGGGGTAACACAGACATTAAAGACCTTGCTGCAGGAAGCCGTATTTACTTCCCTGTTTATCAAAAAGGTGCTGGCTTCTCAATGGGCGACCTCCACTTCTCACAAGGTGACGGTGAAATTGGTTTCTGTGGTGCGATTGAAATGGATGGCGTTACACGTGTCGGTTTCGATTTAATCAAAGGTGGAATGGAAAAATACAATATTGATTCACCTATCTTTGTTCCAAGCAATGTACGTCCAAATTATGATCAATGGCTGACTTTCGAAGGGATCAGTGTTGAAGATGGTGTAAATCACTATCTCGATGCGACAGTGGCTTACCGCCAAGCATGTTTAAAAGCTATTAAGTATCTTGAAAACTTTGGCTTTACTGGGTCACAAGCCTACATGTTACTTACCGCTGCACCGGTTGAAGGTCGTATCGGAGGTATTGTAGATATTCCAAACTGTGCATGTACCGTCTCACTCCCAACCTCCATTTTTGAACAAAATATCTTGCCGCAAGGTGCTTTAAATGACGATAAATTTTGGGGGCATAAACGCTAATTAGCGCATTATTGTTGTTACAGGTTTCACCATTTTACGGGGTAGCTTGAGTAAGCATGCGAGCTACCTCCTTTTTAACTTTTAAACATGCGCATGCTTAAAAATAAGTAGGAGCACGACCATGCCATTATACGATTTCCGCTGTGATCACTGCGAAGGAATTTTTGAACAACGTGTGCCTATTTCTAGGATTGCAACTGACACCATCGAATGTAAATACTGCCAACAACAAACCTTAGCAAAACCGATGATAACTGGCAGACAACAAATCAACATGAAGACCAAATGGCGCCCAGGGTCAGGCGCAGAACAACTTGCAGGACCTTTAGTCGGCGGTCCAGGTACCAATAAAAATAGTGCGCGCAGTTCAGTGCTACACAATTGTCGTGGTGTGAATTGTTCACTCTGTGAAGTATAAAAAAGCCCGCAGATGCGGGCTTTAATGCTCGTGTCTACGGACAATTAAACGACTAATTCAGCTAAGTTGCCTTTTTGTTCCAACCATTCTTTACGATCACTTGCGCGTTTCTTGGCTAATAATTTATCTAATAAACCTGAAGTAAAATGCACATCATCCAAATCTAGTTGCACCAAACGACGAGTATTGGGATCCAATGTTGTTTCACGGAGCTGACTTGCATTCATCTCACCCAAACCTTTAAATCGTGTGATTTGTGGGGATTTAGTTTTGGCTTTTTTCAATATGCCTTCTAATTCTGCTTCATCAAGCGCGTAATGCACATCTTTACCGTCATCAATACGGAATAAAGGTGGCATCGCAACAAATAAGTGCCCTGCTTCAACTAGACTTGGGAAGTGCTTCACAAATAATGCACATAGCAAAGTCGCAATATGTAATCCATCTGAGTCTGCATCGGCAAGAATACAGATCTTGCCATAGCGAAGTTCAGACAAATCATCAGAACCCGGATCGACTCCTATTGCGATTGCAATATTATGAACCTCTTGAGAAGCAAGTACTTCATCTGAAGAGACTTCCCAAGTGTTTAAAATTTTTCCGCGGATCGGCATAATCGCTTGGAAATTCTTATCACGCGCCTGTTTAGCAGATCCTCCAGCAGAATCACCTTCCACAATAAATAGTTCTGACTCTTCCAAACTATGTCCCACACAATCAGATAATTTGCCTGGTAAAGTTGGACCTGAAACGATTTTTTTGCGCTCAACTTTCTTCGCTGCTTTTAAACGACGTCCCGCTTTTGAAATCGCCATTTCAGCCAATTGCATTGCAATTTCAGAGTTTTGATTCAACCATAAGGCAAAAGCATCTTTGGCGATGTTCTGTACAATCCCAGAGGCTTCACGACTTGAAAGACGCTCTTTGGTTTGACCTGAAAATTGTGGCTCTTGAAATTTCAAAGACAGAATATAGTTCACGCCATCCCACACATCTTCCGCTGAAAGCTTCATATTACGTGGTAAGAGATTACGTAACTCACAGAACTCACGGATCGCATCCGTCACACCTGAACGAAGACCATTCACATGTGTGCCACCTTGCGCCGTTGGAATCAAGTTCACATAAGATTCTTGAATGCTCTCTCCGCCTTCAACATTCCAACAAATCGCAAACTCCGCACTGGCACGTTCCGCGTCACCTGTAGCGACAAATGCAGGCATAGGGATGATTTCACGATCTTCTAATTCATCCATCAAATAATCGACGAGACCATTTTCAAACTGCCAAGTGATTTTTTCGTCGTTAATTTCATCAACATAATTGATTTGTAAGCCAGCAGCTAATACCGCCTTCGCTTTTAAATTGTGTTTAAGTGCCTTTAATGCAAATTTAGGTGAATCAAAATATTTCGCTTCAGGCCAAAAGTGAACTGAGGTACCCGATGCACGTTTAGGGGCTTTACCTTCCAGAACTTCAAGTGGTGCCGTTGCTTCACCTTGCTCAAAGGCCATTTTGTATAAATTACCTTGGCGCTGAACTTGAACTTCCACACGTGTGGAAAGCGCATTTACAACAGAAATACCAACCCCGTGCAAACCACCAGAGAATTGATAATTATCTGTGCTGAATTTCCCACCTGCATGCAGTTTAGTCAGAATAATTTCAATGCCGCTTTGACCATATTCAGGATGAATATCAACTGGCATACCACGCCCGTTATCTTCTACTGACAATGAACCATCTTTATACACAGTCACTGTAATTTTATTCGCGTGTCCTGCCAATGCTTCATCGACCGCATTATCAATGACCTCTTGCGCCAAATGGTTTGGACGTGTGGTATCGGTATACATGCCTGGACGACGGCGTACAGGATCTAAACCAGATAAGACTTCAAGGGATTGGGCCGTATATTGAGACACGTTGAATTGTTTCCTTATTTTAAGCTGTCAGCTAAAAACTGATATACCAAGGGTATTTTATCCGCGAAATCATCCATCGCGTGATTGCCATATGTTTCTGTAATGAGGAACGCTTGATGACCATCGCAATTATAATAACGTTCCGCTTCACGATAATCCAAAACTTCATCACCTTGTTGTAACAAGACCAAGATTTTGTCTGCATCTTGCACAAACGGAACTGCCATATGCTCCAATTGATCAAGCTGAGCTTCATCTAACGACCAATTCGCAGTGACTGGATAAGGAAACTGCGCCGTTGAAAACAAGTTTCTAAATAATTTCCATGGTTGCATAGCGGGATTAATCAGTACAGCTGCGACTCCATGTTTCGCGGCAAGCTGCGTCGCATAAAATCCACCTAAACTGCTCCCAATCAAAACGACATTTGACATAGACTCGATGAGCGTCGAAATCGAAGTAATGACCTGATCAGGCGGCATATTTAAATCGGGCAAATGCACTTGTACATGTTCATGTCTTTCAAAATACTGACGAATCAGTTGCCCTTTAATCGAAAAAGGACTACTTTGAAATCCATGTAGATAGATAATATTCATGAACTGATTAATTGCATTTTCCTCAAAATTGTTCTAATTTTTATTGTGAATCAGATCACATATTTGTTTCTCTTTTGTACGATAACAAATATTGTCAGACAAAAAAATTAGAGCCGATCTGAAATCAAAGTTATCTTAAAAATTGTTCGGGATGAACAACATAAGATAAATACAAGGAATTTTATACAGTGATCATTGCTAAAAATAAAGTGTCTTTAGATGATCATGCACTATCAGGATAAGACTAGATGCCGAGTTTAACGCCACTACATGAAACCTATTGTAAATGGGATCGATCTCCTCCGAGTCAGGCCGATGTGCTTGAAGGTTTGGCACAACTGGTCAGCACTCCAATCAACCTTGCTGTTCAAAATCTCATTCAATCACTTCAACGTGAAGTGCTCTTAACCGTATTTGGTTTAAGTAAAAAAACATCAAAAGAATTTCAAAAAAAAACCTACGTTCGAAAGTTATATCAATTTTCATATGACACGCTTCTAAATTACGGAAATTATTTGGTCGCACCAGCCCTGCGCAAAATCATTGATCAATTTCCGAAACTCCATGATAAACCCCTCACGCCAAAAATGATTTTTTTGGTCAGTGCTCTTAATGGCGTGATTGGCGACTATTTACTCAAAAATCAAAATCCGTTGGCGATTACCAGTAATCTGTATGATCACTATGGAGAGTTACAACAGGGTGACCTGTCAGGTCGTGTCGTGATCTTTTGCCATGGTCTGTGCATGAATCATCTTGATTGGACCAATCGCAACTATGGCGGTATTGGTGAAAAACTGCTTGCACAACGCGACAACAACACCATGCTTTATTTGCATTACAACACTGGGCGCAGAATTTCAGCGAATGGTCGTTCGTTGGCCAATATGCTTGAAGACTTGGTAAAGCGCAATCCACGTATCACCAGCCTTGATTTAATCGGTCACAGTATGGGTGGTTTGGTTTCTCGAAGTGCTTTGTTTTATGGTAAACAAAATCTCCATCAATGGTTTCACATGGCAGAGAATTTGGTCTGCTTAGGTTCTCCACATCATGGTGCGGTTCTAGAACGTATTGGCTTTGCCGTTCAAGAAAAAATTGGACACTTTCCCATCATCAAGTTAGCCAGCCACATTGTGAATATTCGCAGTGATGGTATTTTGGATTTACGCCATGGTAGTGTCCGTGATGATGACTGGGAACACAATCACGCTCGTATTGGCATGATGGATGATAATCGTAAACCTGCACCGCTGCCTTCACATATCAATACATTCTTAGTAGCTGGAACAATTGAGTTTGAAAATCGTAAAAATCGTACACTTAAAGTCATTGGCGATTACTTAGTGAGTGTGCAAAGTGCTTTGGGTGAGCATCCAAATCCGCGATTCCAACTGAAATTGCCAGAATCACATAAAGCGGTGTTCTACGGGCTCAATCATATGGAAATTCAATACCATTCCAGTGTTGCTGAGCAAATCGTTAAATGGTTCTATCCACATCACGATGAATTAGCTGAAGAGCAAATCCGTAAATATTTAATCAAATTAGAAAGCATGGAAGGAATCGTAGAAACCTGACCATCTTCAATAAAAAAGCCAACTATTAGTTGGCTTTTTTATATTAAGCAGAATACTTTCTGAATAACTGCCAAATCGAGATGATCACCAAAATACTAAAAAATACCAAAGACCACACAGGTAAAGACTGACCTAGGAAAGTCCAGTCTACTACCGCACATTCGCCTGATCCTGACAGCACTTGTTGAAGCACTGTTTTAAGCGGCAAAGCATCTACCAAATAATCTAAACCAGGCCCACAACTTGGCACTTTATCTGGAGGTAAACTCTGCAGCCAGACATGACGTGCAGCAACACCCGCTGACCATAAAATCGATAATGTCCCTAGGAAAGCATATACTCGTTTTAAACCATTACGGACGGGATTGTGTAGAAACGCAATAAAAGAAATCAGCCCCAATCCGATCAGACCTAACCGTTGAAATACACACAATGGACAAGGTTCAAGACCTTGGACATGTTCGAGATACAACGCGAAGGCCATTCCAATCACGCTGGCTATAAACAACAGGCCACTCACCATGCGGTAATTTTGCCACTGCATATACTTTCCTCAATATTTTTATCGATATGCTTTTAGATATTCTTTAAAGCTTAAACTAGACTCTGCTTCCAACTGTTGTTGCTGCTCAAGTGATTGCACTGTAAGTTGTTCAAAATAGGTGACTTTATCCTGAGATAACACATAATTTTGATAATGATCAGCATGTTGATGCGCGAGCACACTACCTAAGCTCCAAGTACCACTATGTTTTAGTGTATCTTCTACTATTTTCGCAGAGAAGGTTTCATCCACTTCATCTACTCGTAATTGCATAATTTGCATTGCATCAGAATACAACGAGGTCGAGTGAGCTTGATCTAACGTTTCTGCTAAAGGCTGCATCTGTTTGAGATATTTATTTGCCCATGTCTCAATTTCAATTGATTGACCATTTTCAACAATGGCAGCATTTGGCGCACGTCCACGATTCACAACTTCTTGCTGGTTTTGTTCAATCACTTCAAGTTCATCATCTAGCAGTTCAGGACTGTCTTTTAATAAACAATAAAGCGCTAATACCTCAAGGAATCCTGCAGTATCTTCATTGATACCAATAGGGCTGTATGGATTCACATCTACTGCGCGTAATTCAACATACCCTACCCCACGGTTTGCTAATGCATCAGATGGTGTTTCACCAGACTGTGGTACTTGTTTAGGACGTACAAGACTATAGTATTCGTTTTCAATTTGCAGTACGTGATCATTAATTTGGATCGGCTCACCCGCTTCGTCATCTAATCCCAAACGACTGAAAGCAGCATAAGATGTTTTCACCGCCTTTTGTAAACCTGCTAAATATCCTTTCAAATCATTGTAATGAATACCTAACTCTTTCTGCGCCGAGTTTTGATATCCAAAGCGCCCCATACGCAATGCAGTGGCATATGGCAAATACAATGTTCCCTTAATTAAAGGCAATAAATGATGTTCACGACCCGTCATAAAACAACGACAGACCGATGGGCTTGCACCTATCAAAAACATAACCAATGGGGTTAAACGAATGAAATTTCGAATTAAAGCGAAATATCGATGGCTGCGATAATCCTGCAAACTGAGCTGTTTTAAAGCTTCATCTTGCTCGTTTGCTTGCAACTGCTCAAACAACGCATCAGGGAATGAAACATTGTAATGTACACCTGAAATCGTCTGCATACGACGACCATAACGTACACCTAAACCACGACGGTATAAGGTTTTGAATTTACCAATATTGGACGAGCCATATTGCGCAAGACGAATACTTTCTTCTTCATCATCCAACATACATGGCATCGACATTGGCCATAGCTTTTCACCATCTTCTAGATGTCGATGAGTGAAAGCATGAATATCTTCTAAGTAGCTTAATGCTTCAGGAATTGAAGATTGAGGAGGCGTAATAAACTCAAGTAAGGCTTCAGAATAATCTGTCGTAATATGAGGATGAGTTAACGCAGAGCCTAAACCCTTAGGATGATCTTTCTGGGAGATAAAGCCATCACTTTGCATCCTTAAGCTTTCGCGCTCAATGCCTCGTAACATACCTTTAAACACCGACGAATCCACCCAATTTGGTAAAATTGTTTCAGAGAGCGCTTCGGGTTGACTCATTACTTACTCGCTTATCTAGAAGAACGACTGAGATAAAAAATTATTGATTTATATCAAGTATACCGTGATTTATATTCCCAAATGCAGTTTGCATATACATTTCAGTTGGATAAACCTTTTATTTTGGCAAATTTTTAACACAATCTTAGTCTTTAAGACATCTGAAATTTGTGATTTTATTGCAGAATAAATGCTAACAAACTGTAAAGAATATGAATTATCACAACGTTATAGATTTTTGGTTCAGTGCTGAAACTCAACCACATTGGTTTGCGAAAAGCGATGCTTTCGATCAACTTATTCAAGCGCAATTTGGTCACACCATCCAACAAGCTGCCGCAGGCGAACTATGGACATGGCGGGAAACTGCTTTAGGACGCTTAGCAGAAATCATTGTCTTGGATCAATTTTCTCGTAATGTTTATCGTGGCAAAGCTGAATCTTTTGCCCAAGATCCATTAGCACTTGGGCTAGCTCAAGAAGCGGTTCGTCTTGGTTTAGATCTCGAACTGGAACCTGAACAACGTAGCTTCTTATATATGCCTTTCATGCATAGCGAATCAAAAATCATTCACACTCAAGCGCTTCGTTTGTTTGAGGCATTAGGCAACCCTGTAAATTTAGACTTTGAGAAAAAGCATCAAGTCATCATTGAACGTTTCGGCCGCTATCCTCATCGTAATGAAATTTTAAATCGTCTCTCTACACCTGAGGAAATAGAATTTTTAAAACAGCCAAACAGTAGCTTCTAAATTGATATTGATACAACAGACTTCAGGAGAGCGAAATGAAGAACTTATGCATGATTTTGGGATTATCTGGCATGATCCTGCTGTCTGGTTGTGTCACGACGCCAAGTAAACCGCCTACATTTGATCAGCTTGGGCAATTCGCAACTATTCCCTTGAACCAATCAACGTATCGTATTAGTTTTCAAGGCTCATCCAACATGAGCTATGGTACAGCTGAAGAAATAACCTTACTTAAAGCTGCACAAACAACGGTCAAACAGGGCTTTCATTTTTTTAAAGTCCAAGATGATCCAAGCAATCGCACACAACAACCACCTCGTCAAGCTGTGGTTTATTCCAATCCTTACCCGTATGGTTATGGATATCGTAGACATCCTATGTTCTTTGATCCTTTTTATGATCTGCCACAGGTGGTCAGTTTAGAGCCAGTTCAAGTAGCCTATACCATCACCTGTTTTAAAGATCAAAAAACAGCACCTCAAGATGCTTTTGATGCACGTTTAATTTTACAGGCCTTAGGGTCTAAATATGGTTTAAGTGCTACAGGCGACATACTGCCTGTACAAACACAGCCTTCTCAATCACAATAAAATAATATTAATACAACAGCTTACATAGGAATTATGCATGAGTGTATCACCAACAATGACTACCCCTAGTCTGGATCGAAGCAAACGGTTTGCCATGATCGCACTGGTTGTCGCTGTATTGGCTTGGATATCGCTCATGGTAGCTGCCAAAATTTTTCCAGAATATGTTTGGCTTATTCATATTTTAATGTTGTCTGCTGAAGCAGGTGTGGTTGGTGGTTTAGCAGATTGGTATGCCATTACGGTTTTGTTTCGGAACCCATTCGGCCGTATCCCTATTCCTAAGTTTTTAAAAGATCACACCGAAATTATTCCACGTAACAAAGCGCGTATTGCAGAATCCATGGGACGTTTTGTTCAAGAAAACTTCCTATCGCCACAGATTGTGGCAAAAAGCTTGAGTCAAACAGATGTGAGTTTGGCAGTAGGACAATGGCTAGCCAATCCAGATAACAATCGTCAAGTGACTCAAGTGATTCAACAGACAGTGCCTAAAGTTTTTGAGTTTGTTGGACAAGAACAAGTCGGTAGGTTTATTCAAACTAACAGTGTGCAATGGGTAAAGAACACTCAAATCAATACCCTGGCCAGTGAAATGATTCGTGCCGTATTAGAAAATGACTTCCACCAAGATGTTTTACAACGTGGTCTCGATGTTGCGCACGGTTGGGTGACTTCACATCCTGAACAAACTCGGGAGCTAACCCGCACCCTATTTAAAGAACTCGGAGTGTGGCGTTTAGCCAAAGGCGCAAGTTGGATCGGTATCGATGTTCAACAAAGAACGATTGACTCTTTAATAGAGCGTGTCGAGTCAATGTTGGCAGATCCAGAGCATCCATGGCGTCAAAAAATTGAGAGTATTGCACAGCATTTAATGACTGAACTCGCAAATCCTGAAAGTCAGGCGAGTCTTAAATTAAATGAAACTAAAAATGCATTGTTAGATAGTCCTCAAGTTTTAAATTTTATTACTGGTGCCGTCGTCATTCTGTGCAATGCCATTCGTGAAGATTTGGAGAAAGCAGATTCAGGTATAGCTGAAAATTTACGTGTTGCGATTCAACAAGTCGGTCAAAACATCATTTCCAATCCTGCATTACGCCAATTATTAAATGAAAAAATGAGTTCAATGGCAGTCAATCTCAGTGATCAATACAGCGAAAAAGTCATTTTATTTATCAGTGAACGCATTCACGAATGGGACTCACGAGAAATGATCGATAAAATTGAAAATGAAGTCGGTGGTGACTTACATATGATTCGCGTCAACGGTGTTGTCGTTGGTGCATTTATCGGTTTAGTGTTAGGGATCATCCGAGCAGCAGTTGAATTTTTGATTTAACTTAGAAATGAAATTTAAATTTGGTCGCTGACTAAAATTGAATTCATTGTGAATTGACGTCATCAAAAAGCCCATTTCTGCATGAATGGGCTGTATTTATTATTCTTAATCCATTTAAAGAACTAAGCTATCACTAGAGTCATTCCTATCTGCTTCATCTTATATAAACCATAATAATATTATAAGGTTACATAATTTTTTTACGATTTAAATGTGAAATAATATCTTGATAAGAGTCTACTTTACAAAAATAAGCTGGGGAGTTCTTTCTCACGTCTTCTGAGGGTTGAAATAAAAAACCATAATCAACTAAATGCAACATCGAAAAATCATTGAATGCATCACCAATCGCAATACTATTGGTCATTGAAACGTTTTCTTTTTGGAACTTTACAATAATTTCATGTTTCCCTTTATCTCGTGTATACAGAACATTTTCTATAAATCCATCTGGTCCAATTTCTAAGTGATGACAATATGTATTTTTAACAGGAAGATTTAATTTTTCAAAAAAGGGAAATAAAAACTCATAAAAGCAATCTGAAATAATGTTAACTTCAAAATTTTCAGCCTTTTGCAAATATTCTAAAAACTCCTTAGCATCTGGAATGACATCCAGTTCTTTAATGTCATCGATTAATTGTTTTAAAGGAATTTTATTTTCTTTCAGTAAATTAATTCTAAATTCCATCAGAGACTTATAGTCTGCGACTTCTCGAGTTGTAATCGCCAACTCTGGGATATTGTATACATTTGAGAAGTGTTTCCATATTTCAGGGACAAGAACACCTTCCATATCGATAAAAGCCATCTTTTTCATATTGCTACCCTATTATTGAAATTTAGCAAACAGAAGTGCTATCCCTAGCAGACATAATACAGTTCCAATCACTCTGTTAATCTGTACTTGCTTAGCTAACATTTTCTGTCTTAAAACAATCGATGAAAAAAGCAAAGCCACCAATCCAAACCATAAAAAATGAGCAAAAGACATAAATAGCCCATAACCGACCAGAATCGCTTTCGGCGTACTCACACTGATGATCTGAGTGTATGTACTAATCACAAATAAAGTCGTTTTAGGATTAAGTGCATTGGTGAAAAAGCCATATTTCACTGCTTGAAAAGGATTAATTGCAGCAGTTGATGACGTCTCGACAACCGGACTTTGTACAAAAGTTTTATAACCGATATAGATGAGATAGATGGCTCCAATATACTTCACAATATTTAGAATTTGAGGTGTATACGCCATGACAAATGCGACAGCAATAAGCGTATAAGTCACATGAATCAAAACACCTAAAGAAATTCCCAGTGAAGTGAGAACACCTATCCTTCTACCATATAAGTAACTGTTTTTTGTCACGATAGCAAAATCAGCACCAGGACTCACAACAGCGAGTATGGTGATGAGAATAACTGCTATAAACTCACCCATTCATTATGCCTTTTTAAACGTGATCACTAATACATCTCTTAATCCAGTATCACCCAACGTAAAATCATTGACTTTGATTTCCGTTACGCTGTGATAGACCTGATGATCATCCACAAGTGCGATATCTAAAAAATTTTCAAGCATAAATTCTGCTTTCAAATTCTTATTTAAGTCATAAATTCGGGTCATTCCACCCTGAACATTTTGACGGTTGATCATGGCCATTAAAACGAAATCCACCCCATCTCGATGTATCCCCTCAGGGGTTGGCTTACCACTATCGTTAAATTTTGCTTCAATGCGAAATTGATGCGCTTCGATAAACCAATTTTCAGTTTCAATTTCTGAAAAGGTGAGATATGCGAATTGTAGTAAATTTCTAAAAATTGGATTTTCAATTGTATTTTTATCAATCTCTGAAAAATATCTCGCAATTCCACCATTCAAAGTGTTGTATTCAATCGTCTGAAAATGAGGAATATAAGAATTTTTCAGTAAAATTTTATGCTTATCATTAATAGTAAAAGTTGCATGTTTTCTTGTTCGATATTTACCTTTATCCGACATAAATTGATCTAAATCTAGAGCGTTCCAACTGTCTATAAAATCACTGACATCTTGCTCATTAACATCGTGAAAATTATTATTTTTCTGTATTTCTTGGAATGTATTTAAATCAATAAACGCATAACCCTTTTTGATTATCTCTTTTGAATATGTGTATTCATGGAGATGCTGCTTGTTAAATGGACTGAATTTTAATATATTTTCCATTGTATTAGCTTTATTTTGCTTTTGGTAATCTTCATTTTGAACAAAAGTTAAAAAAATAAAATCAATAAAATCGACTAAAAATATATGAGTTTTTGGAATGATAGAAAAAATATCTTTGAATTCACTGAAGTTTTTTTATTTTGTCGCTAAATACAGCAGTGTCACGATTGCAGCAAAGAAATTATTTGTTACGCAAAGTGCCGTCAGTAAGCAAATTTACAATCTCGAAGAAATATTAAATATCACATTATTTGAACGACGAAATAAAACCTTGATACTCACCAAAGAAGGAGAAACTCTTTTTCATTGCGCTCAGAATATTTTCAATCAATTGGATGATTGTTTAATTGGACTAACTCAAAATAAAACTGAAAACAAACAATTGGTACTGTCCTGTGAACCAACCATTTCGATGAAGTGGTTAATTCCACGACTTGTTGAATTTAAAAAACTTGGACATGATTTTGAAGTGGTTTTGCTCACAGGTGGTGGTGTAGTCGACTTTGAAAAAGATAATATCGATATCGCAATACGAAGAAATGATTTTGAATGGGGATCGCATCTGTTTAGTGAGAAAATTGGCGATGAATATATTGTGGCAGTCCAAGCATCTCACCACCCTAAAACCAAAGAATTGTTAATTTCTAAATCACGCCCTTATTTTTCAAAAAAATTACACCAATTGGATGAACTCAAAGATATTCTGAAGAAACATTCCAAAATAGAATTAGAGCATTTTTACTTATGTTTAGAAGGCTGCTTGGCTGGCCTAGGAAAGACGATCATTTCTATCTACATGATTGAAAAAGAATTAGAGCTCAAGTCTGTAAAAAAAATAACACCAATTCTTCAGGATGGTTCTGCCTATTATCTACTGTCCCATACTAGATTTATTGAAGATCCTCGGAAGATTATTTTTTTAAATTGGTTAAAAAATGAAATGAAGCAAAGTCAGATCAATCATTTTTAACATGAGATCACATAGATCATCTAAGGTTTTAAACTTAATTGAAGATCATTAGAATCTTATGAAAATTAAAACGAATATGTCGCAGATATTTGTATTTAGTGCAGGCATTTCAACTGCTAAACTACGAAGAAACGGGCTAAATATTACTATCCAGCATGATTAAAATTGAATCTAAATTACCAGACTTAGGTGTCACTATTTTTAGCGTGATGTCAGCACTCGCCCAAAAGTTGAACGCGTTAAATCTTTCTCAAGGTTTTCCTGATTTTCCACCTCCTCCTGAATTAATTGCAGCTTTAGCTCAAGCCACACAACAAGGCTATAACCAATATCCACCTGGTGACGGTCTGCTGAGTTTAAGACAAAAAATTGCAGCCCAATTCTGCCAACGAGACCAAGTCGATTTAGACCCGATCAGCGAAATCACCATTACACCTGGTGCAACGACTGCAATTTTGTGTGCGATTCAAGCTGTTGTAAATGCTGGAGATGAAGTAATTATTTTCGATCCTGCTTATGATAGTTATGCACCTGCAGTGAAACTCGCTGGGGCGCAAGCGATCCATATCAACTTGGTACATCCAGACTTCCATGTTGACTGGAATGTGGTGAAAGATCGAATAAATGAACGAACGCGATTAATCATTGTAAATACACCACATAATCCCTCAGGTGCAATTTGGTCCAAGCAAGATTGGCAACAACTGATCGAGTTGATTCAGGATAAAAACATTTGTGTACTATCTGACGAGGTCTATGAATATTTAGTGTTTGATGGTCAACAACATTATTCTGCGCTTAGTTTTCCTGAACTTCGAGATCGTAGTTTTGTGATTGGTTCATTCGGAAAAACGTTTCATGTTACTGGTTGGAAAACTGGATATTGCGTTGCACCTCAGGCACTGATGAAAGTATTTCGTCAAATTTATCAATTTGCCAATTTCTGTGGTGTCCATCCGATTCAAATCGCGCTTAATCAATTCATCGAACAACATCCTGAACATATTTTAGATCTCCCCAATTTTTATCAAGCTAAACGTGACTTATTCATCCATGGAATTCAACATTCAAAATTTCAATATGTGCCGTCACCAGGAACTTATTTTCAAAACTTAGATTTCAGTACACTAAGACCTGAGCTCACAGATATAGAAATGTGCCAATATCTTGCAGAACAACACAAACTGGTAGCGATTCCTATATCAGTGTTTTATCAACAGCCACCTCAAGATCTGAAGCTCATTCGGGTCTGTTTTGCAAAACGAGAGGAAACCTTGCATCTTGCAGGAGAAATTTTAACGAAGGTTCAATCACAATAACGAAAAGAGACGAGACGGATTACTTTATTACTAAATCAATTTGAATGATAAGGTGCTAAGGTCAATCCGTTGATATAGAAAACAATAATGGATAAGACTTATATATGGCGAGAACCTTACGGCCGATTGATGAACCTGGTTTCTGGAAAGTTTTTTTAGTTTTTTTAGTTCCGCTGATTGCAACCAATATCCTGCAAAATTTATCCGGCACAATTAATACGATCTTCGTCGGGCAAATGATGGGCGTTCAAGCAATTGCTGCTGTTTCCGTCTTCTTCCCTATTTTGTTCTGTCTCTTGGCTTTTGTAATTGGGCTTTCGGCTGGCTCGACGGTATTGGTTGGTCAAGCGTGGGGAGCACAAAATTTAGAAAAAGTAAGAGCGGTTGTCGGCTCTACTATTTTTATGACATTGATCGGCGGGACGATTATTGCCATTTTAGGTGTTCTATCTGCACGCCACATTCTTGAGGCCTTGGGCACAGACCCAAGTGTCATGCATTTATCTTTGCCTTATGTTCAATGGATGTTAGCAGGTAGCCCACTCCTTTTTATTTATATTATTTATACCTCTATCTTACGTGGTGTCGGTGATAGCATTACACCTCTCATCGCTTTGGGAATGACCAGTTTAATTGGGCTCTTTATTACCCCTGTTCTCATCGCTGGATATTTTGGATTTCCTCAATTGGGTATCATTGCACCTGCCATCGCCACGATTGTGGGTTATCTGGCCGTGCTTATTTTTCTGTACGTTTATTTAAATAAAAAAAATCATCCATTACGTCCAGATTTAGCAATGTGTAAACATGTACGCCACAATCCTGAACTGAGCAAAATTATTCTCAGACTTGGCGTTCCTACAGGCATTCAAATGGTCACGACCTCTGTGGCAGGATTAGTCATTGTCGGCTTGGTCAATCGCTATGGTTCAGAAGCAACAGCTGCTTATGGCGCAGTTAATCAGGTTTTGAACTACATCCAATTCCCTGCTCTGTCTATCGCAATTGCTGCCTCTATTTTTGGGGCTCAAGCGATCGGTGCAGGTAAAGCGGATTCTTTATCACGTGTAACTAAAACAGCACTGGGGATGAATTTTGTCTTTACAGGCGGGCTCGTAATCTTGGCTTATTTGTTCTCAAAATATCTCATGGCATTATTTATTACAGATGAAAAAGTCGTGATACTCGGGCAACAATTATTGTTTATTGTGCTGTGGTCAATTTTATTTTTTGGCGCGAGTGCTATTTTCGCCTCAATTATGCGTGCAAGTGGCACTGTGACTATGCCAATGATCATCAATATTGTAGCCATACTCTGTATAGAACTCCCAGCAGCTTATCTATTTAGCGCATGGTGGGGGCTGGCGGGAATCTGGTACGCTTATGCTTTGGCTTTCGTTTGCTTATGTGTGATGCAAGGTTTGTATTATCAATTTGTTTGGAAAAAGAAAACTGTTCAAGTACTGATTTAAATTAGAAATCAAGAAAATAAAAAACCCGCATGACGCGGGTTTTTTTAACGATTATTTAGAATCGAAACGTTTACTCATTTTAGTCGCAAATGCAGTCACTTTTTGATAGCCCGTTGGCATCACACGTTGCATTAAATCAATCACTTTCGCATCGTTACCAATCAGTAAACGACGGCGATCTTTTTGCACTGCTTCTAGAATTTGACGCGCTGCTTCTTCAGGTGGACAACGTAATAATTTATCAAATGTCTGTGCAGATTTCTGTGGATTCATGCCCAAAGATTTTAAACTGTCATTCATTTTTGCAGCTTTCGCAATATTGGTACGAATGCCACCTGGATGTACGCAAAGCGCGCTCACACCCACATTTTCAATATCTAGCTCTTGACGAAGAGATTCAGTGAAACCACGTACAGCAAATTTAGTTGCATTATACGCAGACTGAGTTGGTTGCGCAGTTAAACCGAATAAACTTGAAATGTTGATAATGTGTCCATCACCTGTTTTCTTAATATATGGTAAGAATTCTTTGGTGCCGTACACGACACCCCAGAAGTTAATGTTAACAA
This sequence comes from Acinetobacter sp. ANC_7511, assembly GCF_056779975.1. Classification (NCBI taxonomy): domain Bacteria; kingdom Pseudomonadati; phylum Pseudomonadota; class Gammaproteobacteria; order Moraxellales; family Moraxellaceae; genus Acinetobacter; species Acinetobacter sp. ANC_7511. The sequence goes on from NZ_JBWYIY010000012.1 coordinate 45,423, forward strand.
TCCATTCCAACTCTTCGTATGTTGCGCCTTCAACGGTCGAACCCAATGCCACCCCAGCATTGTTGAAAATCATGTTCACTGAACCATGATTCTGTACAGTTTCAGCCGCCCATGCTTTAACTTCGTCACGATTCGCAACATCTACTTTCTTGGTTGTGACTCGTACATTTGCATTCTTCGTCAGTTCAACTGTTTCTGCTAAGCCCTTTTCATTTACGTCACTTAAAGACAAATGACAACCTTGCTTGGCCAGTAACACCGCAAGTTGTTGACCAATACCAGAACCTGCACCTGTGATTGCAGCCACTTTGTTTTTAAAATTTTTCATTGTGAATCCTTTTTTTGATTTTTATGCACCACAGCGTTGATCTGGGTCATTCATGTTCACTATAATTTTGACAATTATTATTGTCAATGTAACTATCGACCATTTTTATTGTTACTATAGGCCAATTTAGTATCTTTAGCTGATCAGTACTCTATACTGACCGCAGCATAACACTTTTATAAAAAGACTCGAATTGCTATGAACCCAGAGAACCTCACTCCATCAGAACACGAGCAAGCGATTGAAAAGCCTCCCGCAAAAGAGCGTCAATTTAAAGGGATGTCCTTAACTGAACGCAAACAAGCACGCCGTGAGAAACTTATTGAAGCGGGTATTGAAGCATATGGAACTCATGGTTTTTTCTCAGTAACCGTTAAAGATATTTGCACACAAGCGAAATTAACTGAACGTTACTTTTATGAATCTTTTAAGAAAAGTGAAAACTTATTCCAAACGATCTTTTTAGAACTGATTGAGAAGCTTCAACAAACATTAATGCAAGCTATTATGAAAGCCTCTCCTGAGCCTCTCAACATGATTGATGCAGGTCTAAATGCGTTCTTTAGTTTTTTAGAAGATGATCCGCGTACCGCTCGGATTATTTATATTGATGCAATGCTCGTCCAAGAACTTCATAATCATGCAACCATTCAAGAAACAATGGGCCGTTTCGACCGAATGATTCATGCCTTTGTCACATTAATGATGCCACATACCCATCTCACTGAAAAAGAGATCTCCTTGATTGCAACTGGTCTAAATGGCTATGTCACTCAAGTTGCTGTTCGCTGGGTAGTAGGTGGTTTTAAACTTCCACGTGCTGAGGTCGTTCAGGCATGTAAAACCGTTTTTCTCGCCCTATTGAATGATCTAATGAAAAAGTAGCATCAAATTAAGATGAAGAAATTGTGACAAATCGTAAGTAAATTTAAGATATTGATTTAATTTCAGATTAATAAATATCAATGAGACAAAATATCAGCCTAATTGTCACAAAACATTGCTATATTTAACTTCGATTTCCATCTTGCAATGATACTGTCATAATTAATCTTTGTAATAAGCCTGTCATAAATATAAAACGGTTCACCGTTCATCATAGGATATTGCGTTGTGAAAGATGACTACATTTTAATTGTCGACGACGAGCTCCCAATTCGGGAAATGATCCATACTTCTTTAGATATGGCAGGCTTTCAATGCTTGGAAGCAGAAGATGCGAAACAAGCACATCAAATGATTGTTGATCAACGTCCAGCGCTTATCCTACTCGACTGGATGTTACCGGGTGGCGTGAGTGGCGTAGATTTGTGTCGTCGCCTTAAGCGTGATGAAACACTTTCAGAAATTCCAGTCATTATGTTGACTGCGCGTGGCGAAGAAGACCATAAAGTTCAAGGTCTTGATGCTGGTGCAGATGACTATATGACGAAACCATTTTCAACACGTGAGTTGGTATCCCGTATTAAAGCAGTGTTAAGACGTGCAAATGCGTTAAATGGCGAAAAAACCATTGATGCAAATGGCTTAATTCTTGACCCAGTAAGCCAACGTGTCAGCTATAATCAAAATATTCTTGATATGGGGCCAACAGAATATCGTCTATTGGCATTCTTTATGACTCATCCAGAACGTGCCTATACCCGTGCTCAATTACTTGATCAGGTATGGGGTGGAAATGTGTATATTGAAGACAGAACCATCGACGTCCATATCCGTCGCTTACGTAAGGTGCTCGAACCTTATGGTGCAGACCGTTATGTTCAAACTGTGCGTGGTACTGGCTATCGTTTTTCAACACGAGCTGATGTTGCTTTAGGTTAATTTAGATTTTATGTACGAACCCTACCCCGTCCCAGAATTGGCACGTGAACATCAAAAGTTTCTATATAGCAGTTTATGGACTTTTGCCAAGCAAGACTTACGTTTACTGGTATTTCTACTGATTATTGCGGGCTGTATCGGGTTAGGGATTGGCTATCTTTGGATATGCTTAGGCATTGCCTGTCTCATATTTTTTGGTATCCAATTACGCTCATTATATTTAGTCAATGATTGGATTTCGAATCGTCCTTACGATGTACCACCAAATTTAAATGGAATCTGGGGGGCATTACTGTTCAATGTATATCGGGCTCAACGCCAAGAACGTATTGTTCAGTCTGAAATGGTTGGACTGATCGATCGAACTCAATCTTCTCTCGTGGCTTTATCAGAAGCGATTATTCTTACGGATGATTCCCATCAAATCGAATGGTGGAATCCTGCTGCGGAAAAGTTATTTGGCATTCAAGCTGTTGATCGTGGCCGCAACCTGCTCACGATTATTCGCCAGCCAGATTTTATTGAATATTTTCATAATACCAATCAAGCACCAGATGGTGTAAAAATTAAATTGGTGAACCATGATAATAAGTACGCGCAAATCAAACTGACTCGCTTTGGCAATGAAAGTCGCCTCTTAGTTGCGCACGACATTACGCGTATGAAAAATCTCGAGCAAATGCGTTCAGATTTTGTTGACAATATTTCACATGAATTAAGAACACCACTCACAGTGTTAAGTGGGTATATCGAAACATTCACAGATCAAGAAGATATCAATCCGCGTTGGAAACGTGCCTTTGAACAAATGCAATCGCAAACTAAACGCATGAATGCATTGGTCAATGATCTTTTGCTTTTGTCTCGTTTAGAAAATGAAAAACAAATTGCGAAAAATCAAATTATCGAAATGCCAAGTTTAATGAACCATCTGTTTGATGATGCGCAAGCTTACAATATTGATTATGGTCATACACTTAACCTTGATATAGACAGCCACTGTGACTTAATTGGTTCAGATATGGAATTGGCGAGTGCATTTAGCAACTTAATTACCAATGCCATAAAGTACACCCCGAAAGGTGGCACCATCACCATCGGCTGGCATGATGATGGAGAACGTGGCTATTTTTCTGTTCAGGATACTGGTATTGGAATTGATCCAAAACACTTACCGCGTTTAACTGAGCGTTTTTATCGTGTGGATAGTGCACGCAGTCGTCAAACAGGTGGTACTGGTTTAGGCCTTGCCATCGTTAAGCACGTACTTATGCAACATGGCGCACATATTGAAATCGAGTCGAAAGAAAACGAAGGCTCTACATTTATTGCCGTGTTTCCCAAAGAACGCTTGTATAAAATGCACGAATAAAAAAAAGCGCCTTAGGCGCTTTTCTTATTCAAAAGATATACTCAAATAAGATGACCCAACGCTTCACCCATTACTACAGTTGAGTTCGCCTTAAATGCTTGGTCCCATTGCATTTTATCTTTCTCAAACAAAACTACAGCCGTTGAACCCAAATAAAAACGTCCGAGCTCATCACCTTTTTCAAGTTTCATCGCATGATGGTTCAGCTCTAAGCGACCTGTTGGTTTTACTTTACCTGTCGCAACAGTTTCAATTCCAGCAACAATCATTGCGCCAACTAAAACAACAGCCATACGACCAATATCAGTATCGAATAAACATACCATTCGTTCATTACGTGCAAACAAACCCGGAATATTTTCAGCTGTAGTTTGGTTGACTGAAAATAATTCACCTGGAATATATAAAGTTTCAGTCAATGTACCAGAATAAGGCATATGCACACGATGATAATCACGCGGTGATAAGTACACTGTTGCAAATTCACCATTTTTGAATGGTGCTGCCAATTGAGGATCACCAATTAACTTTTCAACTGAAAAGCTTTGACCTTTTGCCTGAAAAATATCGCCCTCATTGATTTTACCTAATTGTGAAATTGCACCGTCTGCAGGTGACACGACACTTTTAGGATTAGGATCAATTGAACGAACGCCTGTTTTCAAAGAGCGAGTGAAAAACTCATTAAAGGATTTAAATTTCAAGGCATTTTGTTGCTCAGCAATTGACATATCAATGCCATATTTTGCTTTAAATGCTTGAATGACAACATTCTTTAATACTGGGTTTTCACTGGCTGCGACTTTACCCACCAAACGGCTGAGTTTTTGTTGCGGGACGATTTGCTGCGCTTGAATAAATAGTTTCTTTTTTAAATTTGTCAGACTCACTCAGGTGACTCTCCAGTAATGATTGGACTGTCGAGGCGGTTGCCCCACTCGCTCCACGCACCATCATAAGCTTGGATATCCCAACCCAGTAATCGACCAATAATGTAAGCTAAACCTGAACGGTGATGAGACTGACAATATACGACGACTGGCTGATCAAATTGAAAGCCCAATTGTTCTAAACGTTGTTGCGTGCGTTCTAAGGGGTGCAATTTTAAATGATTTTGACGATTAAGTGCAGTACTCCACTCAAAATGTCTAGCCGTTGGAATATGTCCCCCACGACGTGCCGCGAGACGTTGCCCGGTATACTCCTCAGCCGTTCGGCAGTCCCATACTTGGCAAGTTTTATTTTCAATTTTTTTTATCAAAGTTGAATAATCAATACGGTGTTGATCAACATTGGATATCTTAACTTGAAAAAGACATGTGACTGGCTGAACCTCTTCAACTTCTGAAGAAGTAGGATAGTTGGCGCCTAACCATGCATGAATACCACCATTTAATAAACTGGTGTTATAAAAACCCATACAGTGTAGATTCCATATCAGTCGACCAGCCCATGCCCCACCTTCATCATCATAGACCACGACATGATGCTCAGGTGATATGTTTAATATCTGGACTAGCTGCTGAAGCCCTTCATCATCAGGCAATAAACCCGTAGCTTGTTCCTCTTGGCGCACTAAAAATTTTGGCTTCAGATGTATAGCATGCGGAATATGTAATTGCTCATAGACCGAACTTCGGGTCAAATCAACAATACGTAACTTTTCACTTCCTAAATGAGGAACAAGTTGTTCTGCTTCAATGAGCAGACCGAAATCAAAAGCGTTAGTGGTCATATTTATTGAATAGTTCTATTGGCCTTGTTCAAATCTTAGCACAAGACTTTTTCAAAATTATTCTGATTTTTTGCATGGTATTAGCAAAAAATCAGAAAAGGGAAATTATGATTAAGGAGACTCAACATCAAATACCTGACGCAAATATGCGAGGAAGGTATCATTATCAGTCATCGTTTTTCCTGGACTATCAGAGAGTTTAGCTACCGATTGACCATTGCATTCGACTAACTTTAGAACAATATTCAAAGCAGTTTGTCCCATATCATTGGTGAGGTTAGTACCAATCCCGAAACTGACTTGGAAACGATCTTTAAAATATTGATGCAAATCCCATGCCTTCTCTAAGTTTAGACCATCACTGAAAGTGAGCATTTTAGTTTTGCTGTCAATTTTTAACTTTTTATAATGTGCGTAGGCTTTATCGCCCCACGCATATGGATCACCACTGTCATGTCGTAGACCATCAAACAATTTGGCAAAATACAAATCAAAGTCTCTTAGGAATGCATCCATACCAACAACATCTGTCAGTGCAATGCCTAAATCTCCGCGATATTCCTGCACCCAAGTTTCAAGTGCAGCTTTTTGGAAATCACGTAAGCGAACATCCAGTGCTTGGAAAGCTTGTAAAAATTCATGTGCCATCGTACCAATGGGTGTAATACCCAACTGCTTTGCCAATAAAACATTACTGGTGCCACGAAAAATATGTGGTGCAGCCTTATTAAACTCTTCCACCACATGTTTCTGCCAGTCAAAACTATAGCGACGGCGTGTTCCAAAATCGGAAACAAGAAATGGTGGATCATTCGGTTGTTGACTACTTTCATAGTGTTTCAACAATTCAATTTTAGCTTTAAGACGGCGCTCTCCTTCTGCCAATACCTGCTCATCGCGAATACGACGAAAATAGAGTTCATTGACGATTGCAAGCACGAAAATTTCAAACATCATTGCTTGAACCATAGGTCCTTCAATACGAATATCTAAACGACCTTGATCATCGATACTGGCTTTAATAAAGCGGCGCTTAAGTTGGAATAATTCTAAATAGTCTACAAAATCACTTTTAATAAAGCGCAAACTTCTTAAATATTGTAATTCGTCTTCTTTAAATTTGAGCTGACACAGTAAATCTAACTGTTCGTTCAGTTCCTCTAATATATCCACGAGTGGATAGGCTGTATCTTCAAGGTTACGACAACGAAATTGATAGACACTATCCGTTTGAGGAAATTGATGTAATACCACTTGTAACATCGTGAATTTATACAAGTCAGTATCAAGTAAGGATTGAATAATGGCAGACATATTATTTTTCAGTTTTTAGCAACTTATTGCATTAAAGCACATTTTGTTGCGATTCATAGCTCGTTTTAGTAATTGTCGAAGATTATTCGACTAATTACTAAAACTTAAACTGATTATTTTTTTGCATTGTCTTGACTATATGACTCAGTCAAAGCTTTCAATGCTTTATCTTGCCCAATAACTTTTGCGAATTCTTCTGTGGTCTTATGTCCTGTCTGTTTCGCTTGAGCATCACAATCGACCTGGCGTAATTGTTTGGCAATCGACCATTCAAGCTTAAAGATAGCACCCATCAAAGCTGTATTACCCTTATTATCACGAGCACAGCGGTCTGCACCGTTTTCCAATAGAGTCGTTACAATATCTTGATGACCATAGTAGGTCGCCATCATTAATGGTGTAAAACCAGCATGGTTTTTAATATTGACTGGAAAACCATGTTTCAAAAATTCATGAATAACTTCTTTGTTTCCTGTTTTCGCTGCTGCAAAAAATAAGTCAATCACTTCTTTCTGATCTGATTGTTGTGAGCTACTGACAGACGTCGTTTGAGCGTGAAGCATTACTGAACTTAAACTCAGTAAAGCGATTAATAAACTATATACAATATTTTTCATTCTTCCCTCACCTGAGTTTAAATTCGATAATGAATGCCTGTAAAACTCCCCTAGGGTTGCAGGAAAGGAATTGAGTTTTACAGGACTTTTTTGAGGTGACACCTTAGACCCTAATCACCAATTCAAGGACTAATCTTGATTAGTCTTTTAAAGCTGCCGCTTTCGCTTTAACAGTCGCTAAGTTACCGTTTACAGCTTTAGTCATACGTGTGCCGTAATCCGCATCTGCTTTATAAAAATAAGACAACATGATGTGTTTAGTTTCTGAATCTTTTACGTTACCAAGATCAACTGCTAAGTTCATAATGAGGTCAGATTTCTCTTTAGCAGAGTATGAACGGTATAAATCACCCGCTTGCTTAAAGTTTTGCTCTTTCACACCACGTTGCTGAACTGTGCCAGAAAGTGGAGTTTCAACAGCACGTGCTTTAGGAGTCGATGGTTTTGGCTCCATACGGCTTGGTTCATAGTTCACATTAGATGAAGTTGCACCAACATTCATATAACCGTCTTGGTTATTGTTGTTCACATTTACCAATGGACGGTTTACTGGAATTTGCTGGTGATTTGCACCTAAACGGTACATTTGTGTATCAGAGTAAGAGAAGATACGACCTTGAAGTAAGCGGTCTTCTGATGGCTCGATACCTGGTACTAAATTACCCGGAGCCATTGCCACTTGTTCCGTTTCTTGGAAGAAATTCTTCGGCATACGATTTAACGTCAAAGTACCCACTTTTGTTTCTGGTACTAAATCAGTAGGCCAGATTTTAGTTGGATCAAGTGGATCGAAATCGAAGCTATTCAAATCTTTAGGATCCAATACTTGGATATAAAGATCCCATTTCGGGAAATTGCCCGCATTGATGTTCTTATAAAGATCATTCGTTAAGTGGTTGAAGTCTTTACCTTGTAATTCAGCAGCTTCTTTAACGTTTAGACCTTTAACACCTTGCTTAGAACGGAAGTTAAATTTAACGTATTTATATTCGCCTTTGTCGTTGTACAATTTAAATGCATGTACACCGAAACCGTCTTGTTCACGGTAGCTCGTAGGAACACCTTGGTTACCATATACATAAGTCAACATATTTGTTGCCCATGGCTGGCTAGACAAGAAGTCAAATACGCGATTAGCGTCTTGAACGTTGTCAATTGGGCTTGGTTTCATTGCGTGGATGAAGTCTGGGAACTTGATCGCATCACGAATGAAGAATACAGGCGTTTGGTTACCAACTAAATCCCAGTTACCTTCTTGAGTATAAAACTTAATTGCGAAGCCATGTGGATCACGTAAAGTTTCTGGAGAATGCTTACCATGAATTACTGTAGAGAAGCGTAAGAATACTGGAGTTTTCGTACCTGCTTTGAAAAGTGAAGCAATAGTAAGATCTGATAAATCTTTAGTTGCAACGAATTCACCATAAGCTCCCGTACCACGTGCGTGTACAACACGCTCAGGGATACGCTCACGACCGAAACGTTGAAGTTTTTGAATCAACTGTACATCTTGTAATAATACAGAACCATTTGGACCTGCAGTGATTGAGTTTTGGTTATCACCCACTGGTGCGCCGTTATCTTTTGTTAATGGTGCAGCTGATGCTGCTGTCGCAGTTGCAAGCATTGCAACCAACATTGAACGCTTAAACATCGTTTTCTCTCTCAAATTTACCTTTCCTGCACGCGTAAATTACCTTCTTTAACAAAATTGGTAAAAAGGTTAATTTTTATTATTTCAATCGCTTTATTAGATCAAAAGTATATACTCCGATTAATTATTTTTTTATCAATAACTTATGAGGATTGATGACGACTTTATCCCTTTTCTTTTTTCCAATTTGATACAATTCATTTGAATTAAAAAACATCAAACTTGGTTGAATTATGCGTGCTTTACTCCAACGCGTCCTTGAAGCGAAAGTCGTTGTGGATGGTGAGATTACTGGTCAAATCGAAAAAGGGATTTTAGTTTTTATTGGTATTGGCAAAGAAGATAACTTTGAAAAAGGTAAGAAGCTCATCGATAAGATTTTAAAATACCGTTTTTTTGATGATGACCAAGGAAAAATGGGTTGGAATCTTAGCCAAGCCGGAGGCGGATTATTATTAGTCTCGCAATTTACCCTGATGGCACAAACCCAAAAAGGTTTGCGTCCTGACTTCGGCCCTGCAATGCCGCCTCTCGAAGCAAAAGAACTGTATGAACAGTTAGTTGAATACGCAAAATCTCAGTTTGAACTTGTACAAACAGGAATCTTTGCAGCGGATATGAAAGTGCATCTCATCAATGATGGTCCGGTAACCTTTAATCTTGAAGTTGAATGACTAGAAAAGCCCTCTTATGAGGGCTTTTTTATCTCTAGAATCAAAACGAGAAAAGTCCGTATAGGTGCTGTATTACTTACCCGTTTTTTCTTTAATAAATTGTCGAGCAAATTGTATTTTTTCTTTTACAGGTTTAGGAATTTTTGGTGGAATTAATTTAGCGACTTGGTTAAACCATACCAATAAGCTGAAATCACCTTCCATTTTAATACTGCCATTTTGCATACCCGTCATGAATGCAGTTGGATCACCTTTCATCAGGGTTTTAACACCTTGCTCGCTATCAGCAAACTGAAGTACGAAATCTGCTTTCTCTGCATCACCTGAAACAGAATCAATCTGGCCATTGTTGACTAAAATCTGACGTGCAACACCTAGATCTGTACCAATTTGAATACGGAACTGACGATCATGAATTAACTCAATAAATTTTGGACTCGTACGTGACAATTGTTTCATACGCAACGCCAAACCTAACACCAAAAGGTCTAGTGGATCTGTGCTTGCATCAACGATAGGTAATTTCACAACAGGTATTGAAGATAGTTTCATGACAATTTAAGTCCGTTTTTTTAATATCAAAAATAATTGATTCATCCTAGCATATCTTATAAGTAAGGAAATGCAGCTTTGTTTAACAAAACGTATAGGCAAAAAAAAGGTATATCATTTTGATACACCTTTAAATATAAAATTGTTACTACGCAGTTTTGGTCTACATCTCATCTGTCATGAGCTGGATTTAATCGTCCTCATATACAGGAGTATGTTCAATATAACGACGATTTTCTAAAGCCTTTTGCGCACGACTATCTTCGCGAAGTAAGAAAGCCGTTAAAGCCACCATGGCTAAGCTAATCGCTGTTAAATAACTATATGCCAAGGACATGTCAAAGACGTGTTGAACACTATAACGAATACCTTCAAGTAAACCCCAGAAGACCATACCCGCTAACATAAAGCCTAGCCAATGACGATAAGGTGAAAAGAATACGGCCGCCAATGCTACAGCGATCAAAGCAAATCCGAGTATCGTTGCAAAAGTTAAAGTGACCATAAAAATCTCCGTCAAAATTTAGATGTTTCAAATACTGCCTAATGGTGTTTCACAACAAATTAAATAACGCTTCACTTTCTTCAATGGTCTTGTTGGCGTCTATGAAAGCATTATGGTGAGTTTTTTTCAGAAAAAAAGACCTGATGCTTTTGTAAGCGACACATATTGTCGCAACATTCTTTTGTCATTACATTTTTTAAGATTAGACATTTTTCATAGAGTCAGAATCAGTCAAACTTGGCGTGTCATTACAAAAAAATACCTCGTAATTTTTTGTCAAAACATCTTTTTTTCGATGATGATCATCTGTTTTTTCGTCTGAACTTAACTGATTAAAATTTGTCTAAGAATGATTTACTTAGATAAAAAAAAGCGACCATTTGGTCGCCTTTTTAATAAGCTTTTTTTGATTTTAAGCTCGACTTAAATCTTTATCATGTACACCTAACAGGTACAGAACACCATCCAAACCAACACTTGAGATGGCTTGATTTGCATTTTGACGCACCAATGGTTTAGCACGGAATGCAACGCCCAAGCCCGCTATAGAGAGCATTGGCAAATCATTCGCACCATCACCTACTGCAATCGTTTGCTCAAGTGAAATGCCCATTTCATCCGCAATTTGGCCTAATAAAAATGCTTTACGAGCGCCATCCACAATATGCCCTTTAACTTCGCCAGTGACCTGCCCATCTTGAACATCCAAGATATTGGCATGAACTTCATCAATCCCAAGTTTTGCTTGTAAATATTCAGCGAAGTATTGGAAGCCACCAGATAAAATAGCCGTACGATAACCCAAAGATTTCAGGGTTGAAATAAGACGTTCTGCACCTTCAGTAATCGTTAAACGTTCTGCAATTTTAGGCAATACAGAAGCATCCATACCTTTCAGTAGCGCCACACGCGCACGGAAACTGCTCTGAAAGTCCAGCTCACCTTGCATAGCACGCTCAGTAATTTCTGCGACTTGTGCACCGACACCTGCTTCAATTGCAAGCTCATCAATCACTTCTTGTTCGATCAGCGTTGAATCCATATCAAAGCAAACTAAACGACGATTACGACGGTACGGCGTGTCTTCTTGTACTGCAACATCGACACTAAGGTCATTTGATAAACTTAAACATGCCGCTCGCATCGTTGCAGCATCTAACATCTGACCGCTCAAACCAAATTGCACACAAGCACGTTTTGGTTCATTTTCAAAATGATTCAACGTTGGGCGACCAGACAAACGAGTGACTGTTTCAATATTAAACCCTTGACTTGAAACAATATTAGTCACTGCTTGCAAATGTGCTGCAGTAAGTTCAGGTGCCAATGCCGTCACGATATATCGTGTACGTCCACCCTCTTTCACCCATTGCTCATAATCTTCTGAATCGATCGGTTTAAAGCGCACAGTAAGACCAATATCGTGTGCTAAAATCAGAATATCTTTCATGGCCAAAGCCGTTGCTGTCTGGTCTTCGGAAGCAACCACGATGCCGAGAGTCAATTGGTTATGGATAACTGCTTGTCCTACATCTAAAATTTGCAAAGAATGTACGGACAACACCTGCATCAATCGAGTAAACTGATTCGGTTGGTCAGGTCCTAAAAATGAAATAAGAATGATTTCTCGCATGAATTGACTCGGGTCTGAGCTACGAATATTGTAAGAATCATAATCGAAATTGAATTAATTTTCTTTGGAAGTTTACGTTGAATGCGCCTAGACAAGGGCTATTTGCTAGCCTGCTGATTGTAAGTTTTGCCTTGCATACCTTTTTATTGGTTATTGCAACGACACATCAATTAAATGAAAACCGTGCAAGCCAAGGTTTGCTAATGACGACTCAACTGGTCGCAGATAGCTTAACTGAACTTGAACCTGCCAATACTGTATCTCTTGCATTATTAGCCAACCGCTATGCAACGAATCCAAGTGTTGCATATATACGTATTCTTGGCACAGGAGATCAAGTTCTCGCAACTGCAGGCTTGTCTAAGACGCGTCAGGGTGAAATCTTCGTTCGAGATGCACTACAAAATGAAAAGAAAATTGGCAGTGTGGAAATCACATTGGTTAAACCAAGTATCGGTGAAATATTAAGAACACAATGGCTGGCGATCCTCTCGTCACTCTTTATTCATGGCTTATTATGGTTGGCTTATCGTGCCATTGCTCGCCCTACGCGTAGCGAATATCTTGCGAGATTAAATAATGAGTCCCGTTTACGTCATGAGATCAAGCTGCTCACTGAAGCATTAGAACTGGAAAAGAGTCAGCCTAAACAACCTCATACGCCAGAGCAAAATAAAGAACAAGCTGCAATTACGCCAAAAGTACCGACTCTGCAGTTAGATCAGGATGCTTTATCACTGAATATCCAATTTTATGATCCGAAACAATTAATTAATACGGTCAACAAATCTGTCTCTTTACCTTATTTTAATTTATGTCAAATTTTCTTAAATAAGAGCATCGAACTGTGTACAGCGCATTATCATTTGAATGTTGATGATATCGTTGTGAATCGTAGTTTTGATCAACAAGGCGCTGTCATCAGTATTTCTTCACTCAAGAATAACTCGATTGCTTGCATCTTAATGATTGGTTCGGTGTTTCAATTATTGTCAGAAGTACTCTATAAACGTTACCGTGAGGATAAACGGTTCGTATTGCAAACACGTTGTGCTGTAACCGCACCAGTGGAGGCAATGCAACTCGATTCAGTACAAGCGGCGGAAAGACTCACACATCACCTGATTGCGAAAGAAATGGCGCTATATTTGACCCACGATCAGTTAAAGCATATTGGTGAATGCTACCAATTGGTTCCGATGCCGAATCCAACCAGTGTGTTAACACGTCACGCTTTCATGATTAATGGTATGAACGAAGCCTGTGCCGAACTCGCACAAAATATCCGTACTGAGATTTTGAAAGGCAAAGCCCAAAGCTCCTCGACGGATCGTACAATCAGCTCTTAATTAGATTAAATTTTAATAAGTAAACCAGATTTGATGCTAAGTTAAATCTGGTTTTTCTTTTTAAAAGCTCACAGTCGTGAAAAGTTAGACTAAGCGTCTAGTTTGTATACAAAAGTGCTCTTTTGGTAATTTTATCTCTCTTTTCAATGTGCTATGAAGGTGTATGTTGGACTGTATTGAATGGTACAGTCATAAGCATAGGCAAACTGACTAAAAAAGCGTTAGACTATGGCGCAACAAATTTATTCAAATGTCAGAATGACATAACAAAAAGGTGAAGGTTGATGTCGCTCAATACTGTAGAAGAACTTGTAGCAGATATCCGTGCAGGAAAAATGGTCATCCTGATGGATGATGAAGATCGTGAAAATGAAGGCGACCTCGTTATTGCTGCAACGCACGTACGACCTGAAGACATTAATTTCATGATCACGCATGCTCGTGGCTTAGTTTGTTTAACCTTAAGCCGTGAACGCTGCAAACAATTAAATTTACCGTTAATGGTTGATGCGAATGGCGCTCAACACGGGACAAACTTCACGCTTTCTATTGAAGCTGCAAATGGCATTTCTACAGGTATTTCTCCAGCAGAACGTGCGCACACGATTCAAACAGCAGTTGCGGCACATGCAAAACCAGCAGATATCGTTCAGCCAGGCCATATTTTTCCACTCATGGCACAACCAGGTGGTGTGCTCCATCGTGCAGGTCATACCGAAGCAGGTTGTGATTTAGCTCGTCTTGCAGGTCTTGAACCAGCTTCTGTGATTTGTGAAATTATCAATGAAGACGGGACTATGGCCCGTCGTGCTGACCTTGAAATTTTTGCTGAAAAACACGGTCTAAAAATTGGTACAATTGCTGATCTTATTCACTACCGTATGACCAATGAACAAACGGTAGAGCGTTTGGATCAACAAAAACTCGATACAGAGTATGGTACTTTTGATCTTTACCGTTATCGTGAAGTCGGGAATCCTGATATTCATTTGGCATTGGTTAAAGGTCAACCTGAAGAGGGTGTGACGACTGTTCGCGTTCATGGCTTCAATCCGGCGCGAGACTTATTAAAGCTTAATAAGCAAGATGGTGAAGCAGCTTGGAATTTAGATCGTGCTTTAAAAGAAATTGCTCAAAGCGATCGTGGTGTCTTGGTATGGATTGGACAACGTCAGCCGTCTGATTTAGGTCCAGCATTAGAAGCATTAACTGCGCCAAAACCAGCCAAGTCAAATGCTGCCTTATCGCAGCAATACCAAACCATTGGTGTGGGTGCACAAATTTTACGTGATTTAGGCGTACAGAAAATGAAGCTCCTGAGCTCACCTTTACGCTTCAATGCATTGTCTGGCTTTAATTTAGAAGTGGTCGAATACATCACAGCTGATCAGAGCTCTCATTCATAACTCTTATTAAATATCGAGGTTGCTATGGCGATTCGCCGTATTGAAGGTTTATTACATCTCGCGAGCGAAGATCGTTACGCGATTCTAGTTGGTCGTTTTAACAGCTTTGTTGTTGAACATTTATTAGAAGGTGCAATTGATACATTGCATCGACATGGTGTTAAAGACGATAATATCACTATCGTTCACGCGCCAGGCGCTTGGGAACTTCCGGTTGTGGCGAAAAAACTCGCAAATTCTGGTAAGTTTGATGCGGTAATTGCACTTGGTGCAGTTATTCGCGGTAGCACTCCTCACTTTGACTTTGTTGCTGGTGAATGTGCAAAAGGCCTTGGTGTTGTTGGTTTAGAAGCTGGTTTACCTGTGATCAATGGCGTATTGACCACAGACAGCATTGAACAAGCCATCGAGCGTTCAGGTACAAAAGCAGGTAATAAAGGTGGCGAAGCTGCCTTGACTGCAATTGAAATGGTTAACTTGCTAAAGGCGATCTAAAGCATGTCGCAGACACTCCAAGCTACTTATGCAGCTAAACGCAAAGCACGTCGTTTTGCTGTACAAGGGATTTATGAATGGCAAATGAGCCACAACCCTGTGCATGAAATTGAAGCACGTACACGTGCTGAAAATGCCATGCATAAAGTGGATCTCAGCTATTATCACGAGTTGCTCACACAAGTGATTGCAAATCATGAAGCATTGGATGCGTTATTAATTCCAGTACTAGATCGTGAGATCTCGGCACTGGACGGCGTTGAATTAGCTACTTTGCGTCTTGGCGCGTATGAATTGAAAGAGCATCTTGAAATTCCATATCGCGTCGTTCTCGATGAAGCAATTGAATTGGCTAAACACTTCGGCGGTGCAGATAGTCACAAATACATCAATGGTGTATTAGACCGTTTGGCACAAAGCCTACGTGAAGCAGAAAAGCAACAAGCAAAATAAGTTGTTGTTGAAATGGCTGAGTTTTCTATTATTGACACCTATTTCAATCGACCGAGCTATTCTTCAGTCGATCTAGGTGTCGGTGATGACTCAGCCCTGCTCACCCCGCCTCCACAGCAACAATTGGTCATTTGTGCCGATACCCTCGTTGCTGGTCGACATTTCCCCATCGATACAGATCCCCATGCGATTGGATGGAAATCTGTAGCTGTGAATCTTTCAGACATTGCAGCCATGGGTGCAAAACCTCAAAGCATTCTCTTGGCATTGAGCCTACCCCAAATTGATCATCACTGGCTAAAAGGGTTTAGTCAGGGTTTGTATGATTGTTGCGATCAATTTGGAGTAAGTTTAATTGGCGGCGACACAACGCAAAGCCCACATCTCACATTATCAGTTACCGCTCTAGGCTGGGTGGATATTGGAAAAGCCGTGCCACGTTCTGGTGCTCAAGCAGGTGATTTAATCTGTGTATCCGGGACTGTCGGTGATGCTGCATTCGGATTAAAATATCCCGATCATGCTTTAAAAAAACGTCTCGATTATCCCACTCCACGTTGTGAACTCGGTCAAGCGCTTAAAGGATTGGCGCATAGTATGATTGACGTATCCGATGGTTTAGCACAAGATTTAGGACATATTCTCAAAGCATCTCATGTTGGTGCCGACCTACACTTAGATCAACTTCCACTTAGTCCTGCCTTACAAGCATTGTCCAATCAGCAAAAATGGAAATTGGCTTTAGCAGGTGGTGATGATTATGAATTGTGTTTTACCATTCCTTCACCTGCCTTGGATGAATTAAAAGCTCGACACTGCGATACACCGATCACGGTGATTGGTGTCGTAAAAGAGACTCAGCAATTAGATTTTTATCATCATCAACAACCACAAGAACTAGAATTACAGGGATATCAGCACTTTGCCAAAACAACCAATTAATTTTAAAGCGATGACTTGGTCTGAACGTTTCATTGTTTTTTGTGGCGTTGGATTCGGCTCTGGTTTGGCACCAAAAGCACCGGGTACTTTTGGTTCAGCTTTTGCGTTGCTGTTTATCCCTGCTTTCATGACAATAGGTTTTTTGTATAGCACGATTGCCATAATCGTTATGTCATTGATTGGAATATATATTTGTGGAAGAGCCGCTGATATAATGCGCGTCCATGATGACGGACGAATTGTGTGGGATGAATTTGCGGGTCAATCGATCACGTTTCTCCCTTTAATCTATCTAGGCCTGATGAATTGGGTATGGCTTTTTATTGGTTTTGCACTTTTCCGTCTCTTTGATGTTTGGAAACCTTGGCCGATTCGCGTCATTGATCGTCAAGTCGACGGTGGTTTCGGCATTATGCTTGATGATCTGATCGCAGGTCTGTGGGCAGCACTTTGTATTATAATTTATCTCTATATTGATATGGCTTAAGCCAAGCTCCAAAGAAAGGATGTTGTATGTCAACCACAGTTGTTATTCTTGCTGCAGGTAAAGGGACGCGAATGCGTTCAAAACTACCAAAAGTATTACAGCCTTTAGCAGGACGTCCACTCTTAGGGCATGTCATTGAAACCGCAAAAAAAATACAAGCTGAAAATATTATTACTATTTTCGGTCACGGCGGCGCTCTAGTTAAACAAGCATTTTCGACAGAAAATATTGACTGGGTTGAACAAGCTGAACAACTTGGTACAGGTCACGCTGTTCAAATGACCTTACCTGTCTTACCCAAAGATGGTATTTCTTTAATTTTATCCGGTGATGTGCCTTGTATTACCGCCGATACATTACAAAATTTACTTGAAGCTACACAATCTAAAGGTATTGGCTTAGTCACACTTACACTAGACAATGCTTCAGGTTACGGTCGTATCGTGAGAGAAAATGGTAAAATCCAAGCCATTGTTGAACATAAAGATGCTTCTGAAGCGCAACGTTTAATTCAAGAAATTAATACTGGCATTTATGCAGTAAGCAATGCCAAATTGCACGAGTGGTTGCCACGTCTGAATAATAATAATGCGCAAGGCGAATATTATTTAACAGATATCGTAGCAATGGCTATTGACGATGGACTCGAAATTGCTTCAGTTGAACCTGCTTTAGCTTTCGAAGTTGAAGGTGTAAATGATCGTGTGCAATTGGCAGCATTGGAAAGAGAATACCAAAACTACCAAGCGAAATTACTGATGCAGCAAGGTGTACATTTGATCGACCCGAGTCGTTTCGATCTCCGAGGTTCACTCAAGGTTGGTCAAGATGTGCGTATCGATATCAATGTCATTATCGAGGGCGAATGTGAACTTGGTGACAATGTCGAAATCGGTGCAGGATGTGTAATTAAAAACTCCAAAATTGCTGCAGGCACGAAAGTTCAACCGTATAGCGTATTTGATTCAGCCATTGTGGGTGAGCAGGCTCAAATTGGACCATTCGCACGTTTGCGCCCTGGTGCTAAATTGGCAAATGAAGTACACATTGGCAACTTTGTTGAAGTGAAAAACACCACCATTGGTTTAGGCTCTAAAGCCAATCATTTTACGTACTTAGGTGATGCTGAAGTGGGTGAGGGTTCAAATATCGGTGCGGGTACGATCACATGTAATTATGATGGTGCCAACAAGTTTAAAACGATCATTGGTGACCAAGCCTTTATAGGTTCAAACAGCTCTTTAGTCGCGCCGGTTAAAATTGGTAATGGTGCAACAGTTGGTGCTGGATCGACGATTACTCGTGATGTGGATGATCATAGTTTAGCCGTAGAACGCTCTAAACAATTTGTGAAAGACAATTATCCACGTCCACAAAAGATTAAGAATTAAGGGGATTACAATATGTGTGGTATCGTCGGCGGTGTAGCAGAACGAAGCATAACGAATATTCTAATTGAAGGCTTAAAGCGTCTTGAATACCGTGGTTATGACTCAGCGGGATTAGCTTTAATCAATGCAGGTCAAGTTTTACGTGAACGTCGTGTCGGTAAAGTTATCAACCTTGAAGAAGCGGTTTCAGAAGCAGCGATCACTGGCGCGCTTGGTATCGCACATACACGTTGGGCTACTCATGGCAAACCTACAGAAAATAATGCACATCCGCATATATCTGGTCAAGTCGCTGTGGTACATAACGGTATTATTGAAAATTACCAAGAGCTTAAAGATGATCTTGAAGCATTAGGATATGTGTTTACATCCCAAACAGATACTGAAGTTGTTGCACACTTAGTTCACGATGCACTGAAGTCTGCTCCTAACCTGCTTAAAGCCGTTGAACAAGTTGTGCCTCAACTCAAAGGTGCATTTGCACTCGGTATCGTACATACAGATTACCCAAATGAATTGATCACTGTTCGTGAAGGTTCACCGCTCGTGATCGGTGTGGGAATTGGTGAGAACTTTATCAGTTCTGATCAATTGGCCCTATTACCGATTACCAATCGTTTTATATACCTTGAAGAAGGTGATATTGCGCGTTTAACACGTGATACGATTGAAGTCTATGTACAAGGTGAGCGCGTTGAACGCCCTGTCAAAGAACTTGATGCGACAGTGAGTAATGCTTCAAAAGGTGAATATAAGCATTACATGCTGAAAGAAATTTATGAGCAACCTGAAGCGATCAAGCAAACTATCTCTCAAGCCTTAAATGCCGATCACTTACGTGATGATTTTCTTGCAAATGCTGTAGAAGATTTTTCTCAGATTCAGCAAGTTCAAATCATCGCTTGCGGTACCAGTTACCATGCAGGCATGATCGCAAAATATTGGTTTGAACAACTGATTGATGTACCTTGCCAAGTTGAAATTGCAAGTGAGTTCCGCTATCGCACTCCAGTCATCGTGAACAATACACTCTATGTGTGTATTTCTCAATCAGGTGAAACTGCCGACACATTGGCTGCTCTTCGTGATACACAAAAACGTGCCAAAGCGAAAAATATTAATATCACCACGATGACGATCTGTAACGTTGCAACATCTTCCATGGTGCGTGAAACAGATTACAGCTTATTGACATTAGCAGGTCCAGAAATTGGGGTTGCGTCGACCAAAGCATTCACCACACAACTTGCTGCCTTGATGCTTCTCGTGCTTAAGTTCGGTCAAGTTAAACAAACGATTTCTAATAAACAAGTATCAGAAATCATTACTGGATTGTGGCATACACCTAAAGTGATTCTTGACACATTACAATGTGATAAAGAAATTTTACGCCTATCTGAATTGTTTGTTGAAAAACAACATTGCCTATTTTTAGGTCGTGGAACACAGTTCCCAATCGCGCTTGAAGGAGCGCTTAAACTGAAAGAAATTTCATATATTCATGCTGAAGGTTATGCAGCTGGTGAGTTGAAACACGGCCCATTGGCCTTAGTTGATAATGATATGCCTGTTGTCATTCTTGCTCCTCAGGATGACATGCTTGATAAGCTCAAATCAAATATGGAAGAGGTTCAAGCACGTGGTGGTGAGCTGTTTGTATTTGCAGATGAAAATAGTGGCATTAAGGAGAAAGAGCGCCAACACGTAGTTCAAGTTCCGAGCGTTTCAGCACTATTATCACCAATCGTATACAGTATTCCTGTGCAGCTTTTGTCTTATCATGTCGCTGTACTACGTGGTACCGATGTAGATCAGCCGCGTAACTTAGCAAAGTCAGTTACGGTTGAATAATTCAATTTGATCTACACTTAAAAAGATCGATAATGAAAATTATCGGTCTTTTTTTTATCAAATGAAATATCTTATCAGTGCATGTTTAGTCGGACATCCAGTTCGCTACGATGGTCAACATTGCCTTCAAGAAAAAATTAAAACGCTGATTGATGCCAATCAGGCCGTCGTAATCTGCCCTGAAATTTCTGGAGGACTTAGCACTCCCAGAGCCCCTGCTGAAATTCAAAAAGGAACAGGCTCCGATGTTTTGAGTGGCCATGCAAAAGTATTTGATCTTTCGGGAAAAGATGTTACCGAAGCATTTATTTTAGGTGCCAAACAGACCTTAGCTTTTGCGAAAAAACATGGGATTACTCATGCGATTTTGAAAGCTAAAAGTCCATCATGTGGTTTTGGTCAGATTTATGATGGCTCTTTTTCGGGGTCAAAAATAAATGCGGACGGTGTTACAGCAGCGCTTTTAAAGCAACATGGTATTCACATCATGACTGAAAAAGAATTTCTAGATCAGTTAATGAAATAAAATCAGCTACTTAATCACATCATCGTCATATTCATGTTTTTTAAGGTGAGCTTTGTCACGCGTCGCCCAATAACTCGCCAAGATGGGTCCCGAAATATTGTGCCATAAACTAAAAATCGCACTTGGAAGTGCTGTAATGGGTGTTGCCGCAAAATGAACCGCAGCTAAAGCAATGCCTAAGCCAGAATTTTGCATCCCTACTTCTATCGAAACTGCTTTAGCATCTGCTTGATTAAGCTGCAATAATTTTGCAGCCCAATAACCTATAAAATATCCTAATCCATTATGTAAAATTACAACAGCAAGGATCAGTAACCCTGACTGTAAAATTTGCATTTTGCTTCCAGCAATAATCGCAGCCACAATCAATACAATCGCGATGACTGAAACCATAGGCATCATTGCGATATATCGATCTATTTTTTGCTTAAATAGGCCGCTCACGATCACCCCTAAAATGATAGGGAACAAAATCACTTGCATTACCGATACAAGCATTGCTACCGCATCTATATCGATCCACTGACTCGCTAAGAGATAAAAAATCAATGGTGTCAGCAAAGGTGCTAACATCGTTGAAACTGAGGTACACGCGACGGACAAAGCCACATTTGCCTTTGCCATATAAGCAATGACGTTAGATGCTGTACCTCCGGGACAACATCCAACAAGGAGTACGCCAACGGCAATTTCAGCGGGTAATCGAAATGCTATGCACAATCCCCATGCCAATAATGGCATCACTATAAATTGAGCACTCACGCCAACGGCAACCGCCTTAGGCTGGCTGAAAACACTTTTAAAATCTTCCCACGACAGGGTCATTCCCATGCCAAACATGATAATCCCGAGCATCCAAGTGATATAAGACTTAAGCCAAATAAAAGCTTCTGGCATATACATGGCAATTCCTGCAAATAGGAGTACCCACAGCGCAAAGGTTTTCTGCACGAATTGATTGATAGCTTTCATTTAGAAGTTCACTTGTTGGATTAACGACGTATGATCTTGAGCCATGCCTTTAAATGGTCTGCGCTGAGTGTCTGAGAGTCATCAGTTCTTTGGCGTAAATTCGTTTCACACCTTGTGCAAGCATTTCTTGCCATGCATGTTGCAACGAACCATTTAAATCAATGCCTTTAGTCGCATCTGACACGACATAACTGTTAAAACCTAATTTTGCAGCATCAATTGCCGTCCAAGCCACACAAAAATCAGTGGCGATCCCGACAATGAAGATGTCACGAATTCCACGCTCACGCAGATAACCTGCTAAGCCAGTCGATGTTCGATGATCAGCTTCTAAAAAGGCAGAATAACTATCAATATGTGGATGAAAACCTTTACGAATGACCAACTGCGCTTTGGATATATTCAAGTCTGGATGAAAATCTGCATCATGTGTACCCTGCACACAATGTGAAGGCCATAACACCTGGCGGCCATAAGCTAATTCAATCGTCTCATAAGCAGACTTTCCAGGATGATTTTCAAAAAATGAAATATGGTCTTGAGGATGCCAATCTTGGGTAAGGACAACATTGTCAAAATGCCGAGAAAGTGAATTAATGGTTGGAATAATTTGATCTGAATTTGCTACCGCCAAATTTCCCCCAGGGGTAAATCCATTCTGAACATCAACAACGATAAGTGCACTTTGTTGTGGTTGGAACATCCTTTTCAGCTCCCAATATTTTTAAAATTGTTAGGGACTATTGCATAGGATCAAGAGAACTACAATTGCTTGAGTTGAAAATTTGATATCAAAATTCTATAAAAAAAGCCTGCATCAAGCAGGCTTTAATCTATGTTTTTGTCTTAATTCTGGATACGACGTACCAACATTAACATGAAGATTGCAGAAATAATAATACAAGGGATTGCTGCAGAGATTACGCCTGCTGCACCAAATCCAGCCGTTAATAATGATCCTGCAATTGCTGGCCCAAGCATAGCACCGATACGACCTACTGCTGATGCTACACCAACACCTGTACCACGTACTTCTGTTGGGTACACAATACCACCAAATGCGTAAAGCACGCCTTGACAGCCAATCACGAAAGCACCAACCAATGCTGAAGCCAAATACATTTGTGTGAGTGAGCTTGCTGCATTCAACGCAAGAAGGCCAGCCAAAATACCACCGTACATTAACAAGATCACATAAGCTTTTTTCCAGCGGTCAGTTAATACACCTAAAATCACAGTACCTACAGTAGCACTTACCATGAAGTAGAATTGCGCTGTCGCACCTTCTTTTCTCGAAAAACCTAATTCTTGGAATAGAGAAGGTAACCAGCTGAGCATGATGTAAACCACCATGAGCGTGAAGAAATAGCTACACCAGATGAACATCGTACGAAGAAGATTCTGTGAATTAAACAAATCTTTAAACGAACCTTGTGGAGCTTCTGCAATTTCAGCTTCAGTTCTATTTTGCGTTTTCAAAAATTCTTTAGATTCAGGTAAGAATTTCATCATCACTGGTATAACAATTAATGGTAATAAACCACCAAGATAGAAAATATTTTTCCAATTAGCACCGAAATCTGTACTTGCAATTAAAGATAAGATCGCAGCACCGACAGGCATACCACAGTACATTAGCCCTACAGCACGACCACGATTTTGTGGGGTTACTGCTTCAGAAGCCAAAGTGATGAGAATTGGCATTGCTGCACCTAGTCCTGCACCTGCAAGGAAACGTACAGCCAATAAACTGTTAAAACTATTTACCCATACCGTACATAAAGTGAATACAGCGAAAACAGCAACAGACCAAATTAAAACTGTTTTACGACCAATACGGTCCGCAATACGCCCACCTACCAGTGCCCCAGGTAACAGACCTAAAATACCAGCACTAAAAAACACACCTAATTGTGAACTATCTAAACTAAAATGTTCACGAATACCCGCAGCTGCAATACCTGCAGCCTGAATATCTAAGCCTTCAATTACTGCAATGAGGAAGCAGATACCTACCGTCAAAATTGCATGTTTGTTACTTACTGATTCTTGCATTGAACTTCCCTCACTCATCAGCATTTGAGTCCGATGCCCGATTATCTATGTAAGTCAATGAAAGTGAGAGTTATCAAATGGTGTAATAAAATGTAATCAAAATAAGATTAAATTTCATACCTCTTGCCAACCAAAATAAATTCTAGTCTTCAAAACGATTAATTATTTTTTTTATTTAAAAAAAAACCAAGAAAAATCTATTATAAAATCTGTAAGTATTAGAATAATTTAACCTTTAAGTAAAAAAATTAAGACGTTTTATAAATTATAATAATCACATAATTTAAAAATTATTAGTTTATTCACCTTTATATACATACATCTTAAATCTGATGTAAGTGATATAAGCTATTAATTCAGGGTAAATTGGTCAGATTTTAGTTCGAATTTTCATTTTTATCCGCAATACTTTCATAGACGAACATCTATCTTCACTGTTATTTAAATGCCTAACCATAAGGTCTTAAAATTGCTTTTTTTAAAAAAAGTTACTTGTTTTAACTAAACTTTTTTTTGACTGAAGTGAATTCATATTGTTCTTATTGGTAGCTTAGTTCATAATTTGCATACGCATTATCCAGTATGCAGGCATATTGGATCGTGATATAAATCAAAATACATACCCATCCAAACTTCGCTTCTCAACCTTCACTGGATGGAAAAATAGGATCGTGTTTTAAAATGACTACTCAGCAAGCTCATGTAATTCAAGGCTCAATCGTCGCAATCGTCACTCCAATGTTTGAAGATGGTACTGTTGATTGGAAGGGTCTCGAGAAGCTTGTTGAATGGCATATTGAGCAAGGTACAAATAGTATCGTTGCCGTGGGAACAACAGGTGAAGCTTCGACCTTAAGCATGGCTGAACACACTCAAGTGATCAAAGAAATCATTCGTGTAGCCAATAAACGCATTCCAATTATTGCCGGAACAGGCGCAAACTCAACGCATGAGGCGATTGAGCTTACCAAAGAAGCTAAAGAGCTTGGTGCAGATGCTGCACTTTTAGTAACGCCATATTATAACAAACCGACTCAAGAAGGCTTGTATCAGCATTACAAAGCAATTGCTGAAGCTGTTGATTTACCGCAAATTCTTTATAACGTACCTGGCCGTACTGGCGTTGATATGAGCAATGAAACTGTAGTTCGTCTTGCTGATATTCCTCAAATCGTAGGGATTAAAGATGCAACAGGTGATGTTCCTCGCGGTGCTGAGCTTTTAAAAGCACTTGAAGGCAAAGATATGGTGGTCTATTCAGGTGATGATGCAACAGCATATCAACTGATTGAGCATGGTGCGAAAGGTAATATTTCTGTGACCGCTAACGTTGCTCCAAAGCAAATGAGCCAAGTGTGTGCCGCTGGTTTAGTGGGTAATGCAGCTCAAGCAAAAGCAATTAATGATCAAGTTGCAAATTTACACGAAATTCTATTTTGTGAATCAAACCCAATTCCTGTGAAATGGGCACTTCATGAAATGGGATTAATTGGTACAGGTATCCGTTTACCACTTACTCCATTAGCAGAACAATATCGAGCTTCACTGCGTGATGCATTAAAAGCTGCGAGCATTATTTAAAGAAGAGTTTAACAACTATGCAACTACGTTTTGGTTTACCCCTTGCCCTTTCAGCCCTCAGCATGGTCGGTTGTAGTACGATTGGTATCGATAATGGTTCACTCGATTATAAAAAATCTACTGCACAAGCCCCGCTTAAATTCCCTGAAGGTTCAATGGTTAGACCAGCAACACCGCTTTATCCAGCGCCTGTTGTTGAACAGCTTGCAATAGACAATGCGCCACAAATGGTTAATAAGCGAGGTAATCGTTTTGAGCTACCTCGTCCTAATGTGGCACCAACCGTTTCTAATCCTGTTGAGAGTGAACAATCAACTGCTGTCGGTCGTCCACAACTTTTAACTGATGGAAATGGCAATCCGTTGATCAAAATTGACGGAAATTCTGCTACAATTTGGCAATACACAATCGCCACCCTCAGTAGCCTCAACTACAACTTTGTCAATCAACCTAAGAATCACCATTCCGCGACAATTCAAGTGGATGGTGAAAGTTTAGTGCTTAAACTGACATCTGTAGGTTCGAGTCATACCTTGGCCGTGTTTACCCCAACTAACGCGTTTGCAGACAAACAAAAAGCTGCGAGCCTGTTAACCCAGATTTATCAAAACTGGCCAGCCTAGTCGTTCTAGGCATATTTTTTCTGAAAAAGGTTCCACCATGTTAAAACAAACCTTGCTCTATACTGGTAAAGCTAAATCCGTTTATGAAACCGATAGTGCAGACCACCTGATTTTAGTCTTTCGTGATGATGCCTCAGCATTTAATGGCGAAAAAATCGAACAGCTAGATCGCAAAGGTAAGGTGAACAACCGTTTTAACGCCTTTATCATGGAAAAACTTGCAGCTGCAGGTATCGAAACTCATTTCGAAAAACTTTTAACACCAAACGAAGTTTTGGTTAAAAAGTTAAACATGATTCCAGTTGAATGTGTAATCCGTAACTATGCAGCTGGTTCGCTTTGCCGTCGTTTGGGTGTTGAAGAAGGTTTAGAACTTACACCACCTACATTTGAATTATTTTTCAAAGATGACGCTTTGGGCGACCCAATGGTGAATGAATCTCAAGCAATTGCTTTAGGTTGGGCTACTGCTGAACAACTTGAGCGTATGAAAGAGTTAACTCACCAAGTAAACGTGGTGTTAAAAGATCTTTTTGCTCAAGGCAACATGCTTTTAGTTGATTTTAAACTTGAATTTGGTGTGTTCCATGATCGTATCGTTCTTGGTGATGAATTCTCTCCAGATGGTTGCCGTCTATGGGACAAAGATACCAAGAAAAAATTAGATAAAGACCGTTTCCGCCAAGGTTTAGGTGGTGTGGTTGAAGCATATGAAGAAGTTGCGACACGTATCGGTGTTGACCTTTCTGATATCTAAATCAAAATTTAGATAAAATGAAGCCGAGTCATATGACTCGGCTTTTTTGTATCTGTTGATATTATTTTTATATTTTCAAATTGTTGTTATACATTCATTATTTTTGTTAAGTAGCATTACCAATGCTCTCTCCTCATTGGTAATGCTATTAATTTATCGAATCGATATTTAAATAAGATGACAAATCTGGGGTCTTGATCATTAAAAAACTCAATTGTTGTTTTTGTTTTTAAATTTACACCCATTAATCGAATAAATTAATGCTATTTATTAAAATGATCGTTTTTACAATATTACTAAGTTCAACTAATATATTTTTATACCAGGCAACTACAGGAGTTGGTGGCTCAAGAGAGAGACTGTAGTTGCCGACCAGATGAATCGCTTTTCGCCCAGCTTCCCATAGAACTGGGCTTTTTTTATTGTTGTTGCTGCTCTTGCTGCCAACGTCGCTGCTGTAAACGCTCTGCTTCGACTTCACGCTTATTACGAGCTGATTCGTACAATTTGGTGCCTTTCAGCTCTGGAGGCATATAATCCTGCAACACGAAATGTTCTGGATAGTGATGTGGATATAAGTAATCTACACCATATCCCTGCTCTTTCATTAACTTGGTTGGAGCATTTCTTAAATGCAATGGAACTGGAAGATTTGACGTACGTTCAGCCAACTCTAATGCTTTATTGATTGCTAAGTAAGTGCTGTTACTTTTCGCGCTTGTGGCCAAATACACTGCACATTGTCCTAAAATAATACGGCATTCTGGCATCCCAACCGCTTGAACGGACCTAAAACACTCCCCAGCCAATAACAACGCATTAGGATTAGAATTTCCAATATCTTCCGAAGCGGCTATCAACATCCGACGCGCAATAAAGACTGGATCTTCCCCCCCCTTTAACATTCTCGCCATCCAATATAGTGCAGCGTCAGGATCACTTCCACGAATTGATTTAATGAAAGCTGAGACTAAATCATAGTGCTGCTCACCAGATTTGTCATATCGCGCAATATTTTGTTGAGCTACTTTTACCACGATGGCATTGGTGACAATATTTTCAACATCTGCTTCAAATGTGCTCGCAATGAGATCCAATAAATTGAGTGCTTTACGAGCATCGCCTGCGGCAAATTGAATTAATGCATCATATTCTTCGATGTGAATATGACGGTCTTTCAAAAATTGGTCTTGCTTGAGTGCACGTTCAATTAAATGTTGAATATCATGCTCAGATAATGCATTCAGCGTATACACCTGACAGCGCGACAACAAAGCATTATTGACTTCAAAAGAAGGATTTTCTGTGGTTGCACCAACCAGAGTAATCTTGCCTTTTTCTACTGCGCTCAGTAAGGCATCTTGTTGAGATTTATTAAAGCGATGAATTTCATCAATAAAAACCACTGGCACAATGAGATCGCCACTTTCCCCAATAATTTCTCGAAGCTCTTTAACACCAGTGTTGAGTGCAGACAAGCTAATAAAAGTACGATCTACAGCTTGAGCTAACAATAGCGCAATGGTGGTCTTGCCGACCCCTGGAGGCCCCCAAAAAATAATCGAAGGTAAATGTCCTTGGTCAATCATTTGACGTAAAGGTGCGTCTTCACCAAGTAAATGATCTTGTCCGATAATCTCAGACAAATCACGTGGACGTAAGCGTTCAGGTAGCGGAATTTGTGTATCGGACATATTTTTTATAGATCTCAAAGTGCTGTTGACTAGTCTACTATGTAATAGTCAAATTCCAATATTAATAGTCAAAACAACCATCACTATTCAACATTTTTCATTTTACTCAGATTCGAGTTTTGGTTTTAATTTGAATAAATAAGCTTGCGGTCCATCTTCTATTCCCCAAATTGTGCCATCCTTTGCTTCATGCAAGTCTCGTACTCGAACCCCCATATCCAAGCGCTGAATTTCTCGTACAGGTTCAGATTGTGGATCTACCACAATAATGGCTTTCGATGATAATCCACCGATTAAGGCTTTGTTCTTCCATTGTGGAAAATAGTTAGATTTATAAAAAATCAGACTCGAGGGTGAAATCACTGGAGACCAATCAAGTTTAGGGGCTATAAATTCAGGTCGCGTTTCATGATTCGGAATCTGTTTACCATCATAGTGATCACCATTAGATACAATTGGATAGCCATAATTCTTACCTTTTTCAATAAGATTGAACTCATCACCACCTTTAGGGCCCATTTCTGCCACCCACAAACGATTTTGATGATCGAATGCCATACCTAAAGGATTACGATGACCTAAACTCCAAATCTGCGCTGAGACACCACCTTGTTTGGCAAATGGATTAGATTCTTGAGCACGACCATCATCATACAAATATACAATTTTACCTAGATTAGACTGCATATCTTGTGCAGGCTGAAACTTCTGCCGTTCCCCTGAACTAATCCATAAATTCGCTTGCTGGTCAAACACTATACGATGTGCATAATGCCCCTGCCCCGACACTTTAGGGACTTGCTCCCATATGCGTTCGATATCCGTCAGTTTCGGTGCTTCGATATTCGATAAATCCAATTTCGCTCGGATTACCACTGCACCAAATAATCCATTTTTTTCTTCGGCATAACTGAGATATAACCAAGCGTTATTATTGAAATTAGGATGAATCGAAACATCACCTAACCCACCTTGTCCGCCATAAGCAACTTGAGGCACACCAGCCACGTTAAAACTACGTTTTGATTGTGGGTCAAACAACTTAAGTATGCCTGACTTTTCTGTAATTAACAGTTGACCATTTGGTAAAGTTGCAATCGCCCATGGTTCATTAAATAGAGCAATTTTTTCAACTTGATATCGTTGTTCTTGAGCTTTTGAATTTTCGTTTTTGACTGTTGATTCCTGCGGATTCTGTGCTTCAGTGGCTTTATTTTGATTGGCATGACACGCCATTATGATTCCGCTCAAACCAACAATCCAAATCAGTTTTGCAGCTTTTAACATGCCTTTCCCTTTTTAAATCCTTGAATATCAGTCTCAAGGATTAAACGGCAATGATCATTTTAAAAGTGTTTTTATATTACAAAATATGTGTAGTCTAGCAATTGAATGTACTAGCGTACCCACCGCACGATGTATTCATCTATTTCATTTTCATTAACAAGCTGTTCAGATATACAACGACCTGCTACAGATTTTCGAGCACTAATCACACTTTGTTTATTGCCTGTCACCAAGTGATGCCAATTCGGTAGCTTTTTACCTTCATTAATACGTCGATATGCACAACTCGAAGGTAGCCATCGTATTTGTTGTAATTTTTCAGGCGTTAACTGAATACAGTCAGGTACATGCACCTGACGATTTTCATAATCTGAACAATGCCCCGTCTGACAATCTAGAAGTTTGCACGCAACTTTGGTATATGCGATTTCTTCGGTTTCATCATCTTCTAATTTAACCAAACAACACATACCACAACCATCACACAGTGCCTCCCATTCTGCTTGGTTCATTTCAAACAGTGAATAATGTTTCCAAAATTCAGGGCGTAAAGATGTGCTCATGATTCAGCTAAATATCAAAAATTTGAGTCAGTATATCACTAATAATTCTCATAAAATTTCACCAATCTCAGTTACAGTTGATTAACTAAAGAATATCAATACTCTACGTTAAAATACCCTTTGTATACATTTTGCTCAGTTTATTTTCTTATACTGAATGAACATTAATAAAAATTTATGGAGAATCAAAATGTTCCGTTGGGCGATTATTTTTGCAGTGATTGCATTGATAGCAAGTTTGCTAGGGTTTGGTGGTGTAGCAGGCTTATCTAAAGATTTCGCAATTATCTTACTTGTGATTGCAGTGATTCTCGCAATTGTAGGCTTTATCTCAAGAGGCAAAGTCTAGTGTTCTAAATCACTAGATTAAATTGAAAACACAAGATTGATGAAAAGAAGAAGGTACTCCTTCTTCTTTTTTTATTTCTTTTTTATCTGTTCATTGATACGCGTTTTATATATTCCAATCTTTCATAAATTCTCACATTTGATTTTACTTTCTTATTGCAAATTCATCACTTCGGAAAACATTTATGCTTTAATCTTTGCTGATTTTCATAAACGAAAGGACTTTCAATAATGACTTCAGCAATTCAAACAAGAGAAATTCAGTATAAAGCGGCAGATGGTACACAATTGATTGGTTATTTTGCCGCACCTGAAAACTCTTCAGGAGCTGCAGGTATTATTGTAGCCCCAGAGTGGTGGGGTCGTAATGAATATACAGAACAACGTGCTCGAGAACTTGCAGAACAAGGATATGCTGCTTTTGCCATTGATATGTACGGCGACAAAAAGGTAACCACTGAAGCTTCTCAAGCAAATGAGTGGATGATGCAAACTTTCGCACAGCCTGAAACGATTGTACAACGCGCTACAGCTGCGTTAGACACTTTATCTGCACAGCCTGAAGTTGACGCAACTCGATTAGCTGCGATTGGTTTTTGTTACGGCGGAAAAGTTGTTTTAGATCTTGCTCGCTCTGGTGCGAACTTAAAAGCAGTTGCTACCTTCCATGCTAATTTATCTGCGCAAACACCTGCTCAACAAGGTCAAGTAAAAGCTGAAATTCTGGTTTTGCATGGTGAGCTAGATAGCATGGTCACGCTAGATGATGTGGCACAATTTAAAGAAGAAATGTTTGCAGCTCAGGTGCCGCATGAGGTCATTATCTTTGAGGATGCAAAACACGGTTTTAGCAATCCACAAGCTGATGAACGGGCAAAAGCCAATGGTGTAGATCTCGGTTATAACGCTGCAGCTGAGGAAAAAAGCTTAGCTGCGATGTATGAGTTACTGTCGCGTCACTTAGATTAATTACTTTCAAAGTTTATTAGCGCTAAGATTATTGAAGAAAGAAGATAAAATATAAGAGGAATATAAGGATGAGTGAACAATGTACTTATTGCAATCACGATGAATATGATGTGATTGATAAAAATGAATTCGGTGTGATTTTGCCAGAACAGCAGCCGTTGACTAAAGGACATTCCGTTATTATTCCTTTACGTCATGTGAGTTCTTTTTTTGAAATTACCGATAAAGAGCGTAAAAGTTTACAGTCGTTGTTAGAACTGGCACGTAACGAGTTAAAAATCCGTCATCATCCGGAAGGCTTTCATATCGCTTTTAATGATGGCAAAGTTTTTGGCGATGAAGAGTCGGAACATTTACACATCCATATTATTCCTCGTTACAAAAACCAACCGCTTAAATTAGATAGTCGTTGGGGCATTATTCAAGAGTAATGTTGATTTTACAAAAAGGCGCAATATGCGCCTTTTTTCATGCTTTTTTAAAAGGTCTTTGCCTAGATTGGTTATACTGAGCACAGATTGTATTAATGGTATTTTCATGTTTTCTTTTTCAACTGCGTTACTGGATTGGTTTGATGTACATGGTCGACATGACCTGCCATGGCAAGTCGCAGATGATCCTTACAAAGTTTGGGTCTCTGAAATTATGTTGCAGCAAACCCAAGTGAAAACTGTTCTGAAATACTATGATCGTTTTATTGAGCGCTTTCCGACGGTCACCGATTTAGGTCGTGCTACTTGGGATGAAGTTGCTCCTTACTGGGCAGGTCTAGGCTATTATGCGCGTGCTCGCAACCTGCATAAAGCAGCCACAATCGTAAGTCAAAATGGACATTTTCCAGAGACTTTAGAAGCTTGGATGGCCCTGCCAGGAATAGGTAGATCAACTGCTGGTGCATTGATGTCACTTGGATTACGCAAATACGGCGTGATAATGGATGGAAATGTTAAGCGTGTTTTAGCACGTTTCTTTGCCATTGAAGATGATTTATCAAAGCCTGTCCATGAACGTGCAATGTGGGAATTAGCGGAGCAACTCTGTCCTGAACAACGCAACCATGATTACACGCAAGCCATTATGGATTTGGGTGCAACAATTTGTACTCCTAAAAAACCACTTTGCCTGTACTGTCCAATGCAGTCAGAATGCCAAGCTTTAAAGCAGGGTCTGACACAAGAGTTACCATTTAAAAAGCCAAAAAAAGCAGTGCCTATAAAGACTGCGGATGTTTTATTACTGCGAAGTACTGAAAATACATGGTTATGGCAACAACGTCCGCATTCAGGCTTATGGGGTGGTTTATGGACCTTACCCATCATTGATGAAACTTCAGAATTTAGTCAATTGACTCAGCAATATGGTTTGGTGAGTAATCAATTACCAACTCAAATTTCACACAGTTTCACCCACTTTACCTGGTTACTGAATGCACATATTTTCCATGTTGATCTCGACCAGATGGAATACCTCCAAACAGAATTAGGAGGTGAATGGCTCGCTCCACAAGTTGTAACAGAAATGGGCATTCCAACTGCGATGAAAAAATTGATCTCAGCCGTGAAATTGTGACATAGTCGATTCAAATAAGTGTGGCTGTATCATATCAAGGAGTTCGAGTGACTAAGTATTTGCGACATTACATCATCCTAAGTGTAGCTATTTTACTTGTCGCCTGCAGTAGTCAACCTCCAAAACAAACGCCGCTTGATCCAACCCTCGTTGCTCGCTTACATATGCTTCCTTTGGATCGAAAATTACCTATCCCAGTACAAGGTGTAAAAGCGAGACAACTGACAGACACTTGGGGTGCATCACGAAGTCACGGTCGAACACATGAAGGCATTGATATCTTGGCGGCTCGTGGTACAAAAGTTTATAGTGCAACTGATGGAATTGTTCGCAGTATGCGCGATAATAAGCTGGGTGGGAAAGTCATTTGGATTTTAGGACCCGCTGGTTCTTGGCATTATTATGCGCATTTAGATCAGCATAAAAAAGGTCTCAATGAGGGTGACTTCGTGCGACGAGGTGACCATATTGGTTATGTCGGCAATACGGGTAATGCTCGACATACTGCCCCTCATTTACATTATGGAATTTACTTAGATGGTCGCGGTCGAGGCCCTGTCAATCCATACCCTTATTTACGTTAAATTAAAGTTTTTATTTTTAGGAAGTTTTCATGTCAGAAGCCTTGATTAATCGTCTAGTTGAATTTGCAGAATCTGGCAATCAACAACGTATTGTCTTAAATGGACAAAGCCATCAGGGCTGGATTATGGAAATTACCGAAGAAGCTCTGTTGATTAGCACTGGTTTTGCAGATAAAGCAGGTAAAGATTTCTGGATTAATTTTTCGGATTTAGAACAAGCAGAGTTGTTCTTTTGGGACAATCAAAACGATCAGTGGGTTGCTTTTACCATTTGATCACTTCGGAGCATTCGCATGACGATTCAACGCTGTAGCTGGTGCTCCGATGAGCAGATTTATATTGATTATCACGATCAAGAATGGGGTGTTCCTTTATATGATGAACACACCTTATTTGAAATGCTCTGTTTAGAAGGTCAGCAAGCAGGACTCGCTTGGATTATTGTTTTAAAAAAACGCGAGCGATATCGATATCATTTCTTTCAATACACCATTGAAGAAATTGCGACTTTTACAGATGAACATTTGTTCGAAATAGCACAAGATCCGGGCATAATTCGTCATTTAGGTAAACTAAAGGCGATTCGAGATAATGCTCGAGCATGGTTGAATATGCGCCAAATCATGCCTGATATGGTCAAATGGCTATGGAGTTTTGTAGGGCATCAACCCAAAGTTCATTCTGTGCCAGACTATCGCTTAGCACCAACACAAAGCGAATTAAGCCTGCAACTGTCTAAAACTCTAAAAAAGAATGGTTTTAAATTCGTGGGTCCAACCATTATCTATTCTTATCTGCAAGCGGTAGGAATGATTGATGATCATGAAAATCACTGCTTTAAAAAGCTTAGTTTAGCGCCATAATCTTTTTAAGAAGGTGCTTGGGATGATGACCTCATTTTTTGTTTCACCCAATCCGCTAAAAACACGATGGAGTCATGAATTTCATGAGTTAGTTCATGCCCTGCATTTAAGCGAATATAATTTTTATAACGGCGTTCTTCTCCAAAAACATCACCGGGAACAATGTTAATACCATGTTGACGTGCAGCATAATAGAGTTCTAAACCATCAATATGTGTCGGCAATTGCAGCCATAAAACATAACCACCATCCGGCTGACTTAACCCAATGTCGATCCCGTGAAAAGCGTTTAATATCGTTTTTCGATATGCATCAACTTGATGATTTAATTTTGGTTTTAATCGGAGTAGATGCTCACGATAGGCTCTACTATACATCAGGTCAGCCAAAGCCAATTGCAAAGGTGTATTCACACTGACATTTTGAATGACAATTTGACGATGCAAATATTTAAGCCTCGGCGGTAAACAAAACCAACCTACTCGATATGCGCTCGACAATGATTTTGATATTGAACTGCATAAAATGACATAGCCTGCTTCATCCCAATGTTTGATCGGTAAAGGTCGCTGTAAATTAAAACTACATTCAGCATAAATATCATCTTCAATCACATAACATTGATATTGTTCAGCCAATTGCACAATTTTCTGTTTATCATGATTTGAAAGCTCAAACCCTAGTGGATTTTGATAATTCACAGTCAATAGACAGGCTTTGGTATCGGGGTGCTGCATTGCTCTTTCTAAGCGTTCTAAATCAAAACCATCCACATTTGCAGGTATCTCAATCAACTTGCGTTTCAGTGTCCCTAACAACTGTAATTGACCATTAAAATTTGGGGTTGGAATCACAATGCCATCCCCTTCCTTGGTCAAGAGCTGAACCACGAGTGATAACGCAGCCATACAGCCATTGGTGATATAAATCTCGTCTGGATTGATATAAAACCCATCTTCAGCCCAATGGTCTGATAAAGCTTGTCTCAATCTCAAATGCCCTTGTCGATTACTATAAAGGAAATCTTCTGGTTGACTGTGTTTTAAAGCACGTTGAATTGACTTTCGGATTGCATCTACAGGCACGTGATTTGGAGAGATTTGTACTGCACCTAAATGAATTGATCGATTATTGGTTGAAGACTCCTGTATTTCAATTTGCAAATTTAAGTTACTGATATCCTTTGCTTCAGCTTCAAATTCATGATGATAAGGCAATACTGGCGAATCGTTTCTGGATTTCAAATGTTGTACAAAATAACCTGATTTATTTTTAACAGTGATGAGCCCTTCCGATTCCAATAATGCATAACAATTTTTTGCTGTATTTAAACTGACGGCATGTAATGCTGAAAATTGTCGAAGGGAAATGAGCTTCTGTCCTGAACACAGTTCTCCACTCAGAATTTTCTGTTTGATATGTTTGGCTAAGATTTGATACTGGAACATGAACTGTGCTCATTTTTATAAAATGTGTGTATCTGTATCTATAAACCTAGCAAATTTATGATGGTCTTACAGCTAAAAAAACACAGGAGGCCACATGAACAACGATAAATTATATTTGATATTACCATTGGTAACACTTTTGACAGCTTGCCAACCAGAGCATGCGATCGAACAAGCTGCACTTGAGCAAAAATTTATTTGTACATCGTTAATTGATGGATTCTTAAAAGTGACGCACAACAGTCATTATCGTTTTACAAAAAGTATTGAATCTCCAGATCAGCAGAAAATTTACCTCTACACCGTGTCTTCTGATCATGCAGTCAAGCTCAATAGCCCCACACAAAAAAATTTAAATTTTCAATGTGATGATTCCAAAAAACAAACCTATCAAGTTTTTCTATTGGATCAGATGTCTAAGACTAAGCAACCAATTTTGAGTTTTCATTTGCCTCAAGCAGCAGAGTTAAAGCAATTTACAGCTTACACTTTGAAAAATGATTAAATGACTGATATAAAGTCATTATTTCAAAATATCTGGTAACGATATCTGCGCAGATTGAGATTTTGCTAATTCAGTTTTCATTTTTTGCAACATTTGATAAGGCTGCTGTTGTACAAACATATTGGTCACACTTTGTGGAATTGCACCTTCTGGATCCGC
The DNA here is from genome assembly GCF_056779975.1 of Acinetobacter sp. ANC_7511. Lineage (NCBI taxonomy): Bacteria > Pseudomonadati > Pseudomonadota > Gammaproteobacteria > Moraxellales > Moraxellaceae > Acinetobacter > Acinetobacter sp. ANC_7511. The sequence continues at coordinate 82,508 of NZ_JBWYIY010000012.1, forward strand.
ATATCCTGAAGTGCTGACCTTCACCTTATTCGGTCCAATCTGTTCAAAGCTCCAGTCTCCAACATAGTGTTGCAGCCGAATATACTGAGGATTCTTCGATTTTCCCGTTTGCGAAGCTTTATTCTTAATATGAATAATACCTTTTGAATCCTTATACATTTTCCCTTGCACAATCAGATCTCGATCTTTCAAAGGAAATGGAAAATCTAACACCATGTAGAGTTTAAATTCCCCTTGCTTCAAATCTTGAGAAATCACCTGTGCTGAACCGACATTGGGTACCCATGATTTTGCATTTTCCACATCCAAAACTATTGCAACTGCTCTTTCGAGTGAAGCATCCACTACTGTTTCAGCACGATAGGACAACACAGGATGATCAGGATTTTGCATCGTCCACACTTTAATATTGTTTTTGTTAATGGTGAGTTGAGAGGCTTCATTGGCTTGAACTTGGCTTGTCAGGCCAATGGCACTGACAAGCAAGCAGATCATAGAAATTTTCTTCATTTTTATTCTTCATATTTAACATTATTATTTAGATGATCACGCAGTATTTTTAAACTTAAACTTTGATATCGTTGAAGCCTAAAACGTCTTTCATGTCATATTTTTTCGGTGCTTTACCTACAACCCAAGCAGCGGCACGTACTGCACCTGCAGCAAAATTCATGCGATTCGTGGCTTTATGTGTGATTTCTACACGTTCACCTTCACCAATAAACATTACCGTATGTTCACCCACAATATCGCCACCACGAATGGTTTGGAAACCAATACTTTGACGTTCACGAGGACCAGTATGCCCTTCACGGTGATACACAGCATCTTGCTTCAAATCACGACCTAATGCATCAGCAATCGCCTCACCCATCATTAAAGCAGTACCTGATGGCGCATCAACTTTATGACGATGATGTGCTTCGATCACTTCAATATCGACACTGTCACCAAAGACTTTAGATGCTAATTCTAAAAGTTTAATGGATACATTCACGCCTACGGAGTAGTTTGCTGCGTACACTACAGGAGCAATCGTTGCACTTTCATCTAAAAATGCTTTTTGCTCATCGTTCATTCCCGTCGTACCGATCACTAATGCAACACCAGCCTCACGGCACAGTTTCAAATGCTGTTCAGTTGCAACTGGTGCAGTAAAATCAATAAATACATCGCAATCATTTAAAACATCTTGGATATCACCCACGACTTTCACACCAAGTGTACCAATACCCGCTAATTCGCCTGCATCCGCGCCAATAAGGCTACTGCCTGGACGCTCTACCGCTGCTGCTAATTGATAACCAGCATCTTGAACTGCTTGAATCAATGTACGACCCATACGGCCACCAGCACCTAAAATCCCAATACGCGGAGCGACAGACATAACCTATTCCTAGTGTTGCTTTAAAATTGTTCTTACTATAACAAAAGTCTATACATACGCTAAGTTTATCGATATAAAAAATTATGCTGTCTTCTAAGCATTTGATTCGAACATTAATCGAATAATCAGATTAAATTTAGAAAAATATTCGGTTTTTTATATTTATAAATTTTAACTATGATCAATGCCATGAAATTCAACACTTTTATAAGGAAATAATATGGCAGACCAAGCTCGAAAATTATCAACGATCCAAACGATCGAACAGTTACAGTTGGATGCTTCATTAGTTCAAGGTTTAGATCATGCCGAAACTGCGTGGATCATTATCGAAGCTATTCAACAATTGCAGGAATATCATAATCAGTGGCACTGAGATGAAACGGATCAGATGATTTTTCTTATTTAAAAGAAAATCATCTTCTGTGTTATTAAAATATTTACAATTTAAAAATCATATTAGGATTCAAAATTTAAAATTGCTCAAAGCATTGATTGCTCAGCTAAAGCATCGGTTTCTATTTTCATTCCTATTAAAATATGTTCTTATTATCTCGTTATTTTTAATCTAAATTACATTCTATCTTCACAGTTTCTCTGCATTTTTTCAGTACATTAGTGTGAACCCCAATTTATAAGGTCAACGAGGGCGGAATATGAAAAAGATTATGACAGTTTTGACATTATCTTTAAGTGCAATATTTACAGCAAATATTGCCAATGCTGCTCCTTACTCTGATGACTACCAAGATAAAGGTTCACGTGAACGTGGTAAAGGATTTGAGAAACGTACTCAATATGATGCTTCATCAGATCAAGAGTTCCAAGATCGTCGTAAAAACAGAGAAGAGCGTGGCGTAAAACGTTTACGTCAACATAAATGGCAAACTGGCTACGTCATGCCTCAACACTATCGTGGCAATAGTTATAAAACCGAATATAAAGATCATAACCTACCAAAACCTGGTAAAAACCAACAATGGTACAAAGTGAATAATGACTTTATTCTGGTGGATTCAAACAGCAATAGCATTTTGAAAATCCAGCAAGATTAATTTTGACGTTTAAATCGACCCGACTTCATGTCGGGTTTTTTGTTGAGTTCAATCCTAATCATTCATCTTCATCACTTCTTCATACATTTCACAAATTGACTATATCTCTCCACGGTTTATCTCAAATCATTTTGTACTTTAGCGATATCGGATAAATAACAAAGTTAGAGGTATCCCACATGAAAAAGTTAGTATCAGTACTTACATTAGCAATGAGTGGTTTATTGGCAACATCTGCGATGGCTGGTCCACATGACGATGGTCGTCACTATTCAAAACCAACTCCACCACCAGCGCATTGGAATAAAGGTCAGCCTGGGAAATATCAACATGACCGCTATGAACAAAATCGTGGCTTCCAAAATGTAAATCCAAGCCGTCAATGGCGAGTAGGTCAACAGTTACCACGTCAATTCAACTCTTCAAAATTTGAGTTAAGTGATCGACAAGCGAAGAATCTACCTAAAGCGGCGCGTAACCAGCAGTGGTACAAAATTAATGGAGACTATGTCTTAGTGAATGAGCGTACAGATCGCATCGTGCGTATCATCGGATAAGCTTATTCCTAGATCTTCTCAAATTGATCTTCCCTGCACTCAGCCCAAACTCAGTTTGGGCTTTTTTATGTCTTTATTTTAATGCAGGTGTGGAAAATCATTTTTTTGTTTAGAATCTGATGACCACTTCCCGCTTCTATCGGTACATGCATGCAATCGGACTCAATAGATACAACTCAAAATATGACACAGCAATATGTGCATTGGTTCCGAAACTCAGCGCCGTATATCAACGCCCATCGTAATAAAACCTTCGTTTTAATGTTTGGCGGCGAAGCAGTTCAATCACCAAATTTTCAACATATTATTCATGATATTGCCCTTTTACATTCTCTCGGCATTCGACTCATTCTGGTTCATGGAGCACGACCACAAATCAGTGCAAATCTTGCTGAGAAGAATTTAGATAGCCCTTTTCATAATCATCGTAGAGTAACAACACGTGACTCATTAGGTGCGGTCATGTCTGCCGTAGGCTCAATCCGTTTACAAATCGAAGCCTTATTGTCTATGGGACTTGCAAATTCACCCATGTATGGTGCTCGCATTGATGTGGTATCTGGTAATTTTATAACAGCTAAACCTTATGGCATTCGTAACGGTATCGATTTTCAACTTACCGGTGAAGTGCGTTCAGTCGATGCAGATGCGATTCAAAAACATTTGGACAATCACAATATTGTATTGCTTGGCCCCTCAGGTTATTCAACCACTGGTGAAGTTTATAACTTGCTTGCTGAAGAAGTGGCGACCAAAACAGCTATCCAACTCGGTGCCGATAAACTCATTTTTCTCGGTTCCGAACAAGGTTTAATGCAAAGCCCACAGCAGTTGTTGCGCGAAGTGACCCCGCATCAGCTAGATCAACATATTGACGTTGCTTTAGAGCAAAATTATGAATTGGCATTGCATTTACAAAATGCCAAGGAAGCCTCTTTAAATGGCGTTAACCGCGTTCATTTATTATCTTATGAACATGATGGTGCATTAATCGAAGAATTATTTACTCGTGATGGGCATGGCACGATGATCACCGATGCACATTATGAAGAAGTCCGCACAGCGACGATTCAGGATGTCGGTGGATTAATCAGTTTATTACGGCCATTAGAACAAGAAGGCATTTTGGTATACCGCTCTAGAGAACGCTTAGAAAATGAAATTGATCATTTCGCTGTGATTGAACGTGACGGTATGGTTCTGGCTTGTGCAGCATTATATCCAATACCAACTGAATCAAATGAAATTCGTTCTGCAGAAATAGCCTGTGTGGCAGTACATCCAAGTTACCGCAAATCAAATCGTGGTAGCCAAATCTTGCACTATTTAGAAGAGAAAGCAAAAAAGTCTAATATCCAACAGTTATTTATTCTTACGACACGAACCGCACATTGGTTTTTGGAACAAGGGTTTGTCAAAGCATCGGTGGATGACTTACCACAAGCGCGTCAGGCACTTTATAATTTCCAAAGAAACTCAATTGTTTGTAAAAAGCCACTCTAAAGTGGCTTTTTTATTGCATCCTTATGAACTGCTTTATCTTTCTTTTATATATCGATATTCCTAGGTGAACTATCTTCACAATCATTCGATATATTCATACAAATCATATCCTTATCACAATTTAATATTTTAATATATATTTATATATTTCATAAACTTAGAAACAAAAATATCGTTATTCTTAGATTGAGCCTTTTGCATTTTTTTAGATATTTTTTTCTCTTTTAATTTTATCTTTTTTATTCATTAGGAATTCCTGAATTCTTATTTTTTACGAAATAGAAAATTCATTAACTTAGGCGCGTTACATGACGCATTTATTTTTTTGATTTTTTTTATTTTTAAGTTTTCAGGATTTTCAATATGAGCAGCTTTAACGCTAATCTTTGGAAAAAAACACTCATTTTGTCTTCTGCGTTAACAGGTGCTTTGCTACTCACTGGTTGCGACTCAAAAAAAGAAGATAAAACCCAAGTGTTAAATATCGGTTATCAAAAATATGGCTTACTGCCCGTGATTAAAGAACGTGGTGAATTAGAAGCCGCTTTGAAGGATCAAAACATTCAAGTGAAATGGGTAGAGTTCCCAGGTGGACCACAACTGTTAGAAGGTTTGAATGTCGGCAGTGTTTCATTTGGTGAAGTCGGTGAAGCACCCCCTATTTTTGCCCAAGCAGCGAATTCAAATTTGGTTTATGTCGCAAATCAACCTGCGACTCCACGCGCTGAAGCGTTGATTGTTCAAAAAAATTCGAACATCAAAGATATTCAACAACTTAAAGGTAAGCGTGTAGCGTTAAACAAAGGTTCTAACGTTCATTATCTTCTCTTGAAGATCTTAGAAAAGAATCATTTGACGCTTGATGATATTGAAGTGGTTTACCTACCACCATCGGATGCTCGCGCAGCATTTGAGCGCGGTGCAGTCGATGCATGGGTAATCTGGGATCCGTTCTTTGCAGCGGCAGAGCATCAAATCGGCGCACGTGTTCTCGCTTCTGGCGAAGGGAATGCCAATAACTACCAGTTCTATATGGCTGATCGTAAGTTCGTTGAACAGAATCCTGAAATTATACAAACCGTTGTTCAAGAACTTAATGAAGCATCAGATTGGATTGCTTCCAATAAAGATGAAGCCGCTCAACTGCTCGTGAAGCCTACAGGCCTAGATTTCAAAATTCTTCAAACCTCAATTGGACGTATGAGCTTCGGCGTTTATCCAATTAGTACTGAAGTTGCTCAACATCAGCAAAAAGTTGCCGATGTATTCCATCAACAGAAGTTAATTCCAAACAAAATCAATATTCAGGCCGCAATTATTGCGCCTACACCCAAATAACAACATGAAAAGGTGATGAACATGACTCAACATCAATCAGGAAATACAGCACACACTTGGTTTAAAACCTCAAGTCATTCAATGACAACGATGCTATTTGCCTGTGCGATGTTGGGTTGCTCAGCTGCATGGGCTGTTGATCCCTCAGTGAAAGAATTACGCATTGGCTTCCAAAAATCTTCCGTAAATTTGGTGATTGCTCAACAGCAAAAACTGTTTGAGCAAGAATTTCCCAATGCCAAAATTACATGGAATGAGTTCCCTGGTGGTCCTCAAATTTTAGAAGCACTTGCAGTGGGTTCAGTGGATATTGGTGCAACAGGTGATACCCCCCCTGTTTATGCTCAAGCAGGAAACAAACCTTTGCATTACATTGCTTATGAGGCGGCGAAGCCTCTTTCTTCAGCAATCTTAGTGCCGCAAAAATCCAAAATTACTCAGCTTAAACACCTCAAAGGCAAGCGTGTCGCAGTACATCGTGGCTCTAGTTCACATTATCTATTGGTCCAAGCCGTCCGAAAAGCAGGTTTGCAATGGAGCGATGTAAAACCAATTTGGTTAAGTCCTGCTGATGCACGCGCAGCATTCCAAAAAGGTGCTGTTGATGCATGGGCCATTTGGGACCCGTATTACGCTGCTGCTGAACTTGAAGATAAAGCAAAAGTTTTGACCACTGGACAAGGGCTGAGCCCGAATTACACGTTCTATCTCGCTTCAGGCAAGTTTATCGACAAACATCCTCAAGCGATTTCAGGTGTCATTGAACAGATTAATCTTGCTGATAAATGGGTTCAAAAGAACTTAAAAACTACAGCAACGATTTTTGCCAAAACAACAGGTTTAAAGCCGAATGTGAGCCAAACCTTTGTTCAGCGCCGACCTCGTCCATCTTATGCAGCACCTTTAACCGCGAAAGTCATTGCAGATCAGCAACAACTGGCTGATCGCTTTGCTGAGCTCAAAATCATTCCTAAACCGATACAAATTAACCAAGTCGTATGGACTGGTCAGTAACTCATATTAAGGACTTAAGTAATGAAAATTTTCTGGTTTATTCCTACTCATGGTGATAGTCGCTACCTAGGTACAAGCAAAGGCGGACGTGTTGTCGACCATGCCTACATGAAACAAATCGCTGTGGCGGTGGATAATCTAGGTTATGAAGGTGTGCTTATCCCGACTGGTCGTTCTTGTGAAGATCCATGGTTGACTGCCGCAAGTTTAATTGATGCCACCAAAAATCTTAAATTTCTCGTTGCTTTGCGTCCAGGGGTAACCACTCCTGCACTGGCTGCACGTATGGCAGCAACCTTTGACCGTCTTTCAAATGGCCGTGTTCTATTGAACTTGGTCACTGGTGGTGATGAGCAAGAGTTAAAAGGTGACGGCGTCTATGAAGATCATAAAACGCGTTATAAAACTGCGACTGAATATACTACGATTTGGCGCGAAATTTTAAAACGCTCTCATACGGGTGAAAGCTTCACGTTCCATGGTGAACGTCTAAGCGTGGATGATGCAAAATTATTATATCCACCCGTCCAAAAACCTTATCCACCATTGTGGTTTGGTGGTTCTTCTGATGATGCTGTTGAACTGGCAACTGATCAAGTAGATACCTATTTAACTTGGGGAGAGCCTCCAGCAGCGGTTAAAGAAAAAATTGAAAATGTCCGCGCTAAGGCGGCAGCTAAAGGTCGCACCCTAGATTACGGTATTCGTTTACATGTCATCGTCCGCGAAACCAACGAGGAAGCATGGAGAGCTGCTGAAGAATTAATTCAGTATGTTGATGATGAAACCATCGCTGCGGCACAGAAAAAATTTAAACAAATGGACTCTGTTGGTCAACGTCGTATGGCTGAACTTCATAATGGAGATCGCTCGAAACTTGAAGTGTCACCAAACTTATGGGCTGGCGTAGGTCTCGTCCGTGGGGGTGCAGGCACGGCATTAGTAGGTGACCCTGAAACTGTGGCGGCACGTATCCAAGAATATGCAGATTTAGGCATTAATACCTTTATTTTCTCGGGTTATCCGCATCTTGAGGAATCAATTCGTTTTGCTGAATTGGTATTCCCTCTTCTGCCATTAGAAACACGCCAAAAACTGACTCAACCTAATCTGACTGGTCCTTTTGGTGAGATTGTCGCGAATAACTATACTCCTGAAGAAAATAAAAAAGGAGATCAGGTTCAGGAGCCGGCATGACAACAGCGGTAGATAAAACTCAAAAACATTCTATCGTGTTGAGTAAAACCAAGGTGGTTAAAGCTGAAGGTTTTCTCTCTCGAGGAATCAAACAACTGGGGCAACGTTTGTTGCCTTGGTTAGTACCCATTTTTCTTATTGTGATTTGGCAACTTGCTTCAGTCACTGGCATTTTAGAAAGCCGTGTCTTGCCTGCTCCAACCGCAGTGGTTTTGGCTTTTTGGCATCTATTGCTTAGTGGTGAACTGTGGACACATGTCCAAGTCAGTGCGGGACGTGCACTGATTGGCTTGCTGATTGGTGGGGGCTTAGGATTATTTTTAGGATTGTTAAATGGCTCATCTAAAGTCGCCTCTACGTTACTCGACACGACCCTACAAATGATCCGTAATATTCCAGCTTTAGCTTTAATTCCATTGGTGATTCTATGGTTTGGAATTGACGAATCTGCCAAATTATTTTTGGTCGCGATTGGCGTGTTTTTCCCAATTTATATCAATACGTATCACGGTATCCGATCTGTAGATCCTCAGCTGATCGAGATGGGCAAGAGTTATGGTTTAACACGCTGGCAGTTATATAAAGAAATTATTTTACCAGGTGCTCTTCCTTCCATTTTAGTTGGTTTGCGCTTCGCACTAGGTTTAGTTTGGGTTCTGTTAATTGTGGCTGAAACCATCTCAGCACAAGCTGGAATTGGCTACATGACCATGAATGCGCGTGAATTTTTACAAACAGATGTCGTTTTAGTTGGGATTCTACTGTATGCCCTACTTGGTAAATTAGCGGATGTACTCGCGGTTGCCTTAGAAAAATATTTATTACGCTGGCATCCAGGCTATCAAAAATAGGAATGCGTATGACTGATTTAAGTATTTCAAATCTCGCTGATGAACATGTCATTCCAGATCATGCCAGATCAGCTCCACAAAAGATCGGTGCAGAAATCAATATTGAACAACTGCACAAGTTCTATGGCAAAGTTAAAGTATTAGAGGATTTAGACCTACATATAGAACCTGGTGAATTTGTTGCCATTGTGGGTCGAAGTGGCTGTGGTAAGAGTACGTTGTTACGGTTAATCGCGGATTTAGAACAACCGAGTTATGGTGAGATTAAATTTAAATCTGCACTGAACTTTCGTGAAGGCATTACCATTGATGACATCCGCGTCATGTTCCAAGATCCTCGCCTATTACCATGGAAAAGCATTTTAAAAAATGTGCAATTGGGCTTAGATAAATCCCAGCATGATAAGGCTGACGCATTATTGGAAAAAGTTGGCTTAAATGAAAAAGCTGAACTTTGGCCTGCACAACTTTCAGGTGGACAACGTCAACGAGCAGCGCTAGCACGTGCCTTGTCTCATACCCCTCGAATACTATTACTTGATGAACCTTTGGGGGCTTTAGATGCGCTTACGCGTTTAGACATGCAAAATTTAATCGAGAGACTATGGTTAGAACAAGGCTTCACCACCATCTTAGTGACACATGATGTCAGTGAAGCTGTTCAGTTAGCAGATCGTATTATTTTGCTCGATAAAGGTCATATCGCACATCAGTTCAAAGTAGATTTACCACGACCGCGACAAAAAAATGTCAAATTTGCAGAGCTTGAACAACAAGTTTTAGAAGCCGTACTTTCAACTTAAGCGATACAAAATATGACATTCTGAATTGTTGAATGAGGTAAATGGAAGTGTCTAATTTTCGTCGGAAAATTAGACACTTTTCGTACTGATAAATGGCTTTTTTTAATTAAATTAAAAGATATCCTCGATCAGCATTTCCCACATGAGTAATATGTATTTGTTTATCAAATAAATTGTACATGTGTCTTATTATTAGTTTTATCACTTAACTACACAATTATTCTTCATATTCTTTTGCAAATGCCCTAATCCTTGTGCACAAATCGCACGTTTTGCCGTACAATTTGAGGTTCCTTTTTATAATTTACTGACGAGATGGAACAAAAGAAGAGTACGCAAAAACGTCAACAGCTTTTAGCTGCTGCATTAGATGTGTTTTCTGTGTATGGTTTTAGTGGTGCAAGCTTAGATGAAATTGCACAACTCGCGGAAATGCACAAATCGAATATTTTCTATTACTATGAAAATAAAGAAGCGCTCTATGTCGAAGTGCTGACTACTGTCATGCAAAAATGGTTAGCTCCACTGCAAATGTTGGAAGCTGATTTAGAGCCTGCTGAAGCGATCACGCAATATCTCATGCAAAAGATTGAGGTTTCCCGTACTCAACATAAAGCATCAAAATTATTTGCTTTAGAAATTATCCAAGGCGCACCACATATCCTGCCAATTTTGAAAGGTCCATTAAAAAAACTCTTCAAACGTAAATCCAAAGTGATTGCTACATGGCAAGAGCAAGGCAAAATATCAGACAAAATCGATCCTGAAGTTTTAATTATTAACCTTTGGGGAATCACACAAAACTATGCTGATTTTAGCACTCAAACTGAAATGGTGACGGGAAAAACCTTACGTAATCGCACCATGTATCAACGTACCATCGAACATACGGTGCATATGATGCTATATGGTATTTTACCTCGCCCATAATTGGTTTCTCTAAATCTCTTCGAGATTGATCTCTGGCATACGACCATAGTTTCTATGGTCGCCAAAATCTTCAAAATCTAGTGTTCCATACTCTGATATAAAGCCAATAATTTTTGAGCGCCCAACAACAAGTTCTCCTCCCAATCTAAATGTGCGGTGTCGTTTGCCCCATCTGTAATGTATTTCACGGAAATCAAACGAACGCCAAGTTTCTTACATACTTTGGCGAGCGCATATCCTTCCATATCAACCAACTGACATGGCACCTTAGGTTCACCAGTTTCAAAGCTATCGCCAGTCCCACAAATGCCCTTGGGAAAATGTTGGAAATACGGCTCTAGGTTAATCGTTGCGGGAAATTCCTGATCCATCGGTGTAACACCAACTTCAAAGCCAAGCGGTGAAACATCCATATCTCGCTGTACAAATGTTGTTACTTCAACCAAGGAATGCGCATCAAAATGCGAACTTCCTGCTGTTCCTAAATTCAGCAAAGTTGTGCATCCCGTTTTTTGAATCACTTCAAAAGCTTTAAAAGCGGCGTTGACTTTACCAATACCACTGTAATGCACCTCAATTCCAGCTTGTTCGAATAATCCTTTCGACTCACTTGGTAGTGCCATAATTAAAGCTAGATCAGACATGCAGATACTCATTGACTAAATTATTGCTGCTCATTAAAAATCAAGGTTGAATAAACTGCAAACATAAAAAGCTGAGGCCTCGCTCAGCTTTTGATTTCAATCTATTTTATACATGTCTTAGACTTTATTTTCTAAATAGCTTTTTAGACACGGTGAGAATAATAAATGCCCGCGATAAAAGCCGACCAATGTTTTACTCATCACAATAAGCCAAAGCAAAACTAATAGCATTGTGAGCAAATAACCCAATTGATAAATGATGCCTACATTCAGCTGCTCAGCTAAACTCAAGACCGCTAAGCTGAATACCCCCAGTGGAAAAGTCAGTCCCCACCAACCTAAGTTAAAAGGCAAACCTTGCTTGGCATGATGATAAGTGGTTAACACTGCAATCCCGAACCACCACAGCCCAAAGCCTAATAAAATCAGACTAGCAAAAATGCCACCTTGCTGTAAGAACTCCCCTAACCCTGCTAAGCCTACACTGGCAAGAATAGTTGGTGCTTGTGCACCCAGTAATAGTAAGGCCAGTGCCCCTGTACCAATTGGACCTAAAGCCAACCAACTGCTCATGGCTAATTCTTTCGGTGGTAGTCGATGTAGTGCAAGACGTAACATCAAAATACTCAAAATCGCAAATGCCGGTAAAACTGACATCCCCCAAAGGATATAGCTGCCCAATAATATTCCCACACTGTGTGTCGTTGCTGGTAAATGTGCGAGTAACACGCCACCACTACTGGCTGCGACTTCACAAGCCACAATTGGCAACAACCAAACAGCAGTCATGCTTTTTAGTTCATGTTGTTGTCGTTGATACATGATAAAAGGCACGAACCAAGCAATTGCAACCGCCAAAATCACATCGACATACCATAAGCTTTCCGCCAAACGTAATGCCTGTTCACCATAGATAGGTTGACCATATTTCACCAGTCCATTGATGATGGTTGCCAATGCCATAGGAATAGCACCGAAAAACAAACTCATCATCGGATGTTGAAAAATCTGCTTTGCCTCATTGGTATACAAGATCCATCGTAACAGATAGAGGCTACTAAACAGTAAAAATAGGCCAATGTTCACATACCATAAAGTCTTCCCAAGCTGCCATGTCAGTCCTTTCAACACTGGAAATTCTGATATAATCAGTGCAACCACACCTGTCCCCATACTCACCGTAAACCAGTTTGGTGTAAAATGACGGATCACATCAGACACTTGTGTCAAATCTTGAAAAAGTCCGCGCATGGTTGATTCCATAGCCTTGAAGATAAAAACAGCATAATCCAATTCCATAATAAGAAAAATTGATTAATATTTATTTTTAAAATAAATTTTATTGATATAAAAATCTGCAATGAAAGTATTGAATAAAAACACAACAACAAGACGAAACTGTGAGAATATGGCAATATATAGCCCAAATTAATTTTAGTCACCATTTCGCCCATGAAGCTACTCCGTCTGAATGCTTTAGCGCCCAACTTTCAATTGCCCAAAACTGCCGTCACCATTGGCAATTTTGATGGTGTTCATTTGGGTCATCAGGCGATGGTTCAGCAATTAAAAGACATAGCACAACAACAAGATTTAAAAACTGTGGTGATGATTTTTGAACCACAGCCTTTAGAATATTTTAAAAGTTACGACGCACCACCACGAATTAGTTCATTACGTGAAAAAGTGGAACATTTGGCTGCACTTGGTATCGACTACATTGTTGTTGCCAAATTTGATGACACATTCCGTAATTTAAGTGCGGAAGAGTTTGCTGATATTTTAAAATACAAGCTGAATACCCAAAGCCTAGTACTCGGTGAAGATCATCATTTTGGTAAAAACCGACAAGGTAATAGCCAATTCTTGCGCGATTATGGTTTTCAAGTCACCGATTTAAATAACGTTGAACTGAATGGCGAGCGTATTAGCTCTACCTTAATACGCCAAACTTTGGCTACAGGGGACCTTAAAAAAGCTGCGGAGCTACTTGGTCGCCCGTATAGCATTACGGGTCGTGTTCAATATGGTGATCAAATCGGTCGCACCATTAACTTTCCAACTATCAATGTTCGTCTAAACCGCCATAAGCCCTGTTTACATGGTATCTATGGTGTTGAAGTGATTTGTGAAACAGAATCGTTAAAAGACAAAGTTCGCAATGAAAATGCCGAATATCCAGGTATCGCTGGTTATGAGTCTACAGCCCTTTTCGGTGCAGGACATGTCGGCACCCGACCAGCCATCCAACAGGAACATCCAGAGTGGCGATTAGAAGTACATTTCCCTGATGTTTCTGCTAATCTGTATGGCCTGTTAATGCGGGTAACATTTTTGAACTTTGTTCACGGCGAAAAGAATTATCCTTCGCTAGAAGCACTCAAAGCTGGGATCGATGATGATGTTGAGCAACTGCTTGAGTTTCGCCGAAATAACCCCAACTTTCCTTATTAATACTCCTTAATTTTTGTAAAACGCGTCAGCTTTAGACTGATTAAATTGGAAGACAACTTGCATGAGCGATAAGCAAACTCCTGAAAATGCAGTGGACTATAAAGCCACGCTAAACCTCCCAGGTACTGACTTTGCGATGAAAGCAAATCTCGCAGTACGTGAAGCGAAATGGTTAGAAGAGTGGTATGCCGACAACATTTATCAGCAGATTCGTGCGTCGCGTATTGGCAAGAAAAAATATGTGCTTCATGACGGCCCTCCTTATGCGAATGGTCAAATTCACTTAGGTCATGCGGTTAACAAAGTCTTAAAAGACATCATCATTAAAAGCCGAGTAATGGATGGTTTTGATGCACCATACGTACCGGGTTGGGACTGTCACGGTCTGCCAATCGAGCTTAAAGTTGAAGAAAAAGTCGGTAAAGTCGGCGTAAAAGTAGATGCTTCTACATTCCGTAAAGCCTGCCGTGAATATGCTTACACACAAGTTGAACTGCAAAAGAAAGACTTCGTGCGTATGGGCGTGTTTGGTGATTGGGACAATCCGTACTTAACGATGAACTTCAAACAAGAAGCCGACATCGTGCGTTCATTGGGTGCTATTGCCAAAGCAGGTCATATCGAACCAGGTCTTAAACCCGTCAACTGGTGTTTAGACTGTGGTTCATCATTGGCTGAAGCTGAAGTTGAATACGAAGATAAAAAATCAGACGCAATTGATGTGGGTTTCAGCGTTGTTGATTTAGCTGACCTTTCTGCACGTTTGGGTGTAGACATTGCTGAACGTACCGACATCGTGATCTGGACCACAACACCTTGGACCATGCCTGCCAACCAAGCGGTTGCGCTTCATGCTGATCTCGAATATCAACTTGTTAAAGCAACAGGTGAAGACAAAGCACCTCAAAACTTCATTCTTGCGAAATCATTGGTTGAATCAGCTACTCAGCGTTATGGTTTTACTGCATTTGAAGTCATTGCAGAATTCACTGGTGCAAAACTTGAAAACCTTGTTCTGCAACACCCACTGATCGCTGAACGCCAAGTGCCTGTAATCTTAGGTGAGCACGTGACTGACGGTAGCGGTACAGGTGCTGTACATACTGCACCAGGTCATGGTGTAGACGACTATAAAGTTGGCTTACAGTACAACTTAAAAGTTGAAAACCCAGTCGGTGGTAATGGTGTGTATCTACCAACTTCGCCACTCTTTGCAGGCGAGCACATCTACAAAGCCAATCCAAAAATTATTGAAGCATTGACTGAAGCAGGCAAACTTTGGGCACATGTTGTGATTAAACATAGCTACCCACATTGCTGGCGCCATAAAACACCGATTATCTTCCGTGCAACACCACAATGGTTCATCAGCATGGATGCCCAAGGTCTACGCCAAGGTGCATTGAACGCGATTGAAAATGATATTGAGTTTGTACCAGATTGGGGTAAAAACCGTATTCAAGCGATGATCGAAGGTCGCCCAGATTGGTGTATCTCTCGCCAACGTACTTGGGGTGTGCCAATTCCATTCTTCGTTCATAAAGATACTAACGAGTTACACCCTCGTACACCTGAATTGATTGAAGAAGTTGCGAAGTTAATCGAGCAAGAAGGTATTGATGGTTGGTATAACCGTG
The DNA here is from genome assembly GCF_056779975.1 of Acinetobacter sp. ANC_7511. Classification (NCBI taxonomy): domain Bacteria; kingdom Pseudomonadati; phylum Pseudomonadota; class Gammaproteobacteria; order Moraxellales; family Moraxellaceae; genus Acinetobacter; species Acinetobacter sp. ANC_7511. Next base: position 97,878 of record NZ_JBWYIY010000012.1, read on the forward strand.
ATGCACGCGAATTCATCGGTGATGATGCAGATTGCTATAACGCTGTTCGAGATACTTTAGACGTATGGTTCGATTCAGGTACAACACACTTTGCAGTCCTTCGTGAACGTGAAGAGCTACAAGACCCTGCTGATTTGTACCTTGAAGGTTCAGACCAACACCGTGGTTGGTTCCAATCTTCATTGTTGACTTCAATGGCAATCAACGAACGCGCACCGTATAAAGGCTTGTTGACACACGGCTTCGTGGTCGATGAGAAAGGCCGTAAGATGTCGAAATCGATCGGTAACGTCATCACACCGCAAGACATCATTAAAGATATGGGTGCTGATGGCCTTCGTTTCTGGATTGCATCTGCAGACTACCGTTATGAAATGACCGCAGGTAAAGAAATCTTTAACCGTGCCTCAGACGGTTACCGTCGTATTCGTAACACATTGCGTTTCTTGTTAGCAAACTTAAATGGTTTCCAACCTGCGACTGATTGCTTAGCGATTGATGATTTGATTGCACTTGATCAATACATCTTGCAACGTGCTTCAGAAGTGCAAGAAACCATTAAGAAAGCTTACGAAGATATGAACTTCCATATCGTGACAAGTGCGCTGACGAATTTCTGTATCAACGATTTAGGTGGTTTCTACCTAGACATTATCAAAGACCGTCAGTACACCACCAAAGCAGATTCTCAAGCACGCCGTTCTGCACAAACTGCGTTGTACCATTTGGTTCAAGCATTTGTACGTTGGATGGCACCTATTTTAACGTTCACCGCACAAGAAGCTTGGCCATTGATTCCCGGTCAAACTGAGAAATATGTCTTCACTGCTGAATGGTATGATATTCCGACTGCATCAAGTGCCAATGTCGTATCAGAAACTGAATGGCAAACATTGATCAATGTGAAATCGGCAGTGAATAAGTTTATCGAGGCAGCACGTGGTGCGAAAACTGTGGGTTCAAACTTGTCTGCTAAGGTTGAGCTTTGGGCGAATGATGAACTTAAAGCCGTTCTAGACAAATTAGGCGATGAACTTCGTTTCGTTCTCATTACTTCACAAGTGATGGTCAATAGTTTCGATGCAGCACAAGGTGAAGTATCTGACTTAGAAGGCTTGAATGTGAAAGTTTCTGCTGCTGACGGCGAAAAATGCGTTCGTTGCTGGCATGTTCTGCCTGATGTGAATACACATCCATCACATCCAGGACTATGTGGTCGTTGTATTATTAACCTCCCTACAGGTCAAGGCGAAGAGAGAAAATATGCCTAATCCACAAAATAATAAAAAAGGTTTATTCCAATTCTATCCCCACAATTTGTGGTGGATAGGATTGTCTATTGTTGCCATTATTTTGGATCAATGGACTAAATGGATAGCAAGTACACATCTGACTTATGCAGACCCTGTACCTGTTTTACCTTTTTTAAATTGGACATTATTACATAACTACGGCGCTGCCTTTAGTTTCTTGTCCGATGCCGGTGGATGGCAACGTTATTTCTTTACATCACTTGCAGGAATTGTCTCGGTTATTTTTGTGTTTTGGATTATGCGTATGCCAAAAAACATGAAAGTATTGCCTTTAGCCATCGCACTCATCTTAGGTGGGGCGATTGGTAATCTTATTGATCGAGTAAGTTTAGGCTATGTTGTAGATTTTATTCATGTCTACTATAACAATAGCCACTTCCCTGCTTTTAACCTTGCAGATAGTGCCATTACTTTAGGTACCATCTTAATGCTGATCGATACTTTTTTCTTAGAGAAACATCGTATTCAACGTGCGGAAGCGCAAAATGACTGATTTTATTAATCCAAATGAAGATACTCGCATTGAAGCGGGTTCAAAAGTACATTTACACTTTTCAGTAGCCATTGAAAATGGTGTTGAAATTGATAATACCCGTAGTCGCGAAGAACCTGTAAGCCTCGTGATAGGTGATGGCAGCTTATTGCCTGGTTTTGAAAAAGCTTTATTTGGCTTACGCGCGGGTGACCGTCGTACAGTAAGTTTACCTGCTGAAGATGCTTTTGGCCCTTGGAACCAAGAGAACGTGCAAAAATTTGATACTGTTAAATTTGAGCAACGTCCTGCTGAAGGTCAAATGATTGAGTTTGAAGATAAAGCAAAGCAGTCATTATATGGTGTGGTTAAATCGGTTGATGATGATATCACTGAGGTCGACTTTAACCATCCGCTTGCTGGTAAGGACATTACTTTTGAAGTTGAAATTTTCAAAGTAACACCAGCAGGTCAGCAAGGCATCAAAATTATGTAATGCCTGATTCGTACATAAAAAAGCGCCTTATGGCGCTTTTTTTTAGATACATTTTCGATCTACCTTTTTTAAAAAAAACATTTTAAAGTCAGTGTGATAACAGTTAGAAGGATAAATTTGGTGAATATTCAAATTATTGTGGGAAGCATTCGAGAAGGCCGCACAGCCATTAAAGTTGCAAATTGGGTTCAAAACACGATTTCATCATATAACTACAGCACGATTAAGACAGAAATTGTGGACTTAAAAGAATGGGATTTACCGTTTTTCGCTGGAGCAAATCCACCACTAACGGGTATATATGATCAACCTAAGCAACAAGAATGGGCTGCTCAAATCGCGAAAGGTGATGCATTTATATTTATTAGTCCTGAATATAATCATGGATACAGCCCTGCACTTAAAAATGCACTCGACTATTTAGGTAAAGAGTGGAATGGAAAACCTGCTGCTTATGTCAGTTATGGCGGTAGTAATGGCTCTCGCTCTATCGATCAAATCCGTCAAGTTGCTACGCAATTAGGTTTAGTCGACTCAAATGCCGTGGTTGAGATTCGCGATATTTTTGCACGCAATCGCAATGAAACATTCGAAGGCAATGAATTCGATGACAAAGCGCTTAAATCTGCGTTTGATAAAATTGTGCAATATGTAAGTGCGTAATAATCATCTTCAGATCATCAGTAGGTGCGCGATTACAAATACCGAAGACACTTTGATCGAGATAAAATTATAGTTGAAAAAGTGAACCCTCTAAAATTAGAGGGTTCTTTTTAGATACAGATCCCAATGAATTAACTAATTTTGTCCAACCGTTAAACTTTGATTCCCTATACATTTGCATCCACATGCCAAAGGTGAATTATGCTGTGCGGCGGGTTTTCCCATAATAACCATTTTGCTGTCACCCGCAACAATTGTCGTCACCGTTTTATGTTTAGGACAGGTGGCCTTATCCCCTACACAAGCAACTGGCTTACCTTCGATTAAGAAAGAACTATTTGCTGAAATAACCTGCCCACCACCAGTGGTTGGAGAGCCAATCGTAATATAAGGGAAAGCCATACACTTGTTCCTTTTATAATATTTTATTGAACTTCAAACTCGATTCTTCGATTTTTCTTACGACCCTCTTCCGTTGCATTGTCTGCAACAGGTTCATCAGCACCCATACCCGCTGTACTTAATCGTGAAGGTGAAATATTCTTGGCAATCAAATATTGTTTTACTGCATCCGCACGTTGCAAGCTCAATTCTTTGTTTTTCTGTGGATTACCTTGACTGTCAGTATGTCCGATGATTTTGACATTTTTGCCTTGAACTTTGTTTAGCGCAACCACCATTTCGTCTAAAATTTGTGTGCCTGCTGGTAAAAGTGTGGCACTTCCAGAAGCAAATTCAATAATTCGATTTTTTAAAGCATTATCAATGATGGCTTGTTCTGCATGATTCACAGATAACTGTGCATTAAAGCGATAAGGTGCCACAACTAAATTTTGAAATGTATTTTGAGTCGGTACGATATCATTTTGATTGAGGACTTTACCTGTGAGCTCAACTTGTGTTCCTCTTACACTCAATTTTCCTTGAGAAACTTTTTTAAGATCAGGTGTAATGACTTGTGTCACGGAATCACTCCATCCATTGGGTGCAGTGACAGGACGAACCTGAATTTTATCGATAATTTGGTCTTGGCTATAGACCACTTTCATTTTATTCAATATGGCCTGTTTGCTCATCTCGTTAGGAACAACTCCCTCAACGATAATTTCTTTCGCAAACGATATAACACTTATACTCAATATCGAACTAAGCAATGAAATCTTTAATAAGGTTTTCTTCATCATTATTCTTCTATAAAAGTCTGTCGGAATAATTTCATTCCTTGATTTAAACTTAACTGTCGTTCGCACAAAGATTGCTCGAGTGCAGCAAGACCTGCATTTTGCTCCAAATAGCGATCAATCCACTGTGCTTGTACCAATGAAACCCAATGTTCAGAGCTTAAGTTCTGATTGAAAATATCACTTAATGCTTCAATATCTGCGCCCTGAAAGCCAAATAATAAAACTGGACGTTCTGAATGAAGAATACCAATTAACACTTCGGTATTATGTTTTGGCAAAAATCTTGCGATTAAACTAACCCAGAATGCTGCGATTTCATAACAAAAACTAGGGTTGTGAATCGGTAAAATTAACACCTTATTCAGTTTACTCGTTCCATTTTTTAATACAGGTTGGAGTAAAAGACCTAGTCCAATCATGCTTTGTGCAAGCTCATAGACCGATATTTTCATCATTTGTGCAAACGAATGCATGGTATGATTTTCAAAAAAAGCGGTTGATTCAGTTACATCAAGAACTTGAATTTCTTTTTTGAGCTGAGCCAGTTTTTCGATTAAATCATCAGCATCTCGAATTTGACGAATCACACGGTTTCTTTGAAATAAGTCAATCAAAACTGGCTTATAGCTATAAGGTGCATAGAGCAAATTTTGGTAGGGTGCATCCACTTCCAATAAGTGACTCAACACCATAGGAAACTGACGACCTGAGCTGTCTTTGCTGGTCACTAAGTTTGCAACCAAGAACATATTTTCACGCGGATTGGCAATAAAGAAATCTAATGATGCCAAACTTTGATAATTTTGATCGAAATTTGGATTTCTCATTGCCATTTCAAGCGCTTCAGTAATCCACTGATCAATCACTTGAATCAAAGAATACTGTCCTTTGGTTTTCAGAAAATCGCCACGAGCAGGACTCTTACCATAGTACAAAGGCGTTGTTTTCACACTGTACATATCGCCTCCTACTGATGATCCATCTTAAGTTGTACTCCATACATCATGGCTGTGCTCCTTGTGTTGCATTTTGCAATGCCGTATTCGTTGAATTCTCAGCTTGAGGTGCTGGTGTTGGTGCCTTTTGAGCAGATACCACACGTGCTGTCGCCTTGTTGGTCGTCACCTTATCAACCAATTGCAAACCGTTTAAATCACGATTAGAACCAACGCCTGTTCCACCTTGACCTGAATTCCCACTGATCAAACGAAAGTTTACTTTTACCGCTAATGATGGTTGTTGAACACTTGCCCAAGTCATTTCGATGACACCATTTTGATCACGACGTTGCGAAGAGTCGATCAAACGATTGATCCCGTATTCACCTGGTGCATCAAAAATCGTATGCGTTTTCCCTTCGAGATCGACTGCAGTAATACGTGCTCCAGGAATAGCACCAGTATTCGGCCAAACAAAGTTCACCCACTGTTGGATACCATTTTCAAAGACCATACGTTGACCATCAATATCAATCGTATAAGACAGCAACTGTGGATTAGACAATGGATAGAATTGGAAGTTGGACTGATTGGTCGCAGCAGGAGCAGAACCTTGTGACAAAGTACCTGTAGCTACACCGTTAAGTGGTGAAACATAGCGTTGGAAACTCATCACAAATTGTGGATTCAAGATAATGCCTTGGTCTTTCCACGTTTTAGAAGTCAGTGTGTAGCCACGACGAATCACAAATGGATCGAGCGTTTCTTTAACAAAATTGGCAATACTACCGCCCTCACCGAAGATTTGACCGATTTCACTACTCGTCGCTTGGATTGAAGCCGAGGTATTGAATGGAACCTTTTGGCTCAGAGTCTGATTAAACGGTTGATAAGCTTGCATCACCCATAATTTATTAATCTCATCTTGTGCTGGCGTGATTAAGCTTGCAAAGGATTGTGTCAGTGGACTCACCAAAAGCTTTTGAATGAGCTTATTGTCAATATCATTCAGACCGACCGTCAGTTTTTCATCGACAAGTTTTTGCGTAGTATTAAATACTGAGGTTTGTTCATTGATGGTTTGTTTTACCAAAGCCATCGCATTTGGGCCAATATCCCCTGCATTTCGGAGATCATTAAACTTACTGCGTACCTGTGCGAGATTTTCTAAATACTCATCAAGTAATGATTTATTTTGCTGATCATCACGTTTACGAACCAACTGATAAAAAACGTTAAATTCTTTTGAGATAGCACCTTGGGCGCGCTCAGCTGCACGTTGAATTTCATTGGTATTATCTTGACGAAGAACCTTACGTTTAAACCAAGCGATAAATCCTGTTTGTGGAGCCGCCAATTCCGCTTGAACCACAGGGTTATCCCAATTGGTTTCTTTCGCTGTATGCTCAATGAGCAAACGTATCGGGGAGTTTTGAGGCTCACCCAATAAATCTATTGTTTTATGTTGCTGGGCAAAATCAGGTTGTTTTGCGTAATAAATTCCATTCAAGAATTTACGCCACTCTGCGATATATTCTTTCTTATAGAGTTCAGTCAGCTGCTTACGAATTTGATCTGGACTACCACTAAAGGTGAGGTCATCTGATTGATTGCTGTTCAACACCCAGTCACGACTGTCTGTCGGACTATTCGCAGCTTCATCAATGGCTTGATCGATATATTCGTTCCATGCCTTATATGTAAATACCCCAGGAAGAGCATAAGAACCTAATACGGCACTACGATTGTTCTCACCTACAATTTGAGCTGCTGTCACCGCTGGATATCGTACAGCAGCACGCATTTTGATCTCATTATAAACTCGATCACGTGCTGGCATCCCCTTCATCACCGCCAACAATACTTGTCGGCTTTGATCAACCAATTGCGCATCCGCTGACAACTGTGGGAATTTTGGATCATTCGCCAATGTCATGGTATAGGTCAGCACCTGCTCCGCTTTTTGGATCATTTCACCACGTGGCATTTGTCCACGATTCGCATCTAACCATGAACGCCAAAAGCGCGTAACCTGATCACTCAGATGACTTGCTTCCATATATTTTGAATTGCTCATCATCAAATAAGCTTTCAATGCGTTGTAAGCATCTTGCGGATTCGAATCAGAAGGTTCCAAAGCATTTTGTGCAGGTTTAGGCGATACTTGCTGAATTTCAACATTAACGTGATTTTCTTTTAGTGTCGCTTCATTATTTTTGACACGTTGCAAGAACTGGCCAATATTTTGTTGAGACGGTTCTAAAACAATTTGTCGCACACCATTTAAATATTCGGTTTTAAGTTTTTCCCGCAGATCATTGCCTTGATACAAACCAAAGCCAAACTTTAATGGACGATCTTCTTCAAATTGATCTAACTGTTCTAAACGCTGTTGTAAAATTAGTAACGAGTCGAGCTGTGTCGCCAAATGCTGACCTGATGCCTGCTCCATTTGCATCACTTTATTCAGATCGGCTTGAACATCTGCGATCAACTGTTGGTTGTTACGGTAAGACCACACCCACAGGCCTAAAATTACAGATACCCCAAGTAAAGCTGCAATAAAACTCAAATAACGTTGGCGCTTTTTCGCTGGGTTAATATGTTGCTTCACCAAGTTTTTATCTTTCAGAATGACATCTGAAAATAATCCCTTTAAGAAATACCCATGATTCTGTGATACAGAATTTTGTGGAATACCATGTTCGCTGTTCGGAATTTTCTGAAGTCTAAATTCTTGAGCAATTTGCTCCGTCATTGGACTCTCGATCGTTCCTTCTTGTAAGGCACTGGTGAAGTAAAAACCACGGAATACAGGTTTGAACTGATACGGGTTTTCCTCAAATAGTGTTCCTATAAAAGTTTTGAGTGCTGGCTTTAAAGTCTTAAACTCAAGCGGAAAAGTCATCACACTTGGTGAGATATTCTGTGCATGACGGCGACTTAAATGAGTCGTACTCACGCTTTTCAATCCATCATACAAAATGTTGTAATGATGCTCGAATAGATCAACAGCATTTTCAGATGAATCTGGATTATAAGGCAGCGTTGATCCCCAAACTTGGTCAAATTCATCTTGATCATAACAATCAAAAAACTCAGTGAATCCTGCGATCAAATCCATTTTCGAAAACACCAAATATACAGGTGCAAAGATTTCTAAACGTTCCGTCAAATCTTGTATACGTGCTCTCAAGTTTTTAGCAAGTTTCAACGATTTTTCAGGACTTTGACTAACTAACTCGGCAATACTGACGGTGACAATCAGTCCATTAATCGGCGCTTTAGATCTATTTTTTTTGAGCAAGTTCAAAAAACCAATCCACTCAGAGTGATCTTCTGCATAGACTGAATAACGACCAGCAGTATCCAACAACACCCCTTCTGTTGAGAAAAACCAGTCGCAATTACGTGTTCCACTCAAACCTGAAGACACTGCATTTTTATGCGTTTCTTCGAATGGGAACTTTAAGCCCGAGTTATAAATGGCAGAACTCTTACCGGCAGCAGGGTTACCAATGACCATATACCAAGGCAACTCATATAGCGCTGCATTCCCTTTTTTATCACCCAGCTTTGACTTACGAATGAGCTGAATTGAATCCTTCATCTGTTGATGAACCAATTGTAGTTCATCTTTATCCTTCTGCTTACCATACTCAGCTTGGGTATCTTTTTCGATTGCTTCCGCCAATTCTTCCCCTTGCTTCTCATGGCGTTTGCGTTGAATGAACCAATAGATTCCATAACCGATTAGACCCAGTACATAAGCCACCGCAAGCGGCCAGAAATACTGTCTAGGTATCGTGTGATAGGCAGACACTAAGGCAACAAACAATGACAATGCAATAATTGCCTTTGGGTTTGAAACGTACTGCCATACATAGCCTAATATCGTGTGCATTGTATTCTCATTTTTTTCGTAAATTTTTAAACGTTTTGCTGCTCAGGATTTATGTCTGTTTCTGATTGATAAGTTTGAATAAATGTCTGAACATCAGGGTTTTGAGTTGTATACACCATTGTCATTAACGCATCATCAAACTGAAAAGCGAGAGTAAATCCAAAAATTTTAGCTAAGCTTTGTGTATTCCCAAGTGTTGGATGAAGCATTAAATAATGATGTTGCTCAATATTCGTATTGGCAAAATTTTGCTCAATTTTTTTAAGTGTTTTGAGTTGAGTAATGTCATCCAACAGAACTGTAAAGGGCTGCTCATTTTCCACTTTGAACTGATGATCAATGTTATAGCGATCTAAACTCTGTTTCAGTTGTTTTTCATTTATCGCAATATCTAATGTTTTCGTAGGTAAAACATTTTCAATTTGAATTTTAGGTGAAGCTAAACAACAGCTCGAAATATATTCTGCAGGAATATATTGTTCTGAAATCCAAATCTTTTCATCCAATGTATCTTGATCAATTTCGGAATCAACGATAAACACAAGACTTATAGACGACTCATCTTTTTCAATACTTTGTAAAAGATGAATCCATTCACTATAGCTTGTTTCAGCACCCCAATAGTGGTGTTCCACGTGAAACACTTCAGGAATATAATTGAGCTGACTCAGGTAGTCTGAAATGAGTTGCTCAGAATCTTTTTCATCCCAAACATGCAGTAATTCTTCAGCGAGAACCAGGTGGATTTTAAGCTTATTCAGTCGATAAACTTGCTGCACAGAAAGAGTATCTTCCCCATCATGATACTCAGCCTGAGGATCAATCCATGCTGGATGCATACGATAAGATTGGCTAATTTGAGTATCGTAGAAAAGCGCTGATTTTTTTAAATGCTCACTAATTTCCCAGAGTATTTCTGTTTGTTGTTCGAGTTGAGTCAGAATCAATTGATGAATGCGGTATTGCCGTTTGAAGCTATATTCATCCTCTTCATTTTGTTCGACGTCTAAATCAGAAATTCGATAACTCAGAATAGGCAAGCCATACCCATTCAATAATTTGTCATCAAGTTCAGGACTCTTGAATTCCCGAATCGCATCAATAATCAGATGATTTTCACCCAAAGCATTGAGTGCATAAGCGCGATAGACATTTAAATTGATCCACTCCACAGGCTCAGGCTGTAGCTCCTCAATTGTGGTCTCATCGCTAAGTTGAGGATCATTCTGTTTATTTTTTTGCTCTTTTATCCAATGATAAATCATATATGGCATCACCAAAAAAGCAGTGATTGCAACAGGTAACAATCCAAAAAAGATAAGTAGATCACTGCCAGAAGGATCAAAATTGATGTCACGCCAATACAGCACCACAATCGCAGAAATCACCAGATAAACAGTAAGGAATACTCCAACAATGATTTTGATCATGACGCTACTCCAAGCAATGGGTAGCAAGTTTCATCATTGTCTAGCGGTTGATTATGAGCTAAAAAGGCACCCTGACTAAGCCCCATAGAATGCTCCGAATTTAAAGTAATAGGCTGTATTTCTTGTTTTGATAAAATTAAACGAACATCAACCAATAAGGTTGGGCTACACCAGCTTTGTAGTAGTTTTTTTAATTTTAAACTTAGTTTTTGTTGTGGTAGAAAATCTAGGTAAGTTTTACGATCCAACGGTCCAATTTGAATTTCAATTTTGCCATCAATTTGGGTAATAGTCTCTCCACAAAATGTATTCAATCCTAACAAGCTTGGCGTCGCCCCTCCTAAGGATGTTCTCTGCTGAAGCTCTAATTTAAATTTTTCAGGGATAAATTCTTGTATTGCCACATGCTGATTAAATACCTGTGCAATCATGGTTTTTAAAGCATGTGCTGTATTATTTTGCCCCTGCATTAATCCTGCAAATTCAGCAAAATAATCATCAAGTTCTTGTTGTTGATGTTGCTGACTAATATAACCATTTAAAGCATGGATAATATTCAGATAATGATTTTCAGACTCGACCTCATACCGTACTGGTAAATTGTACTTAACCGTCGCATCAACGAATTGTGAAGTGAGCTTATGATTAAATAAACTCAAGAATTGCGTTGTTTCAACTCGAAATTTGCGTGGTGCTGATTTAACTTTATTGGTATAGCTATAGGGTAATGCCCCCTGCATGCCAGTCAAACCTACCATTAAATTTGTAAGCTGAACTTTTTCATCTTCTAAAGCTAGCGATTCAATTTCTTTTTTAGGGAAGTTAAGCTCTAAGGAAGGATGAAATTTAAAATCACGATCCCATGGTGTATGTGGCCGAGCATAGGGCACATGTCTTAACAATCGAATCGACTGAATAAATTCATAAGCAGTCGGCTGTTGAAATAAATGGTCTATTACAGAAGCTTCTTGCCACCAACGTTCTGCACGCATTGGTATAACTCCTGTTGTGATTGAGCATCTTCGATTATGACATCGACAAAACTGTTTAACTGCACTTTTAAGTTAAACACATGGCTCAGCAATTGACTGAAAATATAAAGACTATGACCTCTGAATACTTGTTCATCGATTCGGATAACAACTTTGAGTCCTCGAACGAAAAGCGGGAAAGGTTTGGCTTCAACCAACTTATGCGTCAGGCTAAATTCAATTTGTTTAATCGAATTAATTAACAGATGATTTTCTTTATTCGACGGTAAGTTATATAACTCTAATAGTTCTTTTAAATGCGCTACCGCATCCCCTTTCATCAGTGCTAAAGTATTTAATGAAAGATGAGAAATAATGCGCCATTGCTCTTTCTGATTTTGCTCAAATTGATAGGGTAAACTCGGACGCTTCAATACCAAAGCACGACGTGCCAAACTACTATCATTTAGATTTAAAATATTATTTGACTGGCTTAATGCTTCATGCGGTAAATTCCGATTCGAACATAGCAATACGGTGCTAATAAAATCAGACTTTGTATCATACGGCTGTAAATGCTTAGAAATAATGGAATAACCCGTTTCAACAAACTTATTGTTGAGCTGTGATGAGTTCAATGCATAGAAAAATTGGACATTTTCATCATGGTAATGACTCATTCCAAAGAACGGCAACACTGGATGATAAACCTGTTCCTGATTAATCTTTTCACGAACCATGTGCATTTTCTGAATCGAATAGACCTGATAAAACTCAGGATGATGCGCATCCGTGATCAATGGATATTCAAGTTGTCGATGATGTATTTTTTGTGGTTCAGCATTTTTTTCAAAAAGATTAACAGCCGGCGTGCTAAATAATTTGAAATTTGCAACATTCAGCTCTGAATAATTACGAATAATCGCCTGATCGTTTAGGTTTAACTTAAAATGAATTTGGAGATCAAAACTCGTTTGTTGATCTAATAAATTTCTTAAAAAAGACAAATCAAGATTAAGAAAGCTGAATTTATCTGCAAAACAAAAATATTCCATCAACAAGCGATAGGCATGATGTGTATGTTGATCAATAGGCAATAAACTCTCATCTTCCTCAAAGCCCATTAAGGAAAATGGATTAGAAATTTGATAAAGCTGTGTTCTAATGCGTACCGTAAAAGTCGTATCTTTTTTGAAAATACTATCCAAAACTTGCAGCGGAAAATTTGAAATAGCATCTAAATAAATAGGGAGTTTTTCTTGATGAATCCACAAGCCTGCTTCATTGAAAGTTTCAAAACTTAATTGCAAAGTGGCATTTTGATTGAGATGAATTTGAGCACTTGGGTTCGTTTTAAATTGAACTTGATTCAGTTGAATGGGAAGTAATCGTACAGCTTGACAGGTATTAAATTCACATTGAACCCCCTTAAAGCTTCGTGATTTTAGCGTTGTTGCCTGCGGAATGACGTGAGCTTCAGTTAATTGTTTTATTTTATTTTGATCTTCGAAACTGACGACAGTACAACTTGGAAAATGTCTTAAATATTGAGGGAACATCACCTCAAATAAAGCACGTGTAAAAACGTCATAACTGTCTGCTAATTTTTTATCAATTCGAGCAGCAATCAACGAAAACGCCTGAATTAAGCGCTCAATGTGTGGATCATCAATCTGTTCTTGGTTGAGCGAGAGCCGTTGGGCAATTTTAGGATACTTCTGAGCAAATTCACGAGATTGTTGTCCAAATTCTTGTAATTGTTTTTCGTAGTACGGTAAAAGTTCTTCTATCACAAAAGCCCCAATCTTAAGATCTAGCCGAAATTACATATTGTTGTGTCGTTGGTTTCAATAAAGCATCAAAAACTACAGGCTCATACAATGGATGGATATTTAAATATGCTTGAATACTGAGGCAAAGTGCGCCCATATTGTCGCTGTCTAACAACATTTCAACTTGAATTTGTCGTAGGCGAGGTTCATGTGCCGCAATGGACTGCTGAATAGATTGGCAAATTTTGTCTCGATCCATTGGATTGGCTGTTGATAATCCAACAAAATCAATAATGCCAAACTGTGCAATCGAGCCTTTAACCGTAGGGAAGTCATCAATTTGATCAAACTTGGCTACTCGACTATTGAGTAGATCTTCCAAGTCATGTGCAACAGATTCACGTAGCTCTTGCATAGATAAGCCTTTGATCTGATCCTCATATTCTGGAATCAAGCGGTCAAATAAAGTTGCACGGAAGCCAAATGGATAAAGATGATCTAAATTTGTTTTCATCTTGCCTACTCTAAAAGATGAATAAAGGCCAACTTAAGTCAGCCCCTACTCCTCTCACTTTCAAGACTTTAAGCTTTGTAGCTTGCAGTGTTGTTAGAAAGTGACCATTGCTTCGTGATCGCACCTTTTTGAGTACCATCGATATCTTGTTGGTTGTATGTCCACTCAACAGCAGCATATTTCAAACCAAATGCTTCAGTCGGAACACCTTCAGCATTTACAGATGGTGTTACGCTTGAAACTAGAACATGTTTCAATTTGATTTGAAGGTACTTAATACGCTTATCACCATTCGCACGGTAGTAATCGATTTGTACTTCATCAAAAGTGTAACCAGCAGAACATGCTTCCCAAAGTTTCGGGCTAGTCGCATCTAAATCTTTAACGAATAACATGTCTGAATGTTCAACACGCTCAGAAGTATGACCACCAACACTTGAAGATGTCGCAGATTTAGGCTGACGGATGTTATGAGACCAAGAATTAACTTCCAACCAATCTTTGTGCTCAGTGTCACGAGATTCGCCGTCTACTTTGTATTTTCCTCGAAATTGAACATATATATCTTTCATGAAGATTTCCTGTTTTATTTAACGTTATTATAAAGTTGCTCTATTTAATTAGAGGACTGAGGTAACTCAGTGACAAGTCTCAAAGATACCGACAACTCGTCCAACTGGAAGTGCGGTCTTAAAAACACGACCGATTTGTAGTGACCAGGGTTCGCCGGGTCTTCCACAACTTTTACAGATGCTTCACGAAGCGGGCGCTTAGCTTTGGCCTCTTGTGATGCACCATCATCTAGTAATACATATTGAGATAACCAATCATTCAAGAAGCTTTCTACATTTCCAGCTGAAGCAAAACTTCCGACTTTATCTCGCATCATTGCTTTCAAATAATGCGCAATACGCGACACAGCCATGATGTATTGAATCTGGCTTGAGAGTGCTGAATTTGCATTCGCTGTATCGCTATCATATTTCTTAGGCTTTTGGGTCGATTGAGCCCCAAAGAACGCTGCGTAGTCTGTGTTTTTGCAGTGTACTAATGGAATAAAACCGAGATCGCTCAACTCTTTCTCACGGCGGTCCGTAATCGCAACTTCTGTCGGACACTTAAATACGACTTCACCATCATTGGTTTTGAAGGTATGTACTGGCAAGCCTTCTACTAAACCACCACCTTCAACTCCACGAATTGCTGCACACCAACCATGCATATCAAATGCATTCGTTAAACGTGTACCGAAACCGTATGCTGCATTCATCCAGAGATATTGATCGTGATCTTCACCTGAGACTTCTTCAACGAAGTTAAAGCCTTCTGTTGCCCAACCCTCTTTAGGGTCATAAGGCAGGCGACCCAGAACGCGTGGCATAGTTAAAGCCACATAGCGAGAATCATCACTTTCACGGAATGAGCGCCACTGTACATATTCTGCAGTTTCAAAAATTTTAGATACATCACGAGGACGATCAATTTCAGTGAAAGATTCAAGACCTAGAATTGAAGGGCTTGCTGCTGAAATAAAGGGTGCATGAGAGGCAGCGGCAACATGAGAGATTTGTTCTAAAAGATACATATCTGACGGTGTGCGATCGAATTCAAAATCACCAATCAAAGTTGCGTAAGGTGCACCACCAAAAGAACCATATTCTTCTTCATACACTTTTTTGAACAATGTGCTTTGATCAAAGTCAGTTGCGCCTTGGAAGTCCTTAATCAATTCTTTTTTAGTGGTATTTAAAATGCGGATTTTAATTAAAGGATTTGAAGGTGTTTCTTGACAGAAATAGTAAAGTCCACGCCAAGTCGACTCAATCTTTTGAAACTGTTCATGATGCATAATTTTGCTTAATTGAGCAGAAATTAAAGCATCAATTTCAGCAATACGCTTATCTATTGAGACCGTCATGTTTTCTGAAACAGTAATTGTTCCAGCCATAACTTCTTTGGCTAATTCCCCAATTAAATTTTTCGCACGAACATGTTCATCATCGTTACGCGCAATTCGACTTTGTTCAACAATCGAATCTAGAAGACTCGTTTCTTCAACAGCATTGCTTGTCGCAGGTGCGGTTTGTAAATTACTCACGGTCGTCGCCTCCTGCTTCAGCACTTAATTTGCGTACTTGATCTGTATTTTGAAGAATTTCATCAAGCAGATCTTCTAGACGTTCACTATTTGAAATTTTATTACGCAAATCTGAAAGGCGTTCACGCGCTTCAACCAATTTGCGTAAAGGGTCAACTTGTTGAACAACATTTTCAGGTCGGAAATCTTCCATTGAGTTAAAAGTAAGATCTACCGACATATTTCCACCCTCTTCCGAAATTGTGTTTTCAACTTGAAAGGCTGCTCTTGGTGCTAGCGAACTCATTACTTCATCAATGTTATCCAAATCCACATTAATAAATTTCTTATCTTTCAGTTTGGTTCTTTCAAGTTCAGATGCTGCTGAGAAGTCCCCTAATACACCAACAACAAAAGGAAGTTCTTTTATTTCTTTACCATCACCTACTTCTACGTCATATGTCAGTTGTACTCGAGGTGGTCGAATGCGTTGTAATTTTTTTTGAACACTTTCACGCTTAGCCATATTATTTTTTCCTAAATTTGTAATTTGATCAGTTCAACGAGCCAAATGGATTCTCACGTTTTGGTGCTGCTGGTTTTTCAACTTTCGCAGGTGTCGTTGTTTTAGCGGGTGTTGTTTTTGCTGGAGTCGATGCACGGCGCGTCGTACGTGCAGGCTGTCGAGTAGTTCGAGTCTCTTGAACACGCTTAGGTGCTTCTTCAACTTTGGTTTCGATTACAGTCAAAGGTTTAGCTTTTTTAACTGCTTCAGAAAGTGCCAATGCTGGTTCGTAAGTCTCTTCAGTCAAATAACGTACTTCTGGTCCACGCATTTGCTCTAATGCCTCATTCGCGATTCCGATTCCAGCTAAAAACTTAGTATCTGTTAACGATGAGTGCTGAACATTTTGTACATTAAGACTGTTCACCAATTGAAGTGCTTTCTGATTTTGTCCGATTTGTTGAAAACGCTGAGCTGCTTGTGCTAGAAAACCATTTTTATTGTCTTTATTTTTTTTATCACATGCTTGAGCATAAATTTGTAGCAATGTCTGGTCTGTTTCACCCGCTACTAATGGATGATCTTTAACACAACCTCTTTTGAGTTTTACTTCATCTGCGTAAGTTGTAGACGCCATCCCCAACCCAATTAGCAGAGTTGTAAGCAAAATTTTAGTATTCAAAATACACCCTCATTTATTATAAAATTTACATTAACTATATGATTCACTGAATCATTTTTTAACACACTCAATGTTTAGAGCAATGTCTTCTATATATATTAGATTTAATTAAAATTTAAACTTATAAATGCAAACTTAGTCAACATTATGACCATTATAATAAAGAAACAATTAAGTTTTTTAAGTTACAAAATTATATAGTTCTGTAAACGATTCACACTATAGGATAGTTTTTTTATCACCTTTATTTAGGTAGAATAAAAAATATGGGTGAATTTTTTCATACTAAAAATTATTGTTTATTAAATATTTAGTCGTTAAAAATCTTAAAAATAGACGTTATGTAGGTTTATTTTAAGTAACTATAAATAATTTGAACACAGAGAATTCTGATGAATAACTTGAAAATTTTGATTACAAAACTATCTCCTACGACAAGAACAGCACTAGAAAAGTCTGCAAATTATTGTATTAATCAACAAAATTACGAAATTGAAATTGAACATCTACTCTTCGAATTATTAAATCAAAACGTAAAAAATGATCTCTCTATTTTGCTCGATCACTATAAAATTTCTAAAAATGCACTGATCGATGATTTACAAGAAACGATTTCGCACTTGCCCAAAGGCAATACGCGTACACCTATTTTTGCTCAATCGATTGTACGTCTGCTAGAACAAGCTTGGCTTATTGCTTCCGCAGATCAAACCCCAGTCATCCGTAGCGGGCACTTATTAGTTGCGTTATTGACTGCAGGAGATTTATATCAAATCGCGCTTCGTGCATCGAGTTTATTCGATCTGTTCCCGATTGATACGATGAAACACAAATTTATAGAAATTTGTAAAGCTAGCATTGAAGAGCATCTCCCTCAAGCTGATCATCAAAATGATGTTCAGGATCAGGATACGATTCAAAGTTCAGAATCTCATGCAAAAACACCTGCACTAGATCAATACACCATTAACTTGACTCAAAAAGCGCTGAACGGTGGGATTGATCCTGTCATTGGACGTGAGTTTGAAATTCGCCTTATGTTGGATATTCTGATGCGTCGTCGTCAAAATAATCCTATTTTAACAGGTGAGCCAGGTGTAGGTAAAACTGCTGTCGTTGAAGGTTTAGCGCTGAAGATTGCCAACAACCAAGTGCCTGATGCATTAAAAAATGTACATATCCATGTTCTTGATATGGGTCTATTACAAGCAGGTGCAAGTGTAAAAGGTGAGTTTGAAAATCGCTTAAAACAAGTCATCCAAGAGGTTCAAAGTTCCGCTCATCCTATCATCATCTTCATTGATGAAGCACACACACTGATTGGTGCAGGCGGTCAAGCTGGTCAAAATGATGCGGCGAATCTCCTTAAACCAGCCTTAGCACGTGGCGAGTTAAGAACAATTGCTGCAACTACATGGGCTGAATATAAGCAATATTTTGAAAAAGATGCGGCGCTCAGTCGTCGTTTCCAAGTCGTCAAAGTTGAAGAACCGACTGAAGAGGTTGCGATTGATATGCTTCGCGCCATGATTCCTGTCATGGCTAAACACTTTAATCTTCAAATCGATGACGAAGCCATTGTGACTGCTGTTCATTCTTCACATCGATATATTGCTGGTCGACAACTCCCAGATAAAGCAGTGAGTGTTTTAGATACTGCTGCCGCTCGTGTGGCATTAACTCAGAATGCTCAGCCGGTAAAGTTAGATCAGCTACATGCTCAACATCATAATTTATTGCTTGAATTAGATATTTTGGAACAAGAGAATAATCAGTTCCCACAGCATGACGAACGCCTCTCCAATCTTAAAAATACGATCACTGAAATAGAAAATGAGTTAAATGCCACAACTGAAAAGTGGAAACAAGAACTAGAAATTGTTCAAAAAATCAAAACACTTGAGCAAAAAAATTCTGAATTAAAAGATGAAGAACACATTAATGATTTTAAAAATCAGATTCAGCAACTTAGATCCGATTTAAAAATATTACAAGGTGAACAACCTCTGGTATTTGAACGTGTTAATGCACAAATCATTAATGAGATTATTTCAGACTGGACTGGTATTCCTGTAGGAAAAATGGTCAATGACGAAATTAAGCAAATTCTAAGTTTAGAAGAAAAACTGGAACAACGCGTCATGGGGCAAGACTATGCCCTGCATCAACTTGTTCAAGGAATCAAAACTTCTAAAGCAAAACTTGAAGATCCAAACAAGCCTCAAGGGGTATTTATGTTGGTTGGACCAAGTGGTGTAGGGAAAACAGAAACGGCTTTAGCTTTAGCCAATGAGCTGTATGGTGGGGAATCTCATCTCATCACGATTAACATGTCTGAGTATCAAGAGGCTCATACTGTTTCCTCATTGAAAGGTGCGCCTCCAGGCTATGTAGGATATGGTCAAGGTGGTGTCCTCACTGAAGCTGTTAGACGCAATCCGTATAGCGTTGTTTTGTTAGATGAAATTGAAAAAGCACATTCAGATGTTCAAGAGTTGTTTTACCAAGTCTTTGACAAAGGCACACTTGAAGATGGTGAAGGACGTGTTATCGATTTTAAAAACACCACAATTTTATTGACCTCTAACACTGGCTCAAGCGCAATTATGCAGGCCTGTTTGACTAAACCTGTAGAAGAATGGCCTACGGCAGAAGACTTAATTGAACATTTAAAACCAAGTTTATATAAACAGTTTAAACCTGCCTTCTTAGGGCGTATGCGTATCGTGCCTTACTTCCCACTCCATGATGATCTACTTGTGCGTATTATTCATCATAAGTTAGGCAAAATTACTGATCGTATTTTCAAACAATATCAAACACGTGTTGAGTATACGGATGATTTGGTGGAACTACTCTTAAGTCGCTGTACAGAAGTCGATAGTGGCGCACGTAATGTCGACAATATTCTAAACTCTTCAGTTTTACCTGAACTTGCAACACAAATATTGATCGCCTTGGCGGATAACAAAGTCCCTAAGTTAATTCAAATTGATAGCAAAGATAACGTGATTGAGTATCGATTAGATCCAACAACAGCACCGAAAAAGCGTAAAGCCACCAAAAAGAAAATTGTTGAAGCATAATTATTTGAGTATATAAATTAATATGAACATTGATATAAAACAGCTACTTCAACCAATCTCAGATCAAGCGATCTGTGGCGAAGATCTATCTTTTTCGAATGAATTTCATGAGATCAAGAAAGCGAAAACTCAAGATGATCCGCTCTTAGATATGGGGGATTGGGTAGCTGAACCTAAACAAGCAGATTGGTCATTTGTTTCGGCAAAATGTATCGATGTTCTGACTCAAAAAAGTAAAGATATTCGTTTATTGACTTGGTTAAGCGAGGCTTGGAGTCAAATCTACGGTTACGAAGGAGTCGCTCGTAGCCTTGAGCTTTCACATCGCATGTTATCCAATTATTGGAAAGATATACATCCTGAAATTGAAGATGATGATTTAGATCAACGTCTAGGTTTATTGCAAGGTTTGACTTCTCAGTTACCTGCTTTGATTAAACGTGTTCCACTCATCAATTCAGCTCCTTTCTATTCAATCTATGATTATGAAAAATTACTGCATCAACAAAATGTAAGATTAAAAAATGCTGATGATTATGGATCTTCTCAGAATCATCCAGAACTCGAGCAATTCGAACAAAGCTTATTTAATACCTCAAAAAGTTTCCAATACAACAATTATCAGTTCTTTTTAGAAATTTTGACGCACTGGGATACCCTCAAGCAAGTACTTGATCAACTGATGCAATTAGATGCTCCAAGTTTCGCAAATACTGATTCTCAGTTGGAAGACATACATAAAACACTGAAAAAAATTTATAAAGCAGATGCATTTTTAATGTCTGAGGATACTCCTGACATGAATCAAGACCTACAATTCCAAGAAAACAATTCAAATATAAATTCTGCTCCAACAGCAAATATACAAGCAGCAGTAACTCAACAGTCATTTCAACCTCAACCACAAAGTCATCTACAAAATCGTGAACAAGCAATGCGGGTGCTTAAAGATATTGCGGATTATTTTCAAGCAAATGAACCACATAGTCCTGTGAGTTATATGCTTCAAAAAACCATTAAATGGAGCCAAATGCCGCTTCATGAATGGCTCGCACAAGTTATTAAAAACGATAACAACCCATTGGAATCAGTCCATGAACTCTTGGGTGTAAAAAATAGCAATGAATCTAATGAATGGTAATCTCAATGTTTAAAGCAGAAAAAGTACTGTGGGGTGAAGGTCTGTTTTTAAGACCACAGCACTTTCAAATTCAAGACAGTTATCATGAACAGCGTTTAAATCAAACTATTCGCGCCACCATTCCATTCGCATATGGGGTACAACATCTCAAATTTGATGAATCTCAATTAACGACCCATGTGCTAGCAATTGAGCACATTGAAATGATTTGGCAAGATGGTGAAATTTACGCTGCTCCTTCGCGAGATCTTTTACCTCAGCCCGTACTGCTCGATGAGCTCAATTTCCGTGGTGAAATGACCATTTTTCTTGCGCTCCCTATCGTTCAACCAAACAAGCGTAATATCGCCCATGAGGCTTCGACACAACCAAGTCGATATCATTCGTATCTGAATGAAACTCATGATTTGTTCACAGATGCCACACCTGCTGAAATTACTTACATTCGTCGTCGTGCTGAGCTGAAATTACTGGAATCTCAGAATGATACTCCTCATGAACTGGATGGTTTTTTATATTTGCCAATAGGAAAAATTAAGCGTCATAGTTCAGGAAGCTTTGAACTTGATACAAAATTTATTCCACCAATTTTGCATATTGCTTCATGTGAGTCATTGGTTGCTAATTTAAAACGTACCTTGAATGTCATTAAAGCAAAAATCAAAACTATTCAAACCAACAATCGCGAAAACGAACAAAAATTAATTGAATTTAGATCAGGTGACATTGTTTCATTTTGGCTAGTGAATGCATTGAATACTGCTCATGCAACTCTCAGCCATTTATTGACTCATCCCCAAATTCACCCTGAACGCTTATTTTTTGAATTACTCAGATTGACTGGCTCATTACTGACATTCTCAACAGCCTATGAAGTTGAACATTTACCTCAATATCAACATCATAATTTACAAGATAGCTTTGCGCAGTTAGATGTCATTTTAAGAGAGTTACTCGACACAATCATTTCAAGTCGATACTTCAATATCAGTCTTAAAGAAATACGTCCTTCGTATTGGGTTGGTAGCTTAGAGTCAGATAAGATCACTCGCGAATCTCGTCTGTATATTGCAGTGTCTAGTTCAATGATGCAGACACACGAACTTGTACAAATTGTCCCACTACGTTTTAAAGTGGGCACAACAGTCGATGTTGAGCAACGTGTCGTCTCTGCATTGCCTGCTATTCCGATTCACCATTTGATGCAAGTACCTACTGCGATTCCAGTCCGCTCTGGTGTGAGTTATTTTGAAATTGAACCTCATCATGAACTCTATCAACGCATGTTGGAGTCTGAAACCATCTGTATTTATGTACCTGCTGGATTCCAAGATATCAGTATTGAACTCATCGCAGTGATGAATGGCTAGAGATTGAGAAGAGAAAAATATGAATATGCCTAATGGAGCACCTTCACTGTTCGATGACGGTCAGATTGGAGCAGGCTCTACACCACAGCAACAGAATAAATTGACACAGTCTTCTAATTTGGTTGATTTAATGCATGACGGTTTCTATATCGTTTTTTTAATTCGTAACCAATACGTTCCTGACAATGTCGATGAATTTCGCCAAAAAATCATGGATCAACTACAACGTTTCGAATTACAAGCGAAGAAGTTGCAGTTCTCAGCCGAGGATATCCATGATGCAAAATATGCATTTTGTGCATTACTTGATGAAACGATTGTCACACAACAGGACCCTAGTTATTTCCATTTACAAAATTCGTGGTTAATTAGTCCTCTTCAGTTAACTTTATTTGGATCTCAACTCGCAGGTTATCAATTTTTTGACTTATTAGAAAAAATTAGAACTCGTGGAAAAGATCGCTTAGCGGCTTTAGAAGTTTTTCACTACTGTTTACTGTTAGGTTTTCAAGGTAAATACCGTATTGAATCAATTGAAAGCTTAAATCATTTGGTTGCACGCGTAGGCGATGAAATAGATTATTTAAAAGGTAAAAAAGCCCTCTTTTCACCTTTCGCTGCATTGCCTGATCAAATTAAAAACATTATTCATAGAGAACTTCCATTCGCTTGGATTCTCTTATTTTTACTCCTCTTTGCATTATTGGCATTTTCTGGACTTCGCTATATGCTCAGTCAACAAGAGACCAAAGCCATGACTCAATATAATAATGTCATTAGTGCACCTGCTGAACAGGCCCACATAACGATTCATTTACCATAAAAGATATTCAACATGAGCCAAGAAAAGAAAAATATTAGAGTCCTTACACCTACTAAAAAAAATAAAAAAATTTCGCCTCTAGTAAGTGGGATCATTGGTGTAGCAATTGGTATCTCTGCCACATCTTTAGCTTTTTATACCTATTTAAATCAACCAAGCTTCCAACCGATTAACGCAGCAGATACAGATTCAACACACTCAAATGATAAATTATCCAATATTGATTCAGGAGTCACTCAAGCTGATCAAAACGAGCAATCTGAACCTGATGAATATCACCAAGCTCAACCCAAGCTAAATGAGCTTAATAATATTTTCAAACATCAGCAAACAAACTCTGCTCAAGCAACTCAACCAGTGACTTCAAGTAAAAATCCCTTTGAATCAACTTTTAATCAAGCGCAACCTTTAAGTAACGAAACTCCCCAAGTTCCACCTAAAGCAGAACCAGTAAAAAAGACCACAACTGAAGCATTACCGAAAACCATAAAAAAGCCTGAGTCTAAGCCTACGACAGCCAATGCAAATAAAGTTGCTGAAAGTAAAGCTGACACTGATGAAAATATTGATATTCCTGTAGCCAGCGTAGAAGTTTCAGTCACACGAACTGCTAAAGAACCTGCACCGTGATTTTTTTTATCATTGTCAGTTTTGTGATATTAATCATCGCACTGACTTTATTGATGTCTTATGAGATAAGACAAAAAGTAATAGATTTTGCACAAAGCTTATTACCACAAGGTAAAAAAAAGCTTTTAAACGCACGTAAATTTGCACATGAAATGAATCATGCTGCTTCAGCAGACCAAATTCAAACGCATTGGCACTTACAGCAATGGTGGATACTCATTGCTGGTTTTTTGTTACTTAGCAGTATTATGCTTTTTGCTTTTACAAAACCCGTTGATCCTACAAAAATAGAAGCAAACTATTTAAAGAAAGCTGATCCTCAAATTTATAACTTATTAAATGGGGAAATTCTTTCCCCTCCACCAGAGGTTGAAGAAATTCTCGTCGATGCAGCAATCGTTGAAGCTGTACGTCTTGAGCAACAATATCAAGCTCAAACTGGCGGTTCTGTTTCATCTACAACTATTCCTAATGTAGAAAATTCAGAGTTTTCTCATGGTCATCTCGATACTTCAATGGTAAATCGTAAGTGGGACAAGATGCATCCACGCTATAAACAACGATTACTTATGGTCTTCAAAATTATGAAGGAACAACATGGCTATGAATTAGTATTACTAGAGGGTTATCGTAGTCCTGCACGACAAAATAGCCTATCTCGGAATAAAGCAACCACTTTAGCGACTGCATACCGTAGCTATCACCAATTTGGTTTAGCAGCTGATGTCGCATTCAAGCGAGATGGTAAAGTCGTTATTTCTGAACGTGATCCTTGGGCTATGCGTGGCTATCAGTTATATGGTCAAGTTGCTGAGTCTGTCGGTTTAGTTTGGGGAGGACGTTGGACAAAAATTCATGACTACGGTCATACAGAATATCGAATGCCTGGCTTGGTTCGTAGCAAGGAAACTCATGATCGTTTCATGCGAGAAGCTGAACAAGGTAATTTAATGGCAAGCAATATAGAACAGTAATAATCCGTTGATTCTCTTTTCAAAATGCCTGTTAACGATACAGGCATTTTTGTATTTATTGATATATTTTGCGCTTGTAATTAACTATGTGAAGACATCGATTTAGAAGTTAATTTTTCCGTACCCATGCATTTCCCTTAATTTTATTTGTTTATTTTTTTTTTACTGCATAAAAAAACACCCCCTTCGAATGAAGGGGGTGTTTAGAATAATGAGCTGGCGATGACTTACTCTCACATGGGTAACCCCACACTACCATCAGCGCTAAGAGGTTTCACTTCT
>NZ_JBWYIY010000013.1:0-110278 GCF_056779975.1 Acinetobacter sp. ANC_7511
AACCAGTAAAAATCCACACAAGTTGTTCTTCATAATCTCTTAATGATCTTCTTAATGCTTCGTCAGCATCAAGCTAGGTCGGCTATATTACGCTTTCTTTTCAGAAAGTCAACTAGAAATGTTAATTTATTTTCTAACTTATTCTCAAAACTTAGATCCAACCTATTAAGCTAAATCCTTGTTTTTCAACAAGTTTTAATCAACATCACCGCCGATGGATGTGCATTCTACAGTATTTCATATCCAATGCAACCATGTTTTTTAAATATTTAAAAAAAATATGATTAACTGGATATTTATTGTTCAATTTACGTGATTTTTATGCTTTTGGAGCTATTTTTTAAGCGTGCATGGCACAATACTTGCAAAATTATCCATTAATTTTTCATCTTTATTAATTTCTTGCCACTTTAAACTACGGCAATCTATATATTCACAATACCCAGATTGTCCCACTTCTTGAATTCCATCAATCTGCACCTGATAACTAAAACTACCTACATAACCTGCGGCAAGACCAAATTTAAAATCTCCACGACTTTCACCTTTCACGATTATTTTTCTTTTTTTATTTTCAAATGACCATTCAAATACGCGCGCTAAATACATCTCATGTCCATTAGGGGTTTTTACTTTTGGGTATACACGATGGACTTTGAAATAAACATCATCAAACATTTCAGATGTCTGAGCTTTTAAATCTCTTAAATACATCCTTGATTGCACAATTTGATTTAAACCATTGCGTATATGAGCAAGAAGTAACTGTCTTTGGTCGATTAAGTTAATTATCTGATAGGTAAAAAAATGAAGCGGTAGATAAGGAATATTGATCGCTCTGGCAAATTCAAATGATCCTAACTGGTCAATTTTATATGTTTGTTCTTTATAGGTTACTGTTCCTTTGCATTGACACACTAATGACCAGTGATCAAATAAACCTAATTTTAGTTTGGTAAAGTGCGAAATAATTGGTTGAGTTTGAATATTCAGATCAACGGAAAGTTCATTGTCCTTTCTTATTAATTTGAAGTTTGGGATTGAGCCTTCTAGTTGTTCTCTTTGTCCAAATACAAATTTATTCTCTTTAATCTCGCAATCATTGATGATTGAATAACCATTAAAATGTCCAACCATATGTGGACTAATGCTCGTAATGAGTGAAACAGTATCCAAGGCTTTTGTTTTAATTGCATAATCATTACGCAGCATTGGAACATTCGGCTGTCCGATAATGGTTAAAAAATTAAAATAATGAAGTGGAGATGGTAATCCTGGAATCATCAATCCTTGATGGATAATTTTATAGATTCCTCGTGGACCGTGATAATCCAACCGAAGAGGAAAAGGAGCCTGATTAAGCTGTTTTGAATCGTCCGCTAAACTCATCAACAACTGCATATCAAACTCCTTTTTTATTTATCTTGTTTTTTCTCGAGCCAAAAATGTAGTGACGAAACCTGAAAGTGCATAAATAATCGAAAGCACTAAAATACCGACAGGAATATTGTACGTAATCGCAGCAAAGATAAACACAACAATAGGCAAGACTGCAAACGGCACACGTTTACGATCTACGGTTTTAAACGAATAGTATTTAATATTCGAAATCATCAGCAAGCCAACTGCAATAATAATGACTGCATTTATGGTCTGAATCATTGGATCAGATAGGACAAAAATTTCAGGGAAATCACGTCCCACCCAAACCAAAGAAATGATCATTACTGCGGCTAGAGGACTAGCTACACCAATAAAATAGCGTTTATCAACCACACCTATTTGCACATTGAAACGTGCCAATCGGAATGCAGCACAAGCAGTATAGACAAAACATGCAGCCAAACCGATTCGACCTAGATCATGGAGACTCCAGCTATACATCAAAATTGCAGGCGCAACACCAAATGCCAACATATCTGATAATGAATCAAACTGCTCACCAAAAGGGCTTTGCGCTCCAATTGCTCGTGCGACCCGACCATCTAAACCATCAAATAAAGCAGCGATAAAAATGGCATAAATAGCTTGTGTGAATTCGCCATTCATACTTGCAATAATTGAGTAAAACCCTGACAACAATGCCGCAGTAGTAATCAGATTTGGCCACAGATAAATCCCACGACGCTTAACCTTTTGCCCTTCTTGTGTATGTTCCTCTTCTTCAACTTCGAAAGTAATACCATCAAAGCCCGGAACATTTCTTGGAGAAGATTCAGTTTCAGGTTTATTTATATTTGTCATTGTCATTCGTCCTAACTGTAGCCTTATCTCTCAATATTCTTATTCGCCGACCAACCAACGAACGGCAGCATGACCACCATTTTCACTCATTCTTAAGTGCGGAAAAAGCCATTGCAATGCTTCATCTGCATCTTCAGAAAACTTCCAAGGTGGATTAATCACTAATAAACCACAACCGTTTAATCCTACAGGTGTATCGTCTGGCCATACACATACTTCACAAACCAATTGACGGCGAATACCAGTCTTAATCATTTTTTTCTCAAAACGATCAATCATTGCGCGGTCTTTAATTGGGTACCAAATTGCAAATATGCCTGTAGGCCATTTCTTATATGCCGTAGCGATGAGTTCAACCAACTGCGGAAAATCCTTTCGCTCCACCTCATATGGTGGATCAATCATGACCAATCCACGTTTTTCTTTAGGAGGAATCACACCGAGCAAACCTTCATAAGCATCACGCTCATGCAAACCTGCCCGACGATCACGCACATTCATGTAAAGTTGCTGAAATACATCTCGTTGCATCTCAAAAATTGTTGCTTTATCTGTTTCGCGCATTCCTTCCAAAGCGAACCATGGCGAACCCGGATAAGCGCCTTTTCCGGCACCTGCACGCATATCTTCTACAACTTTAAGATATTGCTTAACACCTTCAGGGGCATTACGCTTAATTGAGTCATCGAGTTTAACTAAACGGTGAATACCATTTAAAAACTCTCCCGACTTCTGTGCTGCAGACGTTGATAAATCGTATTTACCTGCACCACCATGTGTATCAATGTAACGATACGGCTTATCTTTTTGATTAAGACGTGACAAAATCTGAAGCAACAATACATGCTTCATGACATCGGCAAAGTTTCCAGCATGGAAATGGTGACGGTAATTCATGTTTCAATTATTCCTAAGATCAACAATCATTTTAACATGAAAAAGTGTTTCATTCAGAATCGATTATTACTCTAAAATAGCTGACCTTTTTTTTATACAGTAAATAGCGAGATAAATATGGAAGCAGTTGTCATCCCAGGGGATTGGAATGTTGATCAAATCCTTGATGATTTAGATCAACATGGCTTCAGTATCATCGATCATGCATACCCACCAAGCTATTTAAAAAACGTTGTAAATGAATGCCAAATCCATCTTGATGATTTTCGAAATGCAGCAATTCAAAATGGCATTGTCAGCACAATCCGCAGCGATCACATTTTGTGGTTAGATCCAAAACTATCAATTTCCCATCAACACATAAAAACCTTAGATTTACTCTCTCAGGAATTAAATCGTGCATTTTATTTAGGCATTCAAGAAGTCGAAGCCCACTTCGCTTGTTATAATCCTGGTGATTTCTATGCTTTACATCGAGACAACCCTCAAGGCAAAAATGGTCGTGTGATGTCGACAGTTTTTTATCTGCATGAGGAATGGCATCAGCATTGGGGTGGTCAACTAAAGCTACAAGATAAGAATAATCAGTGGCATATTATTGAACCCAAACCTAATCGCATCGCTCTATTTCAAAGCGATTTATTACATGAAGTTCTTGTTGCACACCACCAACGTCTTTCGATTACAGCTTGGTTAAGGACCGCACGAACTTTAATTTAGCGCTTTATTTTTTCGAAGTTGCCTCCATATAGGTTTTAAACCTGATGAGGACTCATCCATGCAATCAAATACCAAGCTAATTATTCAACGCATTGGTGAAACAGACCAACTTTACTTACAAAAAAATACGCCTGAGCTTGCCTTTGAACGTGCCGAATTGCGTTTAGAGCTGGTCAGTATGAGTAAGCTTCGTCAGGAACAAATTCATTTTCTTCAAGAAGCGATTGTTCTTCTTGAACAAGGTCGAGTAGATTTCGAAGAAATGCCAATGCGTTTGTATATTAATCTTACCCTGATGTTAGCTAGAGCCTACATGATGTATTTTGAGATTACTCAAGATGAAAAATTTGCGATCATCACTCAGCAAATTTTAAAATCATTAACATCGACCAATCATAGTGATGTTTATTTTAATCTGGCTTATGCTTGCGCTTCTCGTAAAGAGTCAGCACTTACACGCCATTGGCTAAATAAATATTTTAAAACTATTGATCATGATTTAGAGGTGATAAGAACTCACCCTGCTTTCAAACAATTTCATGACCAAGAGTGGTTTATCCAGTTAACCAAACCTAAGATGCATTAAAAAAAGCCCCATGAAAGGGGCTTTTTTAGGCCATTTTTAATTTATATGCATCCATATGTAACTGTTGATTAAGTTCATCTATCCATATTGCCCAATCATCATCTTGTACTAAATGACTAATTAAGAAGTCGCGCTGACCTTTATTCCAAAATGGTGCATCATGTAAATTTTGTTGAGCGGAAAGCTGATGTGTACGGATATAGAGTTCAATTGCCGCTGGACTATTTGCCAACCCCAATTGAGAAAACAATAACGCTAAGGAAGGTTTATGTTCCATCAAGAGACTCCCCTTATCAGATTTTAATAAAATTATTATTTAAATAACTTATAAGAAATCCATGAAAAAACCCAGCTTTTGGTCTGGGTTTATTGTTTCAATTTGTGATTATATTTTCATCACTTTGTATCGTTTGTGAGCTGCTCACTCAATTGGTCAATGACAATGGCCCATTCATTATCTTTTTTCCAATGACTAATAATAAAATCGCGTTGCGATGGGTTCCAAAAATCAGCTTCATGCATCGGCGTATTGGGATCAAGCCGATGTGTTTGTATAAATTGATCAATCCCTTCAGGTGAGCTATCTAAGCCCAATTGCTCAAAAAGTAATTCTTGATTTACTTCCATATCCAACATGGATTGCTCCTTGAATTTTCATGATTTTGTTCAAGATAACATGTCAATACAAAGTTCTATGTAGAAGGATTTCTTAAGCATTGTTAAGTTTTGTGCATTAAAAAAGCACTCCGAATGGAGTGCTTTTTTAATTTAGTTGAGAACTAAATTATTTAACCATGTCAGCAATCGCTGCACGTTCTTCTTCTAACTCATTAAGCGTGAAGTTGATACGCTCACGGCTGAATTCGTCAATTTCAAGATCTTGAACGATTTTGTACTCGCCATTTTCACAAGTTACAGGGAAACCGAACATTACGCCTTCAGGGATACCGTAAGAACCATCAGAAGGAATACCCATAGTTACCCATTCGCCGTTTGTGCCAAGAGCCCAATCGCGCATATGGTCGATTGCAGCGTTTGCAGCAGAAGCAGCAGAAGAAAGACCACGCGCTTCGATGATCGCAGCACCACGCTTACCAACAGTTGGAAGGAATACGTCTTTATTCCATGCAGCATCGTTGATTTTGTCTTTTAAGCTTTCGCCGTTTACGTTAGCAAAACGGTAGTCAGCATACATTGTTGGAGAGTGGTTACCCCAAACTGTCATGTTTTTGATGTCAGAAACTGCAACACCAGCTTTTTGAGCAAGTTGAGTTAACGCACGGTTGTGGTCAAGACGTAACATTGCTGTGAAGTTTTTCGCTGGAAGATCTGGAGCAGATTTCATTGCGATATAAGCATTCGTGTTAGCAGGGTTACCTACAACAAGAACTTTAACGTCACGGCTAGCAACTTCGTTAAGCGCTTGACCTTGACCGATGAAGATTTCACCGTTGACTTTAAGAAGGTCAGCACGTTCCATACCAGGACCACGTGGACGTGAACCAACAAGAAGCGCGTAGTCAGCATCTTTGAATGCAACTTTAGGATCATCAGTACCGATCATGCCAGCCAACAATGGGAAAGCACAGTCGTCAAGTTCCATCATCACGCCTTTAAGCGCTTGTTGAGCTTTCTCAACAGGAATTTCTAATAATTGAAGAATAACTGGTTGGTCTTTACCCAACATTTCACCGCTAGCGATACGGAATAAAAGGCTGTAACCAATTTGACCAGCAGCGCCAGTAACGGCAACGCGAACAGGTTGCTTCATGTAATTATCTCCAGTTGAGAGGATAGTCAATGCGATTAAATAGCTGTTCTATCTAATCTTAATAATCATAAACGGCGAAGATTGTACTCCAATACTTTGACAGATGCATTGAAAAGAGAATGAATTTCAACAAAAGTCTGATAGGAAATATAAATTAACTTCGCGGAAATAAATTAGTAGGCGCCCTCTATGTCAAATGTATTTGGGCAGGTCGAGACAATATCAGACGCACATGACTTGAATTGACCATTCGTGCGATAACAGATTTCAACCCCCGTTAACACTGGGCGACCATTTAAGCTTTGGCATTGAAATTCAATACCTTGGCTGGGTAATTTTGGGTTGAGTTTGATGAATTGCGATCGTAATGTCGCGATAGAGACTGTTTTACGATCCACTCCTGTTAAGTAATCAGGAACTTTTAATTGGTCTGCATGATTAATAATGGTACGAAAATACTGACTGGCATTCATTGGAACGCAACCACCATAGTTGGCCCACAGCCTAATTCTAGCCTGCTCATCAGGCATCACCCTAGCAACAACCCTCTTCTGTAGCGGTGCCAAGGTGGCAGATGAACTCGTTTGGCAATCATGACGACTGGTTTCTGGGATAAGACCCTTTATCGTCAGTGAATATCCTTCTAGGCATTTACGGTGTTTCGCTTTTGTTCGATCTAATGCACAAATGGCAGGTGTCATCTGTACTTGAAGCACATATCCTTGTAAACCTTTCCCTGATGCCATCACATCTACTGAACACAACAAAGCCCCTACGCTCAAACTACTGAGGAGGTAAGTGTGTTGACGACTAAACAGCAGTTTTGTGTGATTCATCAAAGCTCACAAAAATAGTTGAAATGCTATTGCGTATTTCTTACTGGAATAGGCGGCATACGACTTTCGATCGCTTGCGGCCCCTGTCCAAGCAAAACACCATAATGAGCAGCATTGGTCATAACTTTCTTCACATAGTCACGTGTTTCATGAAGTGGTATTGACTCTGTGTATTGATCCGCCGCAATGCTTTTAAACTCTGGTTGCCAACGGCGTGCTCTAGTCAGCCCTGCATTATAGCCAGCCGTAGCTAGAACTGGACTGTTACTCAGCATACCTTGAATCATTGACAGGTAATATGTCCCATAACGAATATTGGTATTCGGATCTGATAATGCAGCAGGATTATACGTTTCACCCATTTTTCGTGCCACATCTTTTGCTGTAGCAGGCATAATTTGCATCAATCCACCAGCACCTACATGTGAACGGGCCGTGGTTACAAAGCGACTTTCTTGACGCATTAAACCATAAGCCCACGAAGGATCAATCCCTGCATTTTTACTATGCGTCACCACTAGATTTTGATGTGGTGTCGCATAACGATATGCATAGTTATGACGTTTAAGTGTTCTTTCCGCCGCATAAATAGCACGGTCATACCACCCCATTTCTGTGGCACGTTTTGCCGCAGCCAGTAATAGACCATCATCTTGCTTAAGATAAGCTTGGCGGACAGCCCAATTCCATTCACGATTTGTGTAAGTTGCTGAAGCATTGATATTGCGTAATGCAAAAGCACGTCTAAAGTGAATATCTTGATCTAAACGTTGAATATCCTGTGCGCTTGGTTGAGCACGATCATGTGCTTCATTATAACGAATACCTAAATGGTCTTTTGCCAACAGATTGTGATAATCATCGCCAGCGGCAGCTAATCGTTGATAAATACTTTTTGCAGCTTGCTTGGAAGTTTGGTCTTTACGATTTTCATATGCTCTCGCCATCCAATATTGCCAGCGATCTTCTTGTTTTTGCGTAACGCTCATACTATCTATGGCTCGCAACACACTTTCCCATTCACCAAAACGAATCGCTTGACGCGCGTAAATTTCAGCCTCTTCTGGTGTAAAAGGCACGCCATAACTGTAATCAAAGTTCTTCAGCACTTCAGGATTAAAATTATTTTTCATCACTGTCGTGCCTCCAATATACGCCACCGTGCGGTACATATACTTTTGAACATCTGCAGGAACACCTTGCACGACACGAGGAAGATTTTGAAGCGCCGTGTTCAAGTCAGCATCTGCAGCACGACCTAAAGCAAACACCAAATAAGCATAATCTACTGTTGTTCCTTTGGTTGCAGACCATAAATAATTCAAAGGATCTGCCTGAATTTGATTTAATTGTGCTAATGACAAGTTTAAACCCAGAGTTTGTGCTGTTGCGATCGCTGGACCAGACTGGCCCGCTCTAAGTTGCGCAAACAAGCGCTGTTGACGATCAGTGGTGGTGAGTAAGGGACTACTTAGCATTAAGCGACCTAAACCATTACACGATTCTGGCTGCGACTCTGTTGTAAGCCAGACATCTTTGTATTCCGCGTACACCAATGTATCGCCATTTTTTGCTCGTACTTGCGCAACCGCACAGCTTTCAGCTTGGTCAGGATTGGTGACATAAGGTAAAACAGGTTGAGCTGTCTTGAAATCCGCTTGTTTTACCTTTTCTTCGACATAATCAGCAGCTAATTTTTCAGCCATTGCAGATTGAGGATAGCGCTGTGCAAAGCTGATAATATTCGTTGCAGGTTGGAAGCCTAAATTATTATTCAACATCCAATATTCTGGATAATATCCAAGCGCATCATTTTGCATTGCAGAACGATAATATTCGAGCTGAGCTGTATTACCCGAGTTCGCAAATTTAATCGCTTCATTAAATTGCTCTTCAGCCGCATGAGCAACGGGCAAACAACCTAGTGTTATCAGCCCCATTAAATATTGTTTTAACTGTTTTTGCTTCACTGCTTTTTTTGACACGCTTCTCTTCTCAACTTTAACTCGTCGCTACATTTGGACATGCTTTTTTGCATGATCAACTCTTTTGCAGCGCTTGGCAATTTTAAAATGTATTTTAAATACTCTAATGATCAAGTACTGTTCTGTTATGTAAAGCGCTGATTAACCACTATTATTTTAAAGTATTTTTACTGTAAATCCATAAACTTGATCTGATTTATATATTTGTTCAACCCGTAGTACAAATACTGTAAAATAGCTCGCTTTTATCGAGTGTGGGATTCCCCCATACTTCACCGGAACATATTTATCCCTTTTTATAGGATAGGAGCCTTCATGACGGTTCAAACCTTCATTCCGAATAGTGCCCCAGCTGCCTCAGAAAACACTGTTACCCAGCCACAGCACACCCCAGCCATCGATGGTGCAGTCAAAAAACTGTATATCGAAACGCAAGGGTGTCAGATGAATGAGTATGACAGTCATCGTATGGCCGACTTGCTAGGTGATTCACACGGTTATGTATTAACAACAGACCCTGCTGATGCAGATATTCTTTTAATGAATACCTGTTCAATTCGTGAAAAAGCGCAAGAAAAAGTATTTTCAGAATTAGGTCGCTGGCGCAAGCTGAAAGAAAAAAATCCTGATTTGGTGATTGGTGTAGGTGGATGTGTTGCATCTCAAGAAGGTGACAATATCCAAAAACGTGCACCTTATGTCGACATGGTATTTGGTCCACAAACACTTCACCGTTTGCCACAAATGCTTGATCAGCATACGGATCAAATTGAAAAGCCGAAAAAAGAGAAAATCAAACTGGTAGACATCTCATTTCCAGATATCGAAAAGTTCGACTTCTTACCTGAACCTCGCGTTGAAGGTTATAAAGCTTTCGTATCGATTATGGAAGGCTGTTCAAAATACTGTTCATTCTGCGTGGTGCCATACACTCGTGGTGAGGAAGTCTCTCGTCCCCTAGATGATGTACTTGCTGAAATTGCTGGTCTTGCGGAAAAGGGCGTACGTGAGGTTTCTTTACTCGGTCAAAACGTAAATGGTTACCGCGGAGAAACATTCGAAGGTGAAATCTGTACGTTTGCTGATCTTCTTCGTTTAGTGGCGGAAATTCCAGGCATTGGTCGTATTCGTTATACGACATCTCATCCATTAGAATTCAATGATGACCTTATCCAATGCTATCGTGACCTACCACAGATGGTTTCTCACCTTCATTTACCAGTTCAAAGTGGTTCAAATGATGTATTGAAGGCGATGAAGCGTAACCACACGATTGACGTTTATATCGATAAGATTGCTAAATTACGCCAGGTACGCCCTGATATGCATTTGTCTTCAGACTTTATTATTGGCTTCCCTGGTGAAACTGATGCTAACTTTGATGAGACATATCAATTTATTCAAGACTTAGATTTTGATCATTCTTATAGTTTCATCTACTCGAAACGTCCTGGTACACCAGCATCAGAGCTGGAAGATTTAACACCTGAAGATGTTAAAAAAGAGCGCTTGGCTAAAGTTCAACAATGGATTAAGCAGTCAAGTATCCAAAAAACTGATGCTATGCTTGGTACTGTCCAACGTGTGCTCATTGAGAGCGTTTCAAAGCACGATCCAAACTTATTGGTAGGAACCGCAGACAATACACGTTTAGTAACATTTATTGGTGATGCCTCTTGGCTTGGACGCTTTGCAGAGATTGAGATTACAGAGATTAAAACCTTGAATTTAGTTTACGGTGAACTCTTGAATCTTGAACCTGACGTGGCGTAATGTAGAGGTATAGATTAATAGACTCTAAAGGAAATCTCTTGACTGCAGCGATTCGACGTACAGTGGCTTTTCCCGGTGTTTCAATGGACCGTTTACAAACCATGCTTGGCGCGTACAACGGTCATATGAAACAAATTGAACAACGTTTAGATGTAAAAATCAGTCAGCGTGGTGATAGTTTTTTTATTGACGGTGGAATTGATGAAGTCGAGAGAGTTGAAAGCTTACTTCAGCGCTTATACGCCGAAGCTGAAGTTTCTCAACAAATCAGCTCTGATTTGATTCATTTAATGATTCAAGGCAGCCAGACTGATCATGAATTACAATTGGATCCTAATCAAGAACACACAGGACTTGACGAAGTCTGGCTCCAAACTCGCAAGGGCCGCATTAATCCGCGGGGGGCCAACCAAAAACGCTATGTACAACGTATTCTTCAAAGTGATATTTCTTTCGGGATTGGTCCAGCGGGTACAGGTAAGACCTATTTGGCTGTAGCTGCTGCCGTTGATATGCTTGAACGCAATGAAATTCAACGTATTCTTTTAGTTCGCCCTGCTGTGGAAGCTGGTGAAAAACTTGGCTTCTTGCCAGGTGACTTATCACAAAAAATTGATCCTTATTTACGCCCACTCTATGATGCCCTGTATGAAATGCTTGGCTTTGAAAAAGTGGCAAAATTAATTGAGCGTCAAATTATTGAAGTAGCCCCACTTGCATATATGCGTGGTCGTACACTCAATCACTCCTTTGTCATTTTAGATGAAGCTCAAAATACAACGCCAGAACAGATGAAAATGTTCTTAACTCGTCTTGGTTTTGGTTCGCGTGCAGTCATTACCGGTGACATTACTCAAGTGGATTTACCACGTGGACAACAGTCTGGTTTGGCACATTCATTACGTGTGCTTGAAAAGATTAAAGAAATCCATATCACACGTTTTCACTCACGTGATGTTGTAAGACATCAGCTTGTACAAAAAATTGTAGAAGCATACGAAGGTTGGGACAGTGAACAACATCGTTTAACTGCTGAAGCACGTGCGGAACGTAAAGCGCGTCAAGAAGCACTCATATCAGAAAATGATTCTGCTGCTGATGCTCAGCATCAAGATGCAGAGTAATTTAAATCTAATCACGCTCAAGGCAAGATTTTGAAACTCAGTCTCTCATTACAACAATCGTTTGAAGCATCAAACTTGGTGCTCAAACGTGCGTATGTTAAAAAAATTATTGAAACCACCCTTCGTCATATTGATACACAAAGCGATTGTGAAATTGGAATAGCTTGCGTAGATGTCGAAGAAAGTCACAAACTTAACCTTGAATATCGTGGTAAAGATAAGCCAACCAATGTTTTATCTTTTCCAAGCGACTTACCAGATGAAATGGCTGAAATTTTAGACAGTTTCCCTATCGGAGATCTGGTGATTTGTATTCCCGTTGTGCTTCGAGAAGCAGAAGAACAATTTAAAGCACCATTAACACATTTCACTCATATGTTGGTTCACGGTACTTTACATCTGATGGGCTATGATCATGAAACTTCTGAACAAGATGCTGAGGAAATGGAAGCAATTGAGATTGAGATTTTACAAAAACTAGGTTTTGAAAACCCTTACTTGCTTTTGGATGACGAATAACACTCCTCAATGACTTCGGTCTATGCTTCCCGTTATTCGGGAAGCAAATTAAAATAATAAATGAGTATTCAAAAATGAACTTCGTTGTCATCTTCAAAGCTAAAATAAAAAATATTGATGATGAATATGTAATATTGGCTAGCCAAATGCGGCATAAAGCGATGCATGATTACAATTGTACAAAGTTTGAAAGCTATCAAGAGAAGGATAATGAAGTCAGTCTTTCTTATTGGAGTCGGTTAGAAGATATTCAAGCTTAGCATCAAGACACCCAACATCTTTATGCCCAACAAAAAGGTCGCCTATCATGGTATGACACGTATTCGATTGAGGTCTGTCAGATTCAGCGCGCTTATCAATCTGAGTAAATCGAGTTGATCTTTATATTGATGACATATTTTAGACAAATGAGTTAAATATTGAGCAAGTTCTTCAGATAAAATAAGATAAAGTCATGCGAAACCAATAGATTAAACTTAAATAACGCCTGACCATCAAAACCATAATAAACGTCTTTGTAAACATTAC
Organism: Acinetobacter sp. ANC_7511; assembly: GCF_056779975.1. Lineage (NCBI taxonomy): Bacteria > Pseudomonadati > Pseudomonadota > Gammaproteobacteria > Moraxellales > Moraxellaceae > Acinetobacter > Acinetobacter sp. ANC_7511. The sequence continues at coordinate 12,984 of NZ_JBWYIY010000013.1, forward strand.
ATCGCAATTGGATAAGCTGTTATCCTTCGGCAGTAATCACCTACAAGATATACACTAGCTGACATCTCACAATATTTAGAGGTAATGGAACTTCACTTATGCCAACGATTATTTCAAATATCGCGAACAAATTTCGTAAAGTCTATCAAAAGGCTGAAGGGTTTATTGAAGAAGAACGTGAATTTCCTGTCTCTCAAGTTTTTTTAAATGCGACTTTCAAGCGCTTTGTGACCGACAATGTCAGCATCCTTGAAGACTTACATGCTGATTTACACGACGATTGGCTTCGACTCTATGCCACTTTGAATGTGAAAGGGCTTTATACCATTCTCTCTGTAGATTTAAAGCTTATTCAAATGGAATTGAATAAAGACGTACAACTGATTGTATTTGAACAAATTAGTGAAACCGAAGTAATTGAAGCAAAATTTCAAACTTTTTGGATGAAAATTGCATTCCGCTCTGCACTATTTTTCTATCAAAAAATTCTTCGTAAAGATCCACTTGGCATGATTTTAGAGCGTTTTAATGTCATTAAAGTCAAAGATGATCTCTTACATCTCGATTTAAATCAGTGGCTCGGAAAAAATCGCTCGATCATTGAAACATTGGGCAAAGTACACGTCAACCATGCAGAACTGCGTGAAACAGAATTGGTCGTGATTGGTAATGTAAATTTGATGGCTTTATTTAGCAAAATGAATACTGATCGATTCAAATCTAAATCTGATGAAGTGGAAAGTGATCACATTACACCAATTAAACAAAAGGACGACTAGAGTGCAGCGTTTTGATGTCGTCATAAAGCTTAAGCTACAGAAAAATACATTTTCACTGTGATTATTGATTATTTCTCCTTATTTATCAGAGATAATAAAACTTCAAGTGATCCTTCGATACGAAGGTAAAGGAAAATATTTATGGCATTTAAATCGTTTAAAACTTTGAGTGTGATTGCAAGTGTAGGTACAGCCGTGCTTTTCACAGGCTATTCAAGTCAAGTGCTTGCCATAACGCCCTTCCAAGCCTCTTATCAGTTTGCATATAATGGTAAAAACTTGGGGTCAGCAACACGAACCTTGAAAAAATCAGGTAACACGTGGAATTACGTTTTTGCAGCTAAAGCAGGTGGTATTGCTTCAGCAACTGAAACCAGTAACTTCACATTCAATAATAATCAGATTCAATCATCCAATTTCAGTCGCACCAGTAAAATTTTAGTTCATAACAATACAATGAGCATTAAATTTAATCCGAGTGCCAAAACCATTAACACCACCAAAGATAAAGAGCAACGCTCATTTGCATGGAAATCTGGTGTACTGGATGAGTTAAATGCAGAATTGCAAATTCGTGAAGACCTCAAAAATAACGTTTTAAAATCGCAATATTGGATTGCAGATGCTAAAGAAGTTGAATCACGTCGATTCGTCAAACAAGGCACTGAAAAAGTGGAAACCAAGTACGGCACGTTTGATACCATCAAGGTGGTGATGAAACATGATAAACCAGGTCGTGAAACGATTTTTTGGCTGTCTCCGAAATTGGACTATCTACCAGTGAAAGTCACACACCAAGATAAGAAATCTTCATACGGGCTCTTACTGACAGGGTATAACGGTCCACAAAATTAAGGCATTTTTTACTTGCTTTTTTGCAGATGCTTTTTAAAATACGTCTTTGCTTAAAAAGGCACCTGCCCTAGAGGATTCTCCCGTGTACGCACTAGAACAGAAAATCTTAAACGAAGGTATCGTTCTATCTGATCAGGTTTTAAAAGTTGATTCTTTTCTAAACCACCAAATCGACCCAGTGATGATGCAACAAATTGGTCAAGAATTTGCTCGTCTATTCAAAGATGCAGGCATCACCAAAATCATCACAATTGAAGCTTCAGGTATCGCACCTGCTGTGATGGCTGGCTTGGAACTTGGTGTACCGGTAATTTTTGCACGTAAGTATCAATCTTTAACTTTAAAAGATGATTTATATCGTTCAAAAGTATTCTCATTTACAAAGCAAGTAGAAAGCACAATTGCTATTTCTAAGAAGCACATTGCAGCAACAGATAAGGTTCTTGTGATCGATGACTTTCTTGCGAATGGACAAGCAGCTTTAGGTTTAGCTGATTTGATTCACCAAGCTGAAGCTGAGGTTGTCGGGATTGGTATCGTGATTGAAAAGTCGTTCCAACCTGGCCGTGATCTTTTACTTGAAAAAGGTTACCGAGTTGAATCACTTGCTCGTGTTGAATCACTTGCAAATGGGACAGTGACTTTTGTTCAAGAATAATGTTGAACATTAAAAAAAGCGCCTAACGGCGCTTTTTTATTTTAATGTGGCAGGATCAAGTTGAATACCCAATTTTGTACCACCAAAATGCTTTTGAATATAATCTTCAACGTAAGGCTGATGGTAAAGATTTGAAAGTTCTTGAAATTGTGGATCATTCAATCGATCTTTACGCACTGCAAGTATATTGACATTTTCTAAAGCTTTATCAGTAACCTCTTCTTTAAATATCGCATTTGTTATTACATTTAGTCCACTTTCTAGAGCAATAGTATTTCCAATTGCGGCTAAATCCACCTCAGACAATACACGTGGTAGTTGTGCACCTTTGACCAATTTAAATTGAAGTGATTTCGGATTTGACTGGATACTTTCAAGAGTTCCAGAAATCGTATTAAAATCTGGCTTAAGTTGAATCAACTGAGCACGTTCTAATAGTCTTAATGCACGTGCTGTATTCGCCACATCATTTGGAATTGCAATTAAGGCCCGATCAGGCAAAGCAGTTAGTGACTTGTAGTTTTGAGAATATAAACCCATAGGCTCTAAATAAGTGGTCGCCAAGACAGCAAGCTTATGATGATTCAAGTCATTAAATTCTTTGAAATACGCCCAAGATTGAAATGCATTTACATCAATTTCACCATCGAGCAAAGCTTGATTCAAAGCCACACCGTCATTAATTTCTTTCACCTCAATGTCAACATTTGCTGCTTTCGCCTGATCAGAATCCGCGATATGTCTCCAAATATCAACATCCGATCCATGTGATCCAATCACGATTGTTTGTTGTGTTTGCTTTGTTTTTTGAGGTTCAGGTTGAGCACTACATGCACTGATAATGAGAATTGCAAAAATAATAAATAAAAATTGGGCGTATTTTGACTTCATGATTTACTCGATATTGTTGTTGATTGTTTGAGTTGTTTAAATTGCGCTGGATAATATTTTTCAGTAACGTCTAAATGAGATCTAAGTCGACCTTTGATACAGTTTTCTCCCACATTTCTCAGTAAAGGATTCAGTGGATCTGTCTCTGGTCCTTGTGCAAGTGCTTTTAAATCATTTGCAAGATTTAAAAGCGGAATTTCACCAGCAAATAAATTTGGAGAAAGAAAATAAGCAACCGAGTACCGTTCTGCATTGGTTGGAGATATGACTCGATGTTGATTCGCAATCAAATATCCATTTGTGGCAAGCTCTAAAACCTCACCGATATTGACGACAAATGCGTGTTCAACAAATGGTACTTCAATCCATTTGCCTTGACTTAAGACCTGAAGTCCTCCGATCTGGTCTTGTAAAAGTAAAGTTAAAATATTGGAGTCTTTATGAGGGCCTACACCCTGATGATTCATTTGATCAATTGGGGGATAATGAATCAGCTTGAGTAGTTCATGTGGACTGCCTGTAATCAATTGATCAAGTGCTGTGTCCTGCTGCCCCAATGAAAGCAACAAGGCTTTTAATAATTTAATTGCAACTTGTCTGAGATCTCGTTGCCATGCGGTGACTACGCGTTGAAACTCAGGCCAATTCGAAGGCCACTGATTTGGTCCCTGCAAAAGCCTCCATGTCGGTCCAGTTTCAGGTTCTAATGCTGCCAGTTCAAAACCAATGTCTATTTGTTCTCTAAAATCAGGTTGCAGACGTGTAACTTCGGTATTTACTCGACTATACCCTCGAAAATGCGGGGAATGAATCATAGCGATTTCATCTTTTTGTTCTTGTGGCAGCGAAAAAAACTGCCGAGTAATACGCTGAATCTCTGAAATTTTTTCAGCTGAAATACCATGACCTATCAAATAAAAAAAACCAATATCCTTAGCGATATGTGCAAGTCGTTGCAGAAAATCTGCTTGCGTTGATGATTGATCAAATTGACTTAAATTCAGAATAGGAAGTGCGGTTAAGCTTTGTTGTAATGGTTGATTCATGATGCACTCATCTTTCTAATACTTCATTGTATTAATGACTGAAAGATGAATGCTTTTGAAATCATTTAAATTGGATACTTATTCGTCTTTAAAAATATGATTCGCGTTCAATCACTTAGTCTTTCCCAGTCCACACATGATCTTTTAAAGACACGGCATTCGGAATGAGTTTGAGCTGATAAAATAAATCTGCAATTTTTTGTTGCGCCGTGACTGTATCTGTGTCGACCAGTTTGGCATAAGCAGGAATATTTCTTTTTTCTAAAACAAGTTTGGTAATATTTTCGTCCAAGCTTGTACTTTGCGCCAGAATTTTTGCGGCTTGATCTGGGTGTTGATTGATCCAATCATCTACTTGATTTAATGTTTGCACAATTTTTTGGGCTTCAACCCCATGTTGTTTTAAAAATTTTGGTGAAGACAAATAGAAGCTATAAGCCAATGGTAAAGCCTTTGAATCAATAAGAACACGTGTATCACCTTTAAGCGAAGCAGCACTTGCATAAGGATCCCAAATCGCCCAAGCATCGAGTGATTTTTTATCAATAGCAGCTCGTGCATCTGCAGGCGTTAACCAGACGGGTTGAATATCAGACCAACTCAATTGAGCTTGATCTAATATTTGTGAGAGAAAGTAATGCGCACTTGAACCTTGTGTAACACCAATACGCTTACCTTTTAGATCCTTTAAGCTTTGAATCGTGCTGTCTTTGGGTAACAGCAAGCTGTGTGCATTTTTAGATCCATTTTCATACGCTAAATATTGAATTGGTTTACCTGTAGAAAGTGCGAAAATTACAGGTGTATCTCCTGTATACCCCACATCTATAGCACCGACATTTAATGCTTCTAGTGTTTGAGGACCTGCCGGAAACTCTTTCCATTGAATTTTCACACCAGGAAATGCCTGCTCAAAAGTTTTATTTTGTTTTGCAACGATGAATTTAAGCGCCGCTTTTTGATAGCCAATATTCAAGGTTGTTAATTTTTCATTTGATTCATCTTGCCCCTTAAGCTCAGTAGGCTTTTCTTTTGAGCATGCAATGAGGCTAAAACTCAATGTCACAATGGTGCTTAGTACAAATAATTTTTTCATTGTCTTGGTAATTTTTTTGATTGGAATAAAAAAATAAGCCAAACTTCGAAAAAAATTAAATCACTATTTGCGCTTAGTTATTCAGTTCAAGATCTAAGCCATCCTGCTCATAAAATATGGTTTTATCCTTAAAAATTAAATTAATCTATTTTCAAATCAATTTTTTATTTTATCTGGCATTACAGTTTTTCTACATTCGGCCATGTTGCAACTTTAATCGCAATGCTAGAATCTTTTAAATAAATGGATGTATAGATTAGAGCAATCCTAAATGACTGAAAACTTAGAAATACACTGCCCAAAATGCGGTTCAACTGATATTGAAAAACGCAACCATGAACAATTACTGCAAAAAACAGGTGGTGTTCTTCTTTCCGCAGCGGGTACAACTGCGGGTACTGTGGGTGGTGCTGCATCAGGTGCTTCTATTGGTGCTTCCATTGGTGCTGTTGCGGGCCCTTTAGGTGTAATCATGGGTGGCACAATTGGCACTTTTGTTGGTGCAATCAGTGTGGGTGTGACTGGTGGCTTTTTAGGTCATCGTTTTGGAAAAAAAGCGGGAGAAATTGTCGATAAGAATGTTTTCCTCGATTACCAATGCAAAAAGTGCAAACACCGATTTGAACAGAAACATATTTCAAAATAAAAGTGAGCGAGAAGCTCACTTTTTTTATGCCTGATAAAATAATCTTTAAAATTATTTCTTTAACATTTGCAACGCCACTTCACCTAATCGTTTCCCTTGCTCGATACACAGTGATTTTTCATCTTGGCTTAGAGATTGATCGTGTCTAGGTCCACTGACATGTGTAGCACCATAGGGTGTCCCACCTGATTTTGTATTCGATAAAGCTGGGTTGGCATTGGTTAAACCCAAAATCAACATTCCATGATGAAACAAAGGTGGCAACATAGTCAGTAATGTACTTTCCTGCCCGCCGTGCATAGAGCCCGATGAACCAAACACACAAGCAGGTTTATTATGCAATGCACCATTGAGCCATAAACTCGTTGTTTGATCCCAAAAATATTTCATTTCTGATGCCATATTGCCAAATCGAGTTGGTGATCCTAATGCAAGTCCCGAACAATGTTGAAGATCATCCAAAGTCGCATAAATATCGCCCTCCTCTGGAATACTTGGTGCTGCTTCGGTCACCACTGTTGCCAACTGTGGAACTGTTCTAATTTTCGCAAGCATTCCAGTAGATTCAATTCCTTGAGCAATTAAATGTGCCATTTCCTTGGTTGAACCATATTTGCTGTAATACAAAACTAGAACATATGCTTGCATAAAAAGATCATCCAATGAAAAAAGAAAACTATACGGTATTTTTTTTAAAATTTGGTTAAGCTGTGCAACGAACGTACAGAATTTTAACTAAAAAATACTCGAGACTCATTATTTATGGCGGAAATCTTAAAAAAGTTACCTTTCTACAATAAAACATGGTTTCAATTTATTTTGTTTGTACTACGACGCTTTGAAGCTAACAATTGTCGTGAGCAAGCAGGCTCTTTAACTTACACCACACTTTTCGCTGTCGTGCCGATGTTGACCGTATTCTTGGTTATCATTTCATCGATTAAAGCATTAGAACCTGCTCGGCAACAATTACAACAATTGATCTACAGTAATTTTCTGCCTAAAACCAGTATCGCGTTTGATAAAGCATTGAATGCATTTACTGACAATTCGAGCAACTTAACCATTATTGGTGTGCTGTTTTTATTCTTTACCACAGTAATGATGCTCACTAGCATTGAGACAGCATTCAATCGTATTTGGCGTGTGACAGAAACGCGTAATGGCATTATTGGTTTTATGCGCTATTGGACCATCATTTCACTGGGACCAATCCTGCTGGGTTCGGCTTTTGTGATTTCATCGACTTTAGCGTCTATGAACATCCTAAGCAATAATTTTGCAGGTTATGAATTGAATGGCACTTTTATTTTATGGGTCATCTCATTTGCACTCACCGCATTTGGTTTTTTTGCCTTGTATTGGACGATTCCAAACCGCTCTGTTCCAATAAAAGCAGCCATGATTGCTGCGATTTTTAGTGCTGTTACCTTCGAGTTACTGAAAAATTTATTCGGCTTCGTGATGACTAACTTTACCAGTTATCAGTTGGTTTACGGTGCTTTTGCAGCAGTTCCAATTTTCCTGTTGTGGATTTATCTCTCTTGGAACATCGTACTGCTTGGTGTTGAGATAAGTTATGCCCTCACAGCATTTCATACAGGTAAGACCCAAACGCGCCATCCAATTCTCATGCTTCTAGATATGCTTGAGTTATTCTATAAAAAACAAAAACAAGGTAAAACCGTAACCGATCTGGAGGCACTTGATATTTTAGGACGCGGTGAAATTGGCCGCTGGCCTAAATATGTTAATCTATTAGAACAGCAGAATATTATTAAACGTACAGATAATAATGAATATGTTTTGGTTAGAAATTTAGATCATCTTGATTTTTGGTCATTTTATAAATCATTGCCTTATACGCTGCCTGATAAAAATGATATCGGAAAAATTCATGAAGATGATGTATGGATGAACCGTATTGGTCCTGCACTGATTGAAGCTGATGATTATCTGGCTGCAAAGCTCTCCGTACCGCTATCGACCATACTTGAAGAAAAATAAACTCTTGCAATAAGAAAAGACCTCTATAGGTCTTTTCTTATTTCGTAGACGGATTATATGGACGTGTAGATTGCCAACAAATAAGTGCGCCTAAGGTCACTAAGACACAACCGATCCAAAAGCTCATTAGAGGTTGCACATCTAGAATCAGCATCGACATCAGACTTGAAAAAATGGGCATAAAATACGTTGCCAAAATTAAAATTTTGAGATGTCCATATTGCATGCTTTGGTTCCAATTGCTGTAAGCCAAGCCAATTAAGCTGCCAATGACTACAACCATCAGCCATGTCATCAAATTCAGCTCAACAAACGGTTCTCGCATCACAAAATGTACAGCCCACAACCCAACTGCAGTCATTAGAAAAAGAAATGGAACAGCATTATGACCTTCTGCATATTTCTTGGTACATATACTGTACAAAGGCCATAGTACGGCGCCGATGAAAGCAAATGAGTACGCCAATGGATTTTCAAGCACGGCCACCAATATGCTTTTCGGCTCGAGAATATCTGGATTAACAACCATCATTAACCCAAGAATGGCACATGCAAAGCCAGTAATCACCCAAATATTCGCGCTCAATTGCCGTGCAAGAATCGAAAATACAATCAGCAAAGGAGGCCAAAGATAATTAATCATTGCTATGATTAATACCTGTTCTCGATGCGTTGAAAGTGCAATCGAAATTAAAAACAGGATCTCGTAGCCAACAAAAAGAGCACCACAGCCCCATAAGTATTTTTTAGGCATGAGTGAAAGCTTGGGAAAACCATTTTTCCATAACATGAACAATGCACTAAAACTATAGATCAGTGCCACCGCCTGTACCGGGCTTAATGATTCAGTTACAAGTTTCACCACCGCAACCAACGAGGCCCAAATCAAAATCGAGCTTAATCCCAGCCATGTGTACTGATTCAATGGAATGCTCCAATTCTTGCGCCGATTCGATCAAGATAAATTCTCAAACAGCGGTGTAAAGACACAATCATAATCCCTGCAAGAACCATACAAGAACCGACCAAGAAACTCGTTTCGATCTCCTCATCTAATAGCCAGACACCAAACAACATGCCGAACATGGGGGTCAAAAACGAAAACACACCTAAGCCATTTGCTAAATAAGTTCGTAACAACCAAAACCATAGCAGCAAACTTAAAAAAGACATGACAACCACATGAAATGTTAAGCTCAGAAACGCCAGTTGTGACCAGCGTACATCTGCTTGTCCAGTCCAAAAAGCTAAGGGTAATAAAAAAATAAAGCCCCCAAGCAATTGATAAAATAATGTTTGAGTGGGAGGCGCCTCAGAAAGCGTTGAAAATTTTAAAGAAATCGTAGTCAATGCCCACATCATCCCTGCCATTACAGCAAGAAAATCTCCCCATAAAATATGGTTGAGTTGACTTTGAGCTTGATCACGCACTAAAAAAGTATAAGCGATGCCAAAAAATGCGAACCAAATACCAAACCACTGGAAGTGATTCAATTTTTCAGCTTTGACTTTCCAATGTAAGCCTAAAGCCACAAAAATAGGCGCGGTATAGAGCAGAACAACAGTGTGCGCAGCACTGGTGTACCTGAGTGCCTCAGCAACCAAATAAAATTCTGCAGAAAATAAAAAGGCTAACCAAATTCCAGGAACAACATAACGGTAATGAAACAGTTGTCGCACTCGTTGTCGATACAATAATGGAACGACAAGCAAGGTTGCCAAACCACAGCGCAATGCGATTTGCATCAGAGGACTAATATCAGTAGCTGCAAGTTTCAAGATAATTTGCTGTAAACCCCAGACTAAACACAATACGATCATTAAGCTTGACGCCTGAAGGTCAAGACCTCTTCGCTCACCCATGAGTGGCACTCTTCACACAAACAAGTCGTCACTATACTGCTGACTGAATTAGAATATATAATTCAAAACAGACAACAAATACATTTATTCAGGCAATTTAATATGCCAAAACGCCATCCACATGAACTATTCGTTCAGTTAGATAATTATGATCATATCCAAGAGAATCTTTGGCTAACATTCCGCAATGATCCAGCCCATTCAGAATATCCTAAACACGGTCATGCATGGGGCGAATTTATCTATGCATTTGATGGTGTAATGGAAGTTCATATTGATCAAAATCAATATTTAACACCTCCGCCCTACGGAATTTGGCTACCGCCGCATCTGCATCACAGCAGTATTAATCTCACAGCTGTTTCTCATGCCACCTTATACGTGCATGAAAGCCTGTGTGATGCATTGCCCAAACAAGCAGGTATTTTACTAAGCTCCCCCTTAGTGACGGCGCTACTCAATGAACTCAGAAAAACTTATTTCAAACATGATCAACCCGAATATCAACGACTTTTAATGGTTTTACTGGATCAATTAAAAAGCTCACCCCTGCTCAAAAGCTACTTGCCCCATTCTGATCATCCTGCATTACAAACGATATTTACCTACATCCATGAGCATCTCAGTGATCAGCGTCCACTGAGAGATTATGCTCAAATGGTGAATATGAGTGAGCGCACTTTATCTCGCCTATGTGAAGCTGAAATTTCGATGTCGCTCAATGAATGGCGTCAACGCTTTAAAATTACACGAGCATTAAGCTTATTGTCTGAAAATAAAACCGTTGAACATATTGCTCTAGATTTGGGCTATGCCAACGCCTCAGCCTTTATCAATATGTTTAAACGCTGGATGCACATCACGCCCCAACAGTTTCGTAAAAACATCAACTCAGACAATCTCTAGCCATAAAAAAAGGATGAACCATCATCCTTTTTAATTGAGCTTGATGCATCATTAATGCACTTGCGTAGTCCACACAAAATCTTGTTTTAAGCCAGTCAAAGTCATTTTGAGCTGATCACCCGATTCTAATGGTCCCACACCTGCAGGCGTACCCGTCATGACAACATCACCAGACATTAAGCTAAAGTTTTGACTGATTTCTGCCAAAAGCGCTCCTAATTTAAAAATCAGTAACCCCGTATCACCATGTTGCCTAAGTTGATCATTAATTTCGAGCTTAAACTGGACTTGATCTAATGCTGGGACCTGATCAAGCGAAATCCAATCTGCCAAAATACAAGATCCATCAAATGCTTTCGCACGTTCCCAAGGTTGTCCTTTCTTTTTAAGCTGATCTTGTTGATCTCTTAAAGTCAAATCCAAACCAAGGGTGACTGCACCTACTGCTGCTAATGCCTCTTGAGGATCCTTAACGTTTTTGAGCGGTCGATCTATTCGTAATGAAAGTTCACATTCATGATGACACTGTCCCAATGCACGATTCCAATCAATCCCTTCTGCTAAGGACACCAAGCTACTCGGCGGCTTGATAAATAAGACAGGTTGATCAGGAATCGCATTACCTAATTCTTGAGCATGCGCAGCATAACTGCGACCGACACATACAATTTTTGATGGAACTGCACTCATGAAAATCTCTCTTATTTATAGTTTGAGTAATGAACTCATCAAAACTTAACGTTTTTGGAATGTATTTTCAAACAGTGTTCTGTCTACATCAGACTCAAATGCACGTTTTGGAATAATGACAACTGTATGATTTTTGAGTTCAAGCATATAGGTCAATTTACCCACTACAAATTTTTGTACTTCACTGTAGGCAAATGCTTGTTTAGGACGACCACTTGAAAAAAGCTCGGCAGAGTTTTGAAACAAATCGATACCTTGTTCAGTCTTACCAAATTGATATTTTTCAAACTGACGCTTGAACATCATAGGTAAGAACCAATAACGCATAACGATTTGTAAAAAGATAAAGAACGTGCCTAAAGCCACGTAATAGCGTCCTACACCCTCTAATCCAAGATAAAGCCCCCAAATCACGATCGCAATACTGACAAGTGGCGTTAAAAAACGCGTAAATTGTTTTTTGCCAAAAGTAGCTAATGCAAAACCATCCTGAGACTCTTGTAAATTTAAGAAGTAACGGACAGATAAAACTGGTTGAGTATCAGACATAGGGGATTCAACAATCGATTTTCTTAAGCAAAGATATTACACCACTTTACCTGAAATCGAATTGTCGTTTTAATGAATACTGTTGATTACATCATCGCACTATTGATGAAAGCATCACACGATTTACAATGACACAAAATAAAAAGTCTAAATTCATAGTTCAGGATGAAAATGAAATACTTTAACTATCGAGCATTGTGCTTAAGCCTTATTTTTGTACCTAGCTTGTCGTACAGCGCGATTATTGAATGGAAAGAAAATATACCCAGTGCGTTAAAACCATTTCAAAATAATAGTACCGAACTCGCCAGCATCGCAAAAGATCAGATTCTCATCTATGCGCACACAAATACCCAAACATCTATTCCGACACGCAAAAAACAACCCAATCCAAATGTGAAGTTCACATCATCTGCCATCGTATTGCCTGTTAATGAAGAAAAGGTCGCCAAAACGCTTTCACAGTTTGAAAATTTTGTTGGATTATTCCCGACATTGAAATCAGCTAAAATATTAGATCAAGAAAAAAATATCACTCAGGTTCAATATAAAATTTCCATTCCAACACCGATACCAGTGCTCAACTTTAATGAGACCATAGTGTTTCAGCATCATATTGAAGCCAACAGTATTTCGAGCTTGATTGTGGATGCACCTGTTCCTTATGGTCTAGGCAAATTTGAATGGTTCAAATTGGATCAGAATCATACCCTTCTAACCCTAACGCAATGGGGAGATTTAAACCAACCTAAAGGTTTTCTATTTAGCAAAGTTCTGAATGCAGTGCCTGAAGCAAAAATGGGAATTCCAAGTGGTACACATGCATTTTTACTTGAATCAATTCGAAAAAAATTAACAGCGCCTTCTTCGAGTGCGCTCAAACCAGGGCAATTTCCATCCGACCAATTAACGACAAATCAATTGGCCAAAATCGCACAAATCAGTCGTATCACCGGACACCCTGTAAGTTTTGTCCATACACCGACAACCTTGCCTTATCAACACGGTGCAGAATCAATGCGTTTTGTGACGACGTATCAGTATTATTCCCAACCAGTGCAACAATTACAAAAATGGACACAGCCTGTACATTATAAAAAGCTGTTTCCCCGCCAACTCAAATCTATTGATATCGAAACCCTAAAAGACCAAACACAATTGGCAGATTTTAAAGTTGAACTCGGGTTAGGAGTTATTCAAATTCCATTCCGATTTAAACTAAATTTTAGCTTTCCTCATTCGAATCAGAATAGTTTTTATGCTCAAGGCGGTGATCTGAAATACATTAAAGGAAAAATGCAATTTGATAAGTTTCAACAAGGTACTTTATTGAAAATGACGAATGCTGGAAAAATAGATGAAAAAGCACCGTTCCTGATTCGTGCAGCACGGAGCTTGCCTTATCATGATGTGCTCCCTACAGTTGGAGCGAATGTCGTCTTTGCATTGAAAGTCAAAAACGAAGAGCAGAAGAAATAAGATAAAAAAATAGACACAAAAAAACCGCAATTAAGCGGTTTCTTCTCTTTTTTACATCTTATAGATGATCAAGTTGGTGCGCTCAGAGAGATTCGAACTCCCGACCCCTTAGTTCGTAGCCAAGTGCTCTATCCAGCTGAGCTATGAGCGCGACGTCTTGATGGAGTGCATTATATATGAATATTATTATTTGTTAAGTACTTTTTAATAAAATTTAAATCAAGCGAACAGTATTTATACGTAAATGTAAATTATGGCTAGATAATCAACAATTTAAGAGATGGTCAACAAGATCAATCCAAATTCCAAACAATCCTGAGTTGGATTGATGATGTTTTTATAAGAGCTAATATCTATTAATTAAAAATAATATGTGTAGAAATTTTAAAATTTATTTCTATCTTAAGTAGCTAATAAAATATGATGATTTATAGCATCACCTCATTCTAGAAACAAAAAAACCGCAATTAAGCGGTTTCTTCTCTTTTTTACATCTTATAGATGATCAAGTTGGTGCGCTCAGAGAGATTCGAACTCCCGACCCCTTAGTTCGTAGCCAAGTGCTCTATCCAGCTGAGCTATGAGCGCGTACTTGAGTGTCTTACGACTTCGTTACATCGATTAACTTGATTGGTGCGCTCAGAGAGATTCGAACTCCCGACCCCTTAGTTCGTAGCCAAGTGCTCTATCCAGCTGAGCTATGAGCGCATTTCAAGTTTATCGTTGGCGGTGAGAGAGGGATTCGAACCCTCGATACCAGTAATAGGTATGCTTCCTTAGCAGGGAAGTGATTTCAGCCACTCATCCACCTCACCGTAACGAGACGCCATAATACAAACTTCGTCCCTACTCTTCAAGTGAGAATTTAAAAAATTCTATGTTTTTTGTTCAATCATATATTTTTTAAACAATTTTCAGGTTTTTTACCTTTAATCTGCATTAATTTCACTTTAATACTGTCTATTCTGCATCTCTTTTATAATTTATGAACTAAAAACACTTTATTGCAATCATTTACGTGCAGTATTTCTTATCATGTCTTATGCTAAACTTATCTTCTGATATGAAGCCAAAGACATTATGAAAAATTGGGTCGACCCTGAAGCCAAAGCGGAAGCTGAACGTTACGATAATCCTATTCCAAGCCGTGTTCTTATTCTAGAAACGATTGAGAATAAGAAAAAAGCATTGTCTCATGCAGACCTTGTGGAACACTTCGAAATTGCGGATCAAAAAAGTATTGAAGCACTTAGTCACCGTTTAAGTGCGATGGTTCGCGATGGTCAATTGACCAAAGAAGGTTATAAGTTCCAGCTTATGGCAGATCAACCTGTTCATGATGCGACCATCTATATCAATAGCAAAGGTTTAGGGGTTGCGAGTATAGATGGTAAGAAAGAAGAATATTTGTTACCTGAGCGTGAATTACGTCAAGTCTTCCATGGTGACCGAGTTAAAGTTCAACAGACCTCTGTTGACCGTAAAGGTAAACCATGGGGTTTCATTACTGAAATTACCCAACGACGCGTCAAACAAATCATTGGGAAACTCGCAGAATATGAAGGTGAATACTTCATTCAACCAGCAAATCCAAATGCGCATCAACCGATTACCTTAGAAAAAGAACTCATTGCGCATGCGAAAGCTAAAGTTGGTGATTCTCTTCGAGTTGAAATTGATGATTTTCCAAATCGTGAAGAGTTTGCTACAGGTCATATTATTCAATCTATGGCCGACAAATCTGATACTGAAATTATTATTCCTCAAACCATTTTAGAATATGGTTTACCTTACGAATTTCCAGAAGAAGTAGTTCAAGAAGCTGAAAGTTTTAAAGAACCGACAGCACGAGATCGTCAAGGACGCATTGATTTAAGAGATTTACCCTTAGTCACAATAGACGGTGAAGATGCGCGTGACTTCGACGATGCTGTCTATGCAGAAAAACGTCCTGGTGGCGGCTATCGCGTCGTGGTGGCGATTGCAGATGTCAGTCATTATGTTCGTATTGGTAAACCTTTAGATGATGAAGCACAAGAACGCGGTACGTCTGTGTACTTCCCTCACTTTGTCTTACCGATGTTGCCTGAAGCACTTTCAAATGGCTTATGCTCACTCAATCCAAATGTCGATCGTCTATGTATGGTCTGTGATTTGAATTTAAGTCGCGCAGGTAAAGTCACAAAATTTGAATTCTATCCGTCGGTGATGCACTCTAAAGCACGACTCACCTATGACCAAGTTGCAAAATATTTTGAAGGTGATAGTCAAGCTGTACCTGAAGATCGTACAGTGCGTAAATCACTGAATACATTATTCCAACTTTACCAAGTATTAAAAGGTTTACGTGGAGAACGCCATGCAATGGAATTTGAAACCGTTGAAACGTACATGACCTTTGATGAACTTGGTGGAATTAAAGAAATTCTACCAAGATCACGTAACGATGCTCATAAACTCATTGAAGAATGTATGTTGTTAGCCAATGTCGCTGCTGCTGAATTTGCTTTAAAACACGAAATTCCAATGTTGTATCGTGTGCATGAGCCACCTGAATTCTCACGCATTCAAAAAGTTCGCGACTTTGTTAAGTTATTAGGTTTGAAATTCCCTGATCAACCTACGCAAGCGGACTATCAAGCGGTCATTGAAGCCACTAAAGACCGTATTGATGCGCCAAGTATTCATGCTGTGCTTCTTCGCTCCATGATGCAAGCTTATTATGGGCCAAATAACGCTGGTCACTATGGTTTGGCGTATGAGGCATACACTCATTTCACCTCTCCAATTCGTCGTTATCCAGATTTATTATTACATCGTGCTATCAAAGCACACCTCAAAAATAAACCTGCACCAGTCTCAGGTGGCGCACTAGAAGACGCCGGTAATCATTTCTCGGCAACAGAACGTCGAGCTGATGAAGCTTCTCGCTCAGTGACCACTTGGTTAAAATGCCATTATATGCAACAGCATCTTGGTGAAGAGTTTGTTGGCGTCATTAGTGCTACGGCTGAGTTTGGTCTATTTGTCACTTTAAAAGATTTATATGTCGATGGTATGGTCCATGTAAGCCAGCTTGGCGATGACTTCTTTGTCTTCGATCAAGCGAGTCAAAGTTTAGTTGGGCAAAATCGTGGTCAGACCTTCGGTTTGGGTGATGAAGTACGCATCAAGGTTGCAGGTGTCAATTTAGAAGAACGTAAGATTGATTTTGAATTGATTCAACAACTCAGCCATGCAGGTCGCGCTATTCGTAGTCGAGCACCACGTGTCGTGAAGGAAAAACCGGTCACCAAGCAAGAAGCGTTAAATCGCATGTTGAATGAGCCTGTCGAACTCCTAAAAGATAAAGATGAAAGCGGTGAACGCCCTGTTCGTAAGAAAAAGTCCAAGGCAAAACCAAGCTCTTATACTAAAAAATCAGACAAAAAATCTGATGGAAAAGTAAAAGACAAAGCGAAAAAGAAAGCTAAAGTAAAAAAGAAAAAGTCGAATGCGAAAGCTAAATTAGACTAAATCTTTAAAGAGCGCTACGGCGCTCTTTTTTTAAGCTTTATTTTTTAATTTATAATCAAGTGCACCGATTCTTTATTTAGCACTTACGTAAATAATTGAATGTATCACTTGATTTAAAGTCCATAAACCCCTACATCTAAATGAAGTAAATGAATCAATTAGGTCCTTGAATGACTTTAGAAAAGGCAACTTTGCCTGTACCCGATTTTTCTCAAATTACACTTGATCAACTTAAAGCACAGATTGAACAAGCGATTCAAAATGGTCAACACTTTATAAACCAACTCGAGAAAGTCCCAGACACGGTACAATTACAATTAAATGTGCTCGATCAAATCGATCAATTAGAAAACCAAATGAGCGAATCTTGGGGTATTTTGTCTCACTTAAATGCTGTGATGAACAATCCTGAAACCCGCGAGATTTATCAGTCTCTTTTACCTAGCTTAAGTGAATACTACACACAATTAGGGCAACATACTGCGCTCTATCAAACCTACCAATATGTGCATGATGCACCTATTTTTTCGGATTTACCAGAAGCTCAACAGAGTGCGATTAAACTTGCACTTAGAGACTTTAAACTCTCAGGCGTGGCTCTAGAAGGCGAAGCAAAAAAACGCTACGCAGAAATATCAGCTCGTTTATCGCAGCTTTCTTCAGATTTTTCTAACCACGTTCTTGATGCCACACAATCATATTTCAAACCATTAACTGAAGATGAACTTGCTGGTTTACCTGCGAGCAGTATCGAACTGCTAAAGCAATACGGTCAACAACGTGAACTCGATCAAGCCGTGGCGACATTGGATTTCCCTTCTTATCTTGCGATCATGACTTACGCAGATAATCGAGAGCTTCGCGAAGCCTTATATAAAGCATATACCACGCGAGCGTCGGATCAGTCAGATCACCCTGAATATGACAATACTGCGGTGATGGAAGAAATTCTCAAGTTGCGCCAAGAAATGGCCCAACTTTTAGGTTTTGATCATTATGCAGCATATTCACTGGCAAGTAAGATGGCACCAAGTGTTGAAGCTGTAGATCAATTCCTGATTGAGTTGGCAGAACATGCTCGTAAACCTGCCCTACAAGAAATTGAGGCATTAAAAGCAATTGCTCAATCTCATGGTGTAGATGAACTACAACCTTGGGACACGACGTATTTCTCGGAAAAACTCAAAGTTCAACAGTTTAATCTGTCTCAGGAAGCACTTAAGCCATACTTCCCTACCCCTGTCGTCGTTCAAGGTTTATTTAAAATTGTGGAGCGTTTATATGGTATTCAAGTCATTGAACGTGAAGCACCAGTATGGCATCCAGATGCACGATATTATGAGCTTGAAGATCAAGGCAGTGTCGTAGGTGGATTCTATTTTGACTTATACGCTAGAAGTGGGAAACGTGGTGGAGCATGGATGAGCGGATTCCGCTCACGTATGCAAACCAATAATGGTATGCAAAAACCGATTTGTTACATGGTCGGTAATTTTACACCACCGATTGGTCAACAACCTGCGCTTTTGACACATGATGAAGTCGTAACTCTTTTCCATGAGTTTGGACATGGCCTGCATCACATGCTCACAGAAGTAGATCATATCTCTGTTGCAGGTACACATGGTGTCGCTTGGGATGCCGTCGAGCTACCAAGTCAGTTTATGGAATTCTGGACTTGGGATAATGAAAGCTTGGCTTTAATCAGCCAACACATTGAAACCAAAACACCGTTACCTGAAGAACTCCTTAAGTCGCTTTTGGATGCGAGATTTTTCCAATCAGGCATGCAAACCCTTCGTCAACTTGAGTTTGCCATGTTTGATTTGAATATACATAAACAATCACCTGCTTTAGATGCAATAGGTATTCAACACACTCTAAACGAAATTCGTGAACAATATGCTGTTCTCCCTACAGCACCATACAACCGATTCCAAAATAGTTTTAGCCATATTTTCGCAGGGGGTTATGCCGCAGGCTACTACTCTTACAAATGGGCTGAAGTTTTAGCAAGTGATGCATTCGATCGCTTTGAACAAGAAGGGATCTTCAACCAAGAGACTGGACTTGCTTTCCGCAAGGCAGTGCTGGCTGTAGGCGGTAAAGATACAGCGCTTGATGCCTTTGTTAAATTTAGAGGTCGTGAGCCTAAAATTGATGCATTATTACGCCATCAAGGTTGGACGAATGACACTAAAACTGCTTAAACTACGCTACTAATTTTTGAAGGTGAGAGTCATTATGTCGATCAAACGTCGTTTCATTGCAGGTGCAAAATGTCCGAAATGTGAAGCTATGGATCGTATTGTCATGCTCACTTCAGGTGATTCAGAATGGATCGAATGTATTGAATGCAACTATTCTGAAAATCGTCCGACACATATTGACGAACCTCAAATGCCTGAGGTTGCAGACGAAATTGGTGTTATTCAATTTAAACCTAGTCCAAGAAATTAAGATGCTTAAAGTCAATAAAGCCAGCTCTATAGAGCTGGCTTTATTGTAAATTCATTAAAAAATAAGCACCCGAAGGTGCTTATTTATTTAATTATTGATACCAACCAAATAACTTAAAGATATAAGGTACATAGGCGATAATCAACATTGCTGGAATCATCACAATCAGAGGTAGAATCCAACGTTCGTATTTGTAGTAGAACGTTTTATCTTTCACTTCTGCATCGGCAGCAGCCACCTCTTCATCTCCAATCGACTGCCTTGCGAGCAAGTGATTGAGTGCAACTGGAGGTGATATATAACCCAATTCGAAACCAATTAAAGCAATCATCCAGAAGTGAACAGGATCAATACCATAAGCGTAGGCGACAGGCGCAACTGTTGCTGAAATTAAGATGACAGCACCAAACGGATCCATAATCATCCCGACGAATACCATGAGACATACGATCAAGGTAATCACGATATAGATATTTTCAATATCCGTTGGGAAGTGTTCCATCAACTCGATACGCTCTAAGTATCCACCAACGCTGACAGACAATGCCATTAAGATCACAAGCGCCCCGATATGTCCGACTGTTTCACTTGCAGATACATGAATTGACTTCCAGAAACTCACTTTACGTGCAGGATTGTCTGGACTATCCTGTGCTGCAATTTCAGATGCTGACACTCGCGCCTTAGCTGCTTCTTGTTCAACCGAAGTATGGCTTAATGTCGTATCCCAATGTCCTACTGGTGCGAGCGGTGCTGGTTCATGACGTAATTTTTCATAAAGCACCATGACAAGTAAGATGATTGGCATCATGACTGGTGCAGTAAACTCATTCAAGTTGGTATTTAACGCATACTTGTAGAATGCCCACACAATCAGGAATACGATCACATAAGGAACTACTGCCACTAATGCCTTAGCTGAATTCGGGAATGCAACTGATGGCGCTGCAATACGGAATTTTTGCTCAGCAAAGAACAGTGAAATCAATAAGAACAAAGTTGAAGTGATGAGGAAAACACCAATACCATATTGGTATAACAAGTCAGTCGTCACTTCTTTGTTCAGCGATGCAACAACAACAATCAATAGACATGGACGGAGTACCACACCAAGCGAACCTGACATTGCAGCCGTAGCCAAAGCGAATTGACGGCGTCCGCCCGCATTCCAAACTTCTTTATAAATGATCGCACCTGCAGCGATTACAAAAATACCTGATGCACCTGTATAAGCTGTAGGTAATGCAGCAGCAAGTAAGATTAACCAGGTAAGCGTTTCAGGCGCTAGATTCCATGGACGTAAAATGTTTAGGAATTTATCAACAATTAAGGTCTGCTTTAACAGCATACCTGCCCAAATGAATAGTGATAAATTAAGGAAAATGGTAGAGAACTCAACCAGCTGCCCTAAATAAATCCCTTGACCCATTGGATAGTCCATCACAAAGGTAAAGTTAAATCCTGTTGTGATCGCCATATAGGCATAAAGTGGGACTGACAATAATGCCATGCCAATCGTACCACCTGGCTTCGCATTTTCTGGTACACGGAATAATTGGTACAAACTAATTAATGTCAGTGTACTGAACAAGATTATCCATAACCAGTAGATGATTGTCATCTCACTGGTTGGCGGAACACCAGAGTTCAATACAGATCTATACTGACTGATCGCTGAACTGGTTAAGAAACTATTCGCAAGTATCATTGCGACAGCGTAAACCCGATAATCTAAAACAGAACTTGGACCGCGTAGACCAATGTGGTGGATTTTAAGTGTTGCAGTGATCGCTGCAAGTACCACCATGATAATCAATAGAACTGCCTTATTTTCCGTACCAAATTGGAAAATACCAAAGAAAGTTGTTTCCATGGTTCGGTAAGTTCGTATTGAAGGATTATCTTCTAAATACTGAATTGACTTATCGTAGAAGGCATATTTTTCTTCACATAACTGTTGACCAGCCAATACAGAGGCACGAACATCTTCTTCAGACGTTGTACCAAAGATATCTGCAAATTCATCTTTTGCATTAGCTTGCATTTGGTTTTGAACCAAAAGGTCAATATTTGGATTTCGATCACAGACTGGCTTTTCAGGTTCGGCACGCAAGAATGAATACTGCATACCAATTTTTTCGTCACCGTATAGACTTTCACCTATACGTAACATCTGCCCGTGAATCATTTCTCCTGTCCCGATGATGAGCGTCAGTAACAGTAGAAGCAAAATCGTAAACGCAGATATCCACTCAGTCCATATATAACTAAGTAGACCTAACCCAGATCTCTTTTTAGAAGGCTCTTGCATTGTTATTCCATTATTTAATACTGCTATACATTGCCTGTACAGCTCATCTTTTCTAATTCGGGCTTAGGCAAAATCCTTTACCTAATTTCCTTACCACTTTTATCACATGAATCTGACTGATTTTTTTTTAAAAAAGAATGACTGACTTTTCCATTTTTTTTAAATTTATGCCAATTTTCATCAATTCACCTCTTAAGAGCGAGATAAAAACCAACTAAATCAGTAGGCTATACCATACTGTATTTCTTTTTTTAAACAAATATGACCTTAAAAAAATAAATGCAAAAGATTTGAATCTGATCACACATTAAAATAAGTGATAATTAAGCATCAGAGGAATTAAGAGATGTGTGTGTCCTTCACGGAGATATGCTGATAAATTAATAAGAGCATGCTGAGTAATGCCCCCCATATTGCACCTGTTAAATGTGCTTCAACCAATACTGGGCTACCAATCATTTGCGCAGTATCGAGAGAACCAAAGATATTTTCCCACAAAATTTTGCCCGTGATTAAAGCTAATACAAGCAGCGAGAATTTACGTTCTTTTTCAAATTTTAAAAAATAAACTGCCAAAGCCATATACATACCATGTAGTACCCCTGATAGACCTGCATAAGCTTCAACGTGAGGATAAACATAAAAAAAACTTAAACTAATTAATGGCGGGAGTGCGATCAACAAATACAACATGTACCTAATTTTGACATATGGGAAGATGAAAGGCAGACAGGCTAAACCCACCATATTCAATGCATAGTGGATCCATCCCACATGTACATAGTGAGCTGTCCATACTCGCCAAATTTCTTCATCCAATACAGGACGCCAATAGAAAAAATACTCCTGAAAAATCTGCAAACTAGCAGCAATACTGATACAGCATGCAATAAACAGTATTTTTCGAATCAGGATAGTATCTTTCATCTTTCGTATTCCTAAAAGAAAAAGAGCTTAAAGCTCTTTTTCTTGAATAACTCCATTTTTAATTTTGAACAAAATTAAAAAATCTTATTCGCCTAATGTGTTCTCGAAAAGATCATCGGCTTCATTGGTCGCTTGATCATCCCAGAAGCTCGACATTCCATCTGCTTCAGTTCGGACACCTGTATTCTCCGTCCAATAACGGTCTGAGATCGCTTGTATCATTTGTCCTGCCATATTATCCAATAACTTAAACTCTGGATTTACAGGAACTTCTTCAGCACGTGAAGCGGCATAAGAACGTAATGCATCACGTATTTTTGCATCGTCACCACTGGCTTGTGCTGCAACAGCATACAAGGCATGCGATAAGCGTACTCCTTTTTGCTCACCAATTTGCATAGATTGTTTAAGCGTTTGGTATGGATCTGGTTTGCCTGCATCAGCTCCAGGTAATAATGTCCAAATCACTGCTCGAGTAGCATTCGGTACGCCCCAGAACTTGTTGTTATCGAGGCAGACCATGCCACGTTCAACAATTGCTGCGATATCTTTAGGAACATGCACTTGACCACCAGAAGCAATATCATTGGTCATCGCTTGTAAGCCACTTAACATACCTAACAGATATACTGTTTGGTCAAGATTACGACGCATAGTTGGACATGAGTCACCTAAATTATATTTATATTTAGACTGCCAACGCTCCGCAAACAATTGATAACCCGTATATTGACGTTCGGCAGCAACAGCAGCCCAGCGCTTTTGTTCAATACGCGCATCTTGTGCTTCTGTCACTTGACCTGCTTTTGATGCTCTTAGGTATCTTAATTCTGCATCTAAGGCACGATTTTCTGCGCACATCCCTGAAGCTGAATATAAAAGAACTGCCATACGGGTCGGATCAGCACCCATATCTTTAGTCGCCATAATCACAGGAGTCAAAGCTGTGCCCTGATTACACACCATATCCACATCACCCATTGAGAGTACTGGCGGTAAGATGTGTTTTTCACTAAACGCAAGTGATGCATTCGCACCAGTTTTGATTACGTATGAACATCCAGATAAAGTTGTAGCTGCTACAACCGCAATTGCCGTGAAAAGACCTTGAGTCTTTAATTTAGACATACTTCCTGTCCTCAATTTTATAATTTTGTCATCCTTGCGATTTAAAATATCAGATGCAATCGCTGAATAAAAGTGCAGCAATGCACTTCATTAACAATTAGTCTGTCATTGATCTGAATTGAAATAATTGACTTATTTTTTGAATTGTTAAAATTTTGGGCAAAAAAAAGTAGCATTGCGACGGTTCGGCACATGCTACTTATTAAATGGTAAACTCAAGAGAGTTTATTTTGTTCGTTGTTGTGGTGTTCAATTCGTTCCTTCAGCACAGTTCCTAGTCTTCCAATTATAATTGCCATAACAGCAGCAACCACTAGAAACAACCACATATGAATTTCGCTCATTTTGAAATTCCTCATTAGCTGTTGGTATATTTAATGTACTTTAGAAATTTAGATTTCATCGTATTTTTGTCTAACAATTTGATTTTCTTTCATTTTCGTCAAACAATTCATTTTTTGTTCATACTATACGTTTTTAAATAATTGTTTTTTATTATGTTTTAAATTTTAAAATAAAGCACTTTTTGTCTAACAATTAGCCAAAATTTGCATGAGTAATCAAGCTTTTCCATTGTTTTTCATCTATTTGATCTCTCCAAATCACCAAAGAATCTAATTTCTTTTCGTTAAAACTGAGTACCACCAAGTAATGAAAATGAAAAACTCGAGTCAGTTTTGCTTGGTATATTTTTGGATTTGAAGTCATTTGAATCGACCATAAATCTTTGTCTAGTTTTTGTAATTCACTTAATTGTGGTTTTTTTCTAAAACTCCACCAGATAATCAGTATAAATATAATACTGCTTAAAGCATAAATGAGCTCAATACTGATTAATAAAGTAATACTCATGATGAACATAAAGAAAGCGTGAAACACAGCTGAATAAAGGCTGTGTTTCAGTGAATAACGCTCATGGATTATGGACATAATCTTTTAATTTTTGAATAAATTGGCGCAATTCAGGTCGAGGTGGTTCAGAAACCTCCATAAACCAATCCAATAAATCAGGATCTTCTTGCTCAACCAATTCAGCAAACATTGCTTTCTCTTCAGGTTCAGCTTGCAAATAGTATTGCTTTACATAAGGATCAAAATACACGTCAATTTCTTTTAACCCACGACGTGCGCGATAGATAACTTTACGCTCTTCAAGCGTTAATTCATCGTACATTTTTATCCCCTAATCTGTGTTCATTCCATTTTAACTGAAGCCATGAGCTTTGTGTTTTAAAAATATCAATTGACCAAATTCATCAGCATTTCTTGTGTTTTGAGCATTCAACACATTGCACCAATGTTCAGGCTCTCTTATGTTGTGGCTAATCTAATAACACTTATGGAAATATAAATATGCAATCAGGCGCAATTCGACCAATTCCTAATATGTTGCCTCGAAAATTATTCAATGCAGAACATGAAGCCTTTCGTGATACTGTCCGAAAATTCTATGAAAAAGAAGTCGTTCCAAATATTGCCAAATACGAAGAACAACAACATGTAGATCGTGACTTATGGAATAAAGCGGGTGAAATGGGTCTATTGTGCACCACAATGCCTGAAGAATATGGTGGATATGGTGTAGATCGACTCTACAGTATGATCCTCATTGAAGAACAAGCTTATGCAATGGATTCATCAACTGGTTTTTCATTGCATTCGGATATTGTTGCGAACTACCTGAATAATTTTGCCAACGAAGAGCAGAAGAAAAAATGGCTCCCTAAAATGGCTTCTGGCGAAGTTGTCACTGCCATTGCGATGACGGAGCCTGGTACAGGTTCAGACTTACAAGCTGTACGAACTTCTGCAGTTTTAGATGGCGATGAATATGTCATCAATGGTTCTAAAATTTTTATTACCAATGGTTATCTATGTGACATGGCGATTGTTGTGTGCAAGACAGGTAATAGTGATAAAGGTTCAGCCAACTTATCGCTTATCATTGTCGAAGCTGATCGAGCAGGATTCACCAAAGGTAAACCACTCAATAAAATTGGTATGAAAGGACAAGATACTTGCGAATTGTTCTTTGATAATGTTCGTGTACCAAAGGAAAATTTAATTGGTATGGAAGGCATGGGCTTCATCATGCTTATGAAAGAACTCGCATGGGAACGTATGCTTGTTGCGATTATCTGCCAAGCAGGTGCAGAAGCTGCCTTTGCGCACACAGTACAATATACAAAAGATCGTAAAGCATTTGGCAAGCCAATTGGTGCATTTCAAAATACACGTTTTAAGCTAGCAGAACTTCGAACTGAAATAGACTTCTGTCGTTCTTATTTAGATCGTTGTATGGAATTACAACTTGAGGGTACGTTAGGTGTAGATGCGGCCGCAGCTGCAAAATATAAAATTTCTGATATGTTCTCTAAAGTCGTCGATGAATGCTTGCAGTTACATGGTGGCTATGGCTTCATGCTTGAATACCCTATTGCACGCGCATATATTGATAACCGTGCAAATCGTATATATGCAGGCACCAATGAAATCATGAAAGAACTCATATCACGTTCTTTATAAATAGAAAAAGGAAGCTTTCGCTTCCTTTTTTATTTTAATAGCTATTCATTAAGATACTAATTTAGGCTTTTTTACAGACTGTGCGGGAGCCTTCGAAAATTTTAAAATACCATCGTTAAAAGTCGCATTTTTGAGATCTTTACGATCAGCTAAATAGTTATGCGTTGCCATCCAAGGTGCCTTAGTACCTTGTTTTGGAAGTTGATCAGCCGCTCGCGCGATATAACCTGATGACATTTCACCCATAACTGTTTCATCGAGCATTGCAGAATGGTCAGTTGGTGCGACAACTTCATCATAACCGTTCTGATCCATATATTTGAATAAACGGCAAATATAATCAGCAACGACATCTACTTTTAAGGTCCATGACGCGTTCACATAACCAATAACCATCGCCATATTTGGTACATCACTTACCATCACACCATTATAAAGCATATGTTCGCTAGTGTTGATCGGCTGACCATCAACAGTCGCTTTGATACCGCCCATAATTTGAATTTCTAGACCAGTTGCAGAAACAATGATATCTGCATCTAAGTGTTTACCAGATTTTAATTGAATACCATTTTCAGTGAAGGATTCAATATGATCTGTTTCAACACTTGCTTTACCACTACGTAAAATTTTGAATAAATCACCGTCTGGCACTACACATAAACGTTGATCCCAAGGATTGTAACTTGGGGTAAAGTGCTTCATATCCACTTTACCTTTCAACTGCATTTCAATAGATTTAAGAAGTAACTTGCGAACCAATTGAGGTTGTTTTTTTGACAAAGCAAAAATCGCACGTTGCATTCCGATATTACGAGCACGCGTGAACTTATATGCCATGTCCTCTGTCATAAATTTACGTGTTTTGTCATAAACAAAATCAATCGAAGGAATTGAAGCAATATACGTTGGTGAACGTTGTAACATTGTTACATGCCCAGCCCCACCTTTTGCCATTGCTGGTACTAAAGTGATTGCAGTTGCTCCACTACCAATGATAACTACTTTCTTACCGGTATAATCTAAATTTTCAGGCCAAAATTGTGGATGAATCAATTGACCTTTAAATTTATCTTGATTTGGAAAATCAGGTTGGAAACCTTGATCGTAGTTATAATAGCCTGTACATCCTAAGACGAAATTAGCTTGCCAAGTTTGTTTCTTTTCATTTTGATCTTGGATTTCTACAATCCATTTTTTAATTGAAGTATCGTAATTCGCTGAAAGTACACGATGTTCAAAATGAATTTTTTCTTTAATATTGTACTCACTAACAACTTCGCCCAAGTAACCTTTAATCGAAGCGCCATCTGCAAGCACATTCGCTTTACGCCACGGCTTAAAATTGTAGCCAAAAGTAGACATATCTGAGTCGGAGCGAATACCTGGGTATTTAAACAAATCCCAAGTTCCACCGAAACTTTTACGACGTTCGAGTATTTCAAATTTACGGTTCGGATTATTTTTAATTAAATGTGCTGCAATTCCAATTCCAGAGATACCAGCACCAACAATAAGAATATCGACTTGCTTATCCATTTCTTTTATTAACCTTTTTATAAGAACATTTTTATTAAAACATATTTTTGACAATACACAATGTCAAGTTTGACTAAAAGTTGCAAAAAACATATCAATTGAGGTCAAGTAATGCCAATTGTTAGACAAAAAAAGGCCGGTTTATTCAACCGACCTTTTTTGAACAACTTGCGATGTTCTACACGAAATTATTTAACTTCGCGATCTACTAGCTCAACGTAAGCCATCGGTGCAGCATCACCTGCACGGAAGCCCGCTTTAAGAACACGTAGATAACCGCCGTTACGTTCTTTGTAACGAGGGCCAAGAACGGTAAATAATTTACCAACAGTTGCTGCTGAACGAGTACGAGCAAACGCTAAACGACGGTTTGCTACTGTATCGACTTTAGCTAAAGTGATTAAAGGCTCAGCTACACGACGTAACTCTTTTGCTTTAGGCACAGTTGTTTTGATCAACTCGTGTTCAAACAAAGAATTAGCCATGTTTTGGAACATCGCTTTACGATGACTGCTTGTACGGCCTAATTTCACACCACTATTACGATGACGCATGGTGATAGTCCTACTTAATTAACGACTACGATAGGCAAAACGATCGTCCATACGTAAACTAGCTGGTGGCCAGTTTTCTAAACGCATGCCGAGTTGTAAGCCTTTTGAAGCCAGAACATCTTTGATCTCAGTCAACGATTTTTTACCTAAGTTAGGAGTTTTTAACAACTCAACCTCAGTACGTTGAACAAGATCACCAATGTAGTAAATATTTTCTGCTTTCAAACAGTTAGCAGAACGAACAGTAAGCTCTAGATCATCTACTGGACGAAGCAAGATTGGGTCAACTTCTTCACGAGGTTCTTGAGCAACTGGAGCTTGATCTTTCTGAAGATCAACAAAGATTGCAATTTGTTGTTGCAAGATTGTTGCCGCTTTACGGATCGCTTCTTCAGGATCAACAGTCCCGTTTGTTTCAAGATCAATGACCAACTTGTCAAGGTCTGTACGTTGTTCTACACGAGCATTTTCAACTGTGTAAGAAACACGTTTAATCGGGCTATAAGACGCATCTAATTGTAAACGTCCCACTGGGCGAGTTTCACCTTCTGGGAAGCGAGAATCAGAAGTCTCATAACCACGACCTTGAACAACTTTCAAGCGCATTTTCAATGAGCCTGAAGCACTTAACGTGCCGATCAAATGTTCAGGGTTAACCACTTCGACATTGTGAGGTAAACGAAGATCAGCGGCAGTTACATCGCCAGGTCCTTGTTTCTCTAATGTCAAATATGCTTCATTTTGATCGAACAGCTTAATAGACAATCCTTTAAGGTTCAGCAAGAGCTCGACGATGTCCTGCTGCAAGCCTTCTAAAGTACTGTACTCGTGCTCGACGCCTTCAATCTCAACTTCAACCACAGCAGCGCCAGGTAAAGATGATAAAAGAATGCGACGTAAAGCATTACCTAGAGTATGACCAAAGCCACGCTCTAAAGGTTCTAGAATCACTTTTGCCGAGGTCCCGCTTGCCGCTTCGACCTTGATCGCTTGCGGAGTTAGAAACTCGTTTGCAGTACGCGTCATTATTGCTACCTCAAGGATTATTTAGAATACAATTCAACAATCAAGCTTTCGTTGATTTCAGCAGGTAAATCAGAACGATCAGGTGCAGATTTGAATGTACCTTCTAATTTAGAATGGTCAACTTCCATCCAAGAAGGAGTTCCACGTTGAGCAGCCAATTCAATTGCGTTTTTAATACGTAATTGTTGTTTAGCGCCTTCGTGTACTGCAATCACGTCACCAGCTTTAACTTGGATTGACGCGATGTTAACACGACGACCATTTAAAGTGATTGAACGGTGAGATACAAGCTGACGAGCTTCTGCACGTGTAGAACCAAAGCCCATACGATAAACAACGTTATCTAAACGGCTTTCAAGCAATTTCAACAAGTTTTCACCTGTTGCGCCTTTAACACGAGCAGCTTCTTTATAGTAGTTACTAAATTGACGTTCTAAAACACCGTACATACGACGTACTTTTTGTTTTTCACGTAATTGTAGTGAGTACTCTGATTGTTTACCACCACGAGCTCCACCATGTTGGCCAGGAGCTTTAGCATGTTTTTTTGTCTTAACATCAAACGGTTTAACGCCTGATTTAAGTTGCAGGTCTGTCCCTTCGCGGCGAGAGAGTTTGCATTTTGGACCAATATAACGAGCCATGAATGTTTCTCCTTACACGCGACGTTTTTTAGGTGGACGGCAACCGTTGTGAGGAATTGGAGTCACATCGGTAATGCTATTAATTTTATAACCCACTGCACCTAAAGCACGAACCGCAGATTCACGACCTGGACCAGGACCTTTAACAAGGACGTCCAAGTTTTTCAAACCGTAATCTAAAGCAGCTTTACCAGCAACTTCAGCAGCTACCTGAGCAGCAAACGGAGTTGATTTACGTGATCCACGGAAGCCTTGTCCACCTGAAGTGGCCCAAGCCAGTGCATTACCTTGACGATCGGTAATAGTCACAATGGTGTTATTAAAAGAAGCGTGAATGTGTGCAACACCTTCAGAGACGGTACGAGTGACCTTCTTGCGTGTGCGAGTATCTTTAGCCATCTTTTAGCTTCCAGAAATCTTATTTCTTAATAGGTTTGCGCGGACCTTTACGGGTACGTGCGTTAGTTTTGGTGCGTTGTCCGCGGACAGGCAAGCTGCGACGATGACGAAGACCGCGGTAGCAGCCTAAATCCATTAAACGTTTAATGTTCATGGAAATTTCGCGACGTAAGTCACCTTCGGTCGGAACCTTAGCAACTTCTGCACGAATCGCATCAAGCTGAGCGTCATCTAATTCACGGATCTTAGTAGTTGGTGCAATACCAGTTGCAGCTAAGATTTGCTTAGCAGTATGGCGACCAATACCAAAGATATACGTAAGAGAGATAACAGCATGCTTGTTATCCGGAATGTTTACACCGGCAATACGAGCCATTCACTTTCTCCAAAAAGGCGGTAGAGATAATCAACCGCCCCACAAAATCTTTGAGGGGCGGATAATAACCTAATTAGCCTACTGAAATCAACAGGTCTTGATCAGATTAACCTTGACGCTGCTTATGACGAGGTTCAGCGCTACAAATCACGCGGATTACCCCATTACGACGGATAACTTTACAGCTACCACAAATTTTCTTTACAGAAGCTTGAACTTTCATGATGAAACCTCTAAGTGCGCTTATCCCTTAGGATGAGCAGTCGTTTTACTCATTAGTGTTTGATTATCATATTGGCGCGATGTGAGGTGTGCCTGTAGCTGAGCCATAAAGTCCATAACTACAACAACCACGATCAACAGCGATGTACCACCCAAATGGAATGGAATACCAAAAGAACTTTGAAGTACCATCGGCATTAAACATACAACAGTGATATAAATCGAACCGATAAATGTTAAACGACTAAGAATATGATCTAAATAACGAGCAGTTTGCTCACCTGGGCGGATACCAGGTACATAAGCTCCACTACGCTTTAAGTTTTCTGATACTTCTTTAGGACTGAAAACTAGTGCCGTATAAAAATAACAGAAGAAAATAATAAGCGCACCGAATAGCACCAAATATAATGGTTGTCCAGGCGATAAAACTAATGCCAAATCTTGTAGTGTACGCTTAACGATCCCTGCATTAGGATCAGAACTACCTAACCATTGACCTAAACTTGCAGGAAACAGCAATAACGAACTTGCGAAAATTGCTGGAATAACACCTGCCATGTTGATTTTTAATGGTAAGTGAGTCTGCTGTGCAGTAAATACTCGGCGACCTTGCTGCTTTTGAGCATAGTTAACAGGTATACGACGTTGTGCTTTTTCAATAAACACAATCGCAGCTAAAACAGCTAAAGACAATAAGCCAAATATAGCAATACCAATTAAGCTTGATTGACCATTTTCCACTAGGGTAAATGATTGCACAACCATACTTGGTAAACCAGCAACAATACCTGCAAAGATGATCATAGAGATCCCATTACCAACACCACGTTCGGTAATTTGCTCTCCCAACCACATTAAGAACATGGTACCTGCAACTAACGACGTTAATGCAGGAATATAGAATGCTAAACCTGAAGTAAAGGTAATCCCTTGACTGATCAGACCCGCACACATACCAATACCTTGTACAATTGCAAGGAATAATGTGCCGTAACGCGTATATTGGTTAATCTTACGCTTGCCCTGCTCGCCTTCTTTTTTCAATGCTTCCAGCGAAGGAACAACCGTTGACATTAACTGCACGATAATCGATGCAGAAATATACGGCATGATCCCCAACGCAAGAATGGACATTCGTTCCAATGCCCCGCCTGAGAACATATTAAACAAACCAAGGAAAGTACCCTGGTTTGCATTAAAGAAACGTTCTAAAGCGACATTATCAATACCTGGCAGCGGAATATGCGCTCCTAGTCGAAAGACCACCAAAGCACCAATTAAAAACATTAATCGGCGAATAATTTCACGATATTTCACGTGAAATGGTTGACCTTTCATCATGTGAACATGACCTGTAGAACTAGGAGACATAGACACTCGCGATTACTCCTCGACTTTACCGCCAGCAGCTTCAACAGCAGCTTTAGCGCCTTTAGTCAATGCAACACCTTGAACAGTGAATGCACGAGTGATTTCACCAGAAAGAACGATACGAGCACGAATCATATCTTTACGTACAACGTTCGCTGCTTTTAAAGTTTCAAGAGTAACGATATCGCCTTCAACTTTGTTAAGTTCAGACAAACGTACTTCAGCAGTTTTCAAAGCCAATTGGCTAGTGAAACCGAACTTAGGTAGACGACGATATAACGCAGTTTGACCACCCTCGAAACCTGGACGAGTACCACCGCTCTTACGTGAGTTTTGACCTTTGACACCACGGCCACCAGTCTTACCAACGCCAGAACCAATACCACGGCCTAAACGAAGGTTTTCACGCTTAGCACCTTCTGCAGGTGCAATTGTATTTAAACGCAGAGTCATGGCTTATTCCTCTACACTAACCATATAGTAAACTTGATTGATCATACCACGGTTAGAAGGAGTATCTTGAACTTCTACAGTGTGACCAATACGACGCAGACCTAAACCTTTAAGGCTAAGCTTGTGATTTTTCAAGCGATGCGATGCAGATTTAGTCTGGGTAACTTTAATCGTTTTCATGATTGATTACCCTTGAATTTGTGCTACTGAAAGACCACGTTTCGCAGCAACTTTCTCAGGAGAAGTCATATCACGCAGACCATTAAAAGTCGCGTTTACTACGTTCGCAGCGTTAGTAGAACCATAACATTTAGTTAATACGTTACGTACACCAACAGCTTCTAAAACAGCACGCATAGCGCCACCAGCAATTACACCAGTACCTTCAGAAGCAGGTTGCATGTAAACACGGCTAGCACCGTGACGAGCGTTGATAGGGTGCTGAACAGTACCATCAACAAGTTCAACAGTAATCATGTTGCGACGAGCAGCTTCAAGTGCTTTAGAAATAGCAGCTGGAACTTCACGAGCTTTACCACGACCAAAACCTACGCGACCATTACCATCACCCACAACAGTTAATGCTGTGAAAGAGAAGATACGACCACCCTTAACAACTTTGGCTACACGATCAACGGCAACCAGCTTTTCAACAAGACCTTCGTTTTGTTCAACTTTAGCCATGATTAGAACTCCAAGCCGTTTTCACGAGCAGCATCAGCCAAGGCTTTGATACGACCATGATATTTGAAACCAGAACGGTCAAATGCAACTTTAGTTACGCCAGCTGCTTTAGCACGTTCAGCGATTAAAGCACCAACTTTAGTAGCTGCTTCAACGTTACCTGTAGTACCACTACGTAACGTAGCATCTAAAGTAGAAGCTTGCGCTAATACTTTGCCACCATCTGCTGAGATTACTTGAGCATAGATGTGACGCGGAGTGCGGTTTACACACAAACGAGTCGCACCCAATGCACGGATGTGCAAGCGTGTGCTTTTCGCACGACGCAAACGGGTTTGTTTCTTTTCGTTCATAAGAACCTCGCGCCTTATTTCTTCTTAGCTTCTTTACGAAGTACAACTTCATCAGAATAACGAACACCTTTACCTTTATATGGCTCTGGTGGACGGTAACCACGGATATCTGCAGCAACTTGACCTAAAGCTGCTTTATCAGCAGATTTAAGCACGATTTCAGTAGCTGTAGGAGTTTCAGCAGTTACACCTTCAGGAAGGTTGTAATCGATCGGGTGAGAGAAACCTAGGTTAAGGTGAACTGTGTTCCCTTTAACCGCAGCTTTATAACCAACACCGATAAGTTGTAACTTACGTTCGAAACCTTCGCTAACACCTTTAACAAGGTTGTTAAGCACAGCGCGAGCAGTACCAGCTTGCATCCAAGCATCTTTAGATTCAGCTTTAGGAGCAACAGCTAGAATACCGTCTTCCTGTTTTAGCTCGACCAGCGCATGCAGGTTGAAAGACAAAGTACCTTTGCTGCCTTTCACTTCGACCTGCCGGCCGTTCTGAGTAACTGTTACACCGTTAGGTACAGTTACTGGGGCTTTAGCCACACGAGACATGAGGAATCACCTATTAAGAAACAAAAGCAATAACTTCACCACCGATACCTGCAGCACGTGCAGCGCGATCAGTCATGATGCCTTTGCTTGTAGAAACAATTGCAATACCTAAACCTTGCTTAACGCTTGGAAGGTTATCTTTACCGCGATATTGACGTAAACCTGGACGGCTAACGCGCTTCACAGTTTCAATAACTGGTTTGCCTTCGAAATATTTTAAAGTCAAAGTAAGTGTTGGTTTGCCTTCAGCATCCGCAACAGCTACGTCAGCGATATAACCTTCTTGTTGAAGAACGTTAGCAATCGCAACTTTTAACTTTGAGTTTGGCATAGAAACAGTTTGTTTCTTCGCCATTTGTGCGTTACGAACACGTGTTAACATGTCGGCAACGGTATCTTGCATACTCATTTATAGTGCTCCTTACCAGCTTGCCTTAACAACGCCCGGTACATCACCTTGCATTACTGTGTCACGTAATTTGTTACGGCTTAAACCGAACTTACGGAAGTAACCATGAGGACGACCAGTTAAACCACAACGGTTACGAAGACGTACTGGAGATGCATTACGTGGTAATGCTTGTAACTTCATCATCGCTTCGAAACGCTCTTCGTCGCTTGCATTTACGTTTGCAATAACAGCTTTTAATTCAGCACGTTTTGCAGCGTATTTAGCAACAGTAGCTTCGCGTTTCAATTCGCGATTAATCATACCTTTCTTAGCCATATCGACCTCTTATTTGAACGGGAAGCCGAATGCACGCATAAGCGCACGGCCTTCGTCATCGGTGCGAGCAGTCGTAGTGATGGTAATATCCATACCACGAATACGGTCAATCTTATCAAAATCGATCTCAGGGAACATGATCTGTTCTTTAAGACCCATAGAGTAGTTACCACGACCGTCAAATGATTTCGCAGAGAAACCACGGAAGTCACGGATACGAGGGATCGCGATAGAGATCAAACGGTCTAAGAATTCGTACATGCGTTCGCCGCGTAAAGTAACTTTACAACCAATCGGCCAACCATCACGGATTTTGAAACCAGCGATAGATTTACGAGCTAACGTAAGAACTGGTTTTTGACCAGCGATAGCTTGCATATCAGAAAGAGCACCATCAAGGAGTTTTTTGTCAGCAGCTGCTGCACCAACACCCATATTGATCGTGATTTTAGTGATGCGAGGGATCTCCATCACATTCTTAACGCCCAATTGTTCTTGTAATTGAGCTTTAAGTTCGTCGTTGTAACGCGCTTTAAGTCTGGCCATTGCCTATTTCAACCTATTACTTCGCTACCGCCACTGATTCACCATTTGATTTGTAAACGCGAGTTTTCACGCCATCAATCACTTGGTAACCAACACGGTCAGCCTTTTGGGTTGTAGCATTAAAAATTGCCACGTTAGAGATATGAAGCAAAGCTTCTTGTGTAACGATAGCGCCTTCAGCACCTGTTGCACGGTTAGGCTTTTGATGCTTCTTAACTAAGTTAAGACCTTCAACCTTAACTCGGTCATTAGAAACAGACAAAACAGTACCTTGTTTGCCTTTTTCTTTACCTGCGATCACGATTACTTGATCGCCTTTTTTAATCTTAGCCATGATTGCCTCTATTATAGAACTTCAGGAGCCAATGAAATGATTTTCATGAACTGTTCAGTACGAAGTTCACGAGTCACTGGTCCGAAAATACGAGTAGCAATCGGAGCTTTGTTGTTGTTCAAAATAACAGCAGCGTTATCATCGAAACGAATAACAGAACCATCTGGACGACGGATACCGAATTTTGTACGTACAACTACTGCATTCATTACGTCGCCTTTTTTAACACGGCCACGTGGAATTGCTTCTTTTACAGTAACTTTAATAATGTCGCCAACTGAAGCATAACGACGATGTGAACCACCAAGTACTTTAATACATTGTACGCGGCGAGCACCACTGTTGTCTGCTACGTCGAGCATAGTTTCGGTCTGAATCATTGCCCTACTCCAAAACCGAGCATCACCGGTCACAATTTCGAAAGGCTCAAAGAGTACTCGAAATTGACCGATGATGCAACAAGAACGTTATTTACTCAGCAGCTGCTTCAACAACTTCAACTAAAGTCCAAGACTTAGTTTTAGAAATTGGGCGGCTTTCTTTGATAGTTACAACATCGCCAGTTTTAGCAGTGTTGTTCTCATCATGAGCGTGTAATTTTGTTGAACGGCGGATTGATTTGCCATACAACGGGTGTTGAACGCGGCGTTCGATAAGAACAACGATAGACTTGTCCATCTTGTCGCTTACTACTTTGCCTGTTAACGTGCGAACTGTTTGCTCACTCATTGTGCGTTCCCCTGTTTTTCGGTAAGGAGGGTCTTGATGCGAGCAATAGTTTTACGAGTTAATTGCACTTCGTGCGATTTACCCAATTGACCAGTTGCTTTAGCCATGCGAAGACGGAATTGGTTCAACTGTTGCTCATCAAGCAAAGCTGTCAATTCTTCTACCGACTTTTCACGTAGATCTTTAGTTTTCATTACATTACCGTCCGAGTCACGATAGTGGTTTTAAACGGAAGTTTAGCAGCAGCAAGCGTAAATGCTTCACGCGCTAATTCTTCGTTCACACCTTCCATTTCGTACAGGATCTTACCTGGTTTGATTTCACAAACCCAATATTCCACAGAACCTTTACCTTTACCCATACGAACTTCTAATGGTTTTTCAGTAATTGGTTTGTCCGGGAATACACGGATAAAGATCTTACCACCACGTTTTACACGACGGCTGATTGTACGACGCGCTGCTTCAATTTGACGCGCAGTCATGCGACCACGTTCAACTGATTTAAGTGCGATAGTACCAAAAGATACTGTGCTACCGCGATGTGCTAGACCAGTGTTACGGCCTTTTTGCACTTTACGGAATTTAGTACGTTTAGGTTGCAACATGGATTATTCTCCTTTTTCAGCAGAACGATCATTGCGACGACCACGACGCTCTTGACCTTCACCACGACCGCGACCACGTTTAGCTGGACGTTCTTCAGCTGGAGCTGGGTTCATGACTTGTTTCATGCCGCCCAAGATCTCACCACGGAAGATCCAAACTTTAACGCCGATCGTACCGTAAGTAGTTTCTGCGCGAACCGCTGAATAGTCGATGTCAGCACGAAGAGTATGTAGAGGTACACGACCTTCACGATACCATTCAGTACGTGCAATCTCTGCACCGCCTAAACGACCAGAAACTTCAACTTTGATACCTTTCGCACCAGCACGCATAGTGTTTTGAACCGCACGCTTCATAGCACGACGGAACATTACACGTTTTTCTAATTGAGAAGCAATTGCTTCACCAACTAGACGAGCGTCTAAATCTGGACGATCAATTTCGTTGATGCTTACTTGCGCTGGAACACCCATAATATTGGTAAGTTCGCGCTGTAATTTTTCAATGTCTTCGCCTTTTTTACCGATCACGATACCAGGACGAGCAGTGCTAATTGTTACTTTAGCAGCGCCTGTTGGACGTTCGATAAGAATATTGCTCACCATCGCATTCTTAAGTTTTTTGTTTAAAAACTCACGAACTTGAAGATCTTTAAGCAAGTATTCAGCGTATTGTTTCGGATTCGCATACCAGTTAGCGTTATGACGTTTCACAACACCTAGGCGGATACCGATTGGATGAACCTTCTGACCCATATCAAACCCCTACCTTAACGGTGATGTGACAAGTACGCTTAGTAATACGATCTGCACGGCCTTTAGCACGTGGCAAAATACGTTTAAGGCTCATGCCTTCATCAACGTAGATCGTAGAAACTTTAAGATCGTCTACATCTAAACTGTTATTATGTTCAGCGTTTGCAATCGCAGATTCCAACGCTTTCTTAACTAAAACTGCAGCTTTTTTGTTGCTGAAGTTTAGGATGTTAAGAGCGTGCGCAACAGATTTGCCGCGAATCAAGTCTGCAACCAAACGAGCTTTTTGTGCCGAGATAGCGGCACCGCGTAATTTAGCAGTTACTTCCATCATAGCACCTATTAACGTTTAGATTTCTTGTCAACACCGTGACCACGGTAAGTACGAGTCGGTGCAAATTCACCAAGCTTGTGACCAACCATATGTTCAGATACGATTACCGGAACATGGTTACGACCATTGTGTACAGAAATTGTTAAACCAACAAAATCCGGGAGGATCATCGAACGACGCGACCAAGTTTTGATCGGCTTACGGTTATTAGCCGCGATAGCCGCTTCAACCTTAGCGAACAAGTGCGCATCGACGAATGGGCCTTTTTTCAGAGAACGAGGCATTGTCAGATTCCTTTACTTGTTACTTAACGCGACGGTCGCGAATGATCATCTTAGTCGTACGCTTATTGGTACGTGTCTTGTACCCTTTAGCTTTTTGACCCCATGGGCTTACAGGTTGAATACCTTTGTTACGCCCTTCACCACCACCATGTGGGTGATCTACCGGGTTCATCGCCATACCACGAACGGTAGGACGAACACCACGCCAGCGTGAAGCACCAGCTTTACCTAGTGAACGTAAGTTGCTTTCTTGGTTAGAAACTTCACCAAGAACTGCGCGACATTCAACGTGTACTTTACGCATTTCGCCAGAACGTAGACGAATAATTGCGTAAGAACCGTCACGACCCAATAACTGAGCAGAAGCACCAGCAGAACGCACTAATTGAGCGCCTTTACCGATTTTAAGCTCGATATTGTGAAGAGTAGAACCGATAGGCATGTTACGAAGTGGTAAGCAGTTACCTGGACGAATTGGAGCATCGTTACCAGATTGAACTTTATCACCAGCACGTAGACCTTTAGGCGCAATGATATAACGACGCTCACCATCAGCATACAAAACTAATGCAATGTGTGCAGTACGGTTAGGATCGTATTCGATACGCTCTACAGTCGCAGGAATGCCATCTTTGTTACGTTTAAAGTCAACAATACGGTAATGTTGCTTGTGACCACCACCAACGTGACGTGTAGTAATGTGACCGTTGTTATTACGACCACCAGTACGTTTTTTAGCTTCTACCAACGGAGCATAAGGCGCACCTTTGTGAAGATGGTCGTGAACGACTTTCTCTACAAAGCGACGTCCTGGAGACGTTGGCTTACATTTTTGAATAGGCATAATTCTCGTCCTTATTCCGCTGTGCTTTCAGCGGTATCGCCCAAGTCAGCCATTTCTACATCTTGGCCAGCTTTCAGGGTGACGTATGCTTTTTTAACATCAGAACGACGTCCGATAGTTTTACCAAAGCGTTTAGTCTTACCTTTAGTGATAGTCGTGTTAACTTTAACAACTTCTACACCAAATAATTGTTCAACTGCTTTTTTGATTTCAAGTTTGTTTGCATCGATAGCAACTTTAAACACTTGAACACCAGCAGTTTCACCTAAAACTTGTGCTTTTTCTGAGAATACAGGTCCTTTTAGGACTTGATAGATACGTTCGTTGTTCATCCGAGTTCTACCTCAATTTTCTTAGCAGCAGCTACAGACATAACAACTTTATCGAACGCGATCAAGCTAACAGGATCGATAGCAGCAGCATCAACCACATCAACGTGTGGAAGGTTACGAGCAGCTAGATACAAGTTCTCATCAACAGCATCAGTAACGATTAATGCACGAGTAGCATTCAAGTCGTTAAGTTTTGCAAGCAATTCTTTAGTTTTTGGAGCAGCTACAGCAAACTCTTCAACTAAAACTAAGCGATCTTGACGAACAAGTTCAGCTAGGATGCATTGCATAGCACCGCGATACATTTTACGGTTTACTTTTTGAGACCAGTCTTGTGGACGAGCAGCAAAAGTTTTACCACCGCCAACCCAGATTGGGCTACGAATAGAACCAGCACGAGCGCGACCAGTACCTTTTTGACGGAATGGTTTTTTACCACCGCCAGAAACGTCTGCACGTGATTTCTGAGCTTTTGAACCTTGACGACCACCAGCTAAATAAGCTGTAACAACTTGGTGTACAAGAGCTTCATTGAATTCACGACCGAACGCAACTTCTGATAATTCAACAGCAGAGCCGGAAACAGTATTTAAATTCACGTTATTTCCCCTCAAGCCTTGATAGTAGGACGAACAGTTACGTCACCACCGGTAGCACCAGGAACCGCGCCTTTAACTACAAGAACTGAACGCTCTGTATCGATAGCAACGATTTCAAGACCCTGTGTAGTTACGCGTTCAGCACCTAAATGGCCAGCCATTTTTTTGCCTTTGAATACGCGACCAGGAGTCTGGTTTTGACCTGTAGAACCTAGAACACGGTGAGAAACAGAGTTACCGTGAGTAGCGTCTTGAGTACGGAAGTTCCAACGCTTAACACCACCTTGGAAACCTTTACCTTTAGACTGACCAGTTACGTCAACGATTTGACCCACTGTGAACAAATCTACACCGATAGTTCCACCAACTTCACGACCTTCAAGATCAGCTTCTGTAACACGGAACTCTTGAACTAAACGACCAGCAGCAACACCCGCTTTAGCGAAGTGACCTTTCTGAGCATTAGTAACGCGAGATTCGCGACGTTCACCAGTAGTGATTTGAATCGCTTGATAACCATCAGTTTCAAGCGTTTTGATTTGAGTGATGCGGTTAGGATCAACCTCAATCACTGTAACAGGTACAGAAACACCAGCATCTGTAAAGATACGTGTCATACCGCACTTGCGACCGACTAAACCAATAGCCATGTGCATAAACCTCTAAAAAAGCGGCTTAATTAACTTAGAGTGTTAATTAACCGAAAGCCTTAACCCAATGCGATCTGAACGTCTACACCAGCTGCAAGATCTAATTTCATCAATGCATCTACAGTTTTGTCTGTAGGTTGAACGATGTCGATCAAACGCTTGTAAGTGCGGATTTCATACTGATCACGCGCGTCTTTGTTAACGTGCGGTGAAGTTAGAACGTTAAAACGCTCGATGCGAGTTGGCATCGGGATTGGACCACAAACTTGTGCGCCAGTACGTTTTGCTGTTTCTACGATCTCTTGAGAAGATTGATCAATTAAACGGTGATCAAAAGACTTCAAACGGATACGGATTCTCTGGTTAGACATACCAGTAAACTCCAAGCCAAATATATAAAGAATCACCCATGACGCATCTCCCCCTGTCCGAAAACAAGGCAAGTGTCAGAGGCAGTGAAAATCACTAAGGTCGTGATCGATGCCACGACTGTAACGATCTAAACAACAATCAACGTTGTTTAGCCCTTAATATCAAAGGGTCGCCCATTATAACGATTGTTTAACTGTTAAGCAAACCTATTTATCATTTTTTCTCAATTTACGGTTAAGCGTTGGCGGCTTTCTTTTGTACACCCTGCCCGAACCCCAATACATAATTAATTGCATCGATCAGCAATTCATTCCCTTTTTGGAACCTCGTTTTTTTTGTTTGTTTTAAGGTATCTAAAGATTGTACATAAGCGCCAGAAAATACCTTCTCATGCTCTTCATTCTCAATATACATTTGTAAAACTTTCGGCGTTATTTCTGGATGAAACTGAAAACCCAGCACATTCTTTCCAATTTGGTACATTTGGTTTGCACACACATTATTTTCAGCCAGTCTGACGCCTCCTTTAGGAATCTCAAAAGTTTCACTGTGCCATTGCATTATTTCCAATTCTTTAGGTATTTCAAAGTAATCTGATAAACCATGTTGAGTTCTGAAGACATTAGTCCAACCTAACTCTTGTTGTTCATTTAAACGTACACTTGCTCCCAAAGCATTGGCTATAAGCTGACCTCCGAGACACAAACCAATTGCAGGCTTGCCCAGTGATAAATATCGACGGATCCATCTTTTTTCTATTTTTAGCCATGGATAATTTGCCTCATCATTTACACTCATTGCTCCACCCATGATGATGAGTAAATCAATATCTTCAATTGCTGGTAACGCCTCGATTTCTAATGCCATCTCAACAGGTAATGCAAAAAACTCCGTAGCACTAATTTGTGCTCCAATTGATTTTAAATATTCATAACAACTTCCGAACCCTTCACCAGCAATATGCTGAAAGTAATGCACTTTTAATGGCTTCATTTTCCAACCCGAACTTTTCTTATATTGCACTAGCAGTTGCAAAAATGAAGCCAACCTATAGGTTGTTAAATAATTTTAAACAAAGCACAGCTATGCAGTTTTTTAGTAGTATGTTTTGTTAGTTATAAAATGACGGTTTATACAGGTAAATTGTGAAAATAAATACGCAAACTCAACTCATACATAGCCCTAGAAAAGCACCTCAACTTTTAAATAGTATTCAACCCCCTATTTATCGTGCATCAACGATCATTTTTGAAAATACCGATGCTCTTTTCAATCGCCATTGGACCGATGCTTATGACTATAGTTACGGAACGCATGGCACCCCTACCACGTTTACGCTAGGCGACAATATTGCACAATTAGAAGGCGGAGAATACTGTCTACTTGCACCAAGCGGACTCTCTGCAATCAACTTGGTGAATTCTTGTTTTTTAGCACATGGTGATGAAGTTTGGGTCGCGGACAATATTTACGGTCCAAATATGGAGCATTTGCGAAACCTAGAATCACGTTATGGGATTGCCGTTAAGGTCTATAACCCAATTGATGTTGAGAGCTTTAAACCCAGTGATAAAGCTAAGTTAATTTGGTTAGAGGCTGCAGGATCTGTAACACTCGAATTTCCAGATTTAACGAATCTGGTCAAAAAAGCTCAAACGCATAAGATCCTTACCGCACTTGATAATACTTGGGGAGCGGGTCTAGCTTTTAATGCTTTTGATTTTGGTACAGAACACTTAGCAGTCGATATTACCGTCCATGCACTCACCAAATATCCAAGCGGTGGTGGTGACATTCTCATGGGGAGTGTCGTAACAAAAAACAAGGATTTATACCACAAGCTATTTCGCATGCATGCAATTCAAGGGATTTCTATATCAGGCGATGACACCGCACAGATTCAGCGCAGCCTATCTTCAATGGAACTCCGTTATACGCACCAATCTAAATCAGCGCTAACTTTATTAAGCTGGCTTCTACAGCAAAATGAGTTTGCACAAGTATTGCACCCTGCCAATCCAAAATCTGCAGGTCATACTTTTTGGAAAGAAGTTTGCCTATCAGAATTGAGCGCAGGTTTGATCAGTGTAATTTTTGATAAAAAATATAATCTTCAAGATATACGCAATTTTTGTGATGCGCT
Organism: Acinetobacter sp. ANC_7511; assembly: GCF_056779975.1. NCBI lineage: Bacteria > Pseudomonadati > Pseudomonadota > Gammaproteobacteria > Moraxellales > Moraxellaceae > Acinetobacter > Acinetobacter sp. ANC_7511. The sequence goes on from NZ_JBWYIY010000013.1 coordinate 56,746, forward strand.
TAACCTGTTTAAATTAGGTTTTAGCTGGGGTGGCCCAGTGAGTTTAGTAATGCTCTATCAAATTGATCAAATGCGTGAGCTTGCACATACACATTTACAAGAAGGAATATTGGTTCGTTTTTGTATAGGACTGGAACATCCTCACGATTTGATAGAAGATATTCAACAAGCACTCAAAATAATGCAACAACAAAAGATCGAATAAAAAGGAATAATTATGAGCACACCAATTGTCATCGCAAAAAAAACCTCAGATACATCCCAAGAGATTGTTTTACATTCGCAACTGGCAAACCGACATGGCTTGATTGCCGGCGCAACAGGAACAGGAAAAACAGTCACTTTAAAGGTCTTGGCAGAGAGCTTTTCTCGTATTGGTGTGCCGGTATTTTTAGCCGATGCAAAAGGTGATGTCTCTAGCCTTGCCAAAGCAGGTGAAAATAATTCAAAATTTGATGAACGCATCAAGAGCCTCAATATTGAATCAATCCCATTTAGCGCATCACCTGTGGTTTTTTGGGATTTATTTGGCGAACAAGGTCATCCGATTCGGACTACAGTATCAGAAATTGGTCCATTGCTTTTAGCCCGAATGCTGAATTTGAATGACACCCAAGAAGGTGTGCTTTCTGCGATTTTCCGCATCGCGGATGATCAAGGTTTATTACTGATCGACTTTAAAGACCTCAAGGCGATGATCACTTATGTGACTGAGCATGCAGCTGACTTTAAAGCAGAATACGGCAATCTTTCTCCTGCCAGCTTGGGTGCAATCCAACGTAATTTGCTAGCACTGGCCGATCAAGGCGGTGATCAATTTTTTGGTGAGCCTGCATTAGACCTCATGGATTTTATCCAAACCGATACACAAGGACACGGCAATATTAATTTGCTCGCTGCCGACAAATTAATGAACACACCAAAGCTTTATGCGACTTTCTTACTCTGGATGCTTTCCGAACTGTTTGAACAATTACCTGAAGTCGGCGATATGGATAAACCGAAATTGGTATTTTTCTTCGATGAAGCTCATTTACTGTTTGACAATGCCAGCCCTGCTTTGCAAGAAAAGATCGAACAAGTGGTACGCTTAATCCGCTCTAAGGGAGTAGGTATTTATTTTGTCACCCAAAATCCTCTGGATTTACCTGAAAGTGTTTTAGGACAACTGGGCAACCGTGTTCAGCATGCACTTCGAGCCTTCACACCAAAAGATCAAAAAGCAGTAAAAACTGCAGCTGATACTTTTAGAGCAAATCCTGCATTCAAAGTACAAGATGCTATTACGGAGCTGGCAGTTGGTGAAGCGCTGATTAGCTGTCTAGATGAGCAAGGTACGCCACAAATAGTTGAACGCGGTTGGGTTATGCCCCCATATTCATCTTTTACACCTATCACGCTTGAAGAGCGTAAGACGCTCATGACAAACAGTGTGGTTGCAGGTGTTTATGAGCAAGTACTTGATCGAGAAAGTGCTTTTGAAATGCTGCAAAACAAAGTAGTTCAGCGTCAACAACAAGCCGAACAAGAAGCGTTAGCAAAACAACAAGCTAAGGAACAAGAGGCCTACGCGAAGCAAATTGCTAAAGAGCAAGAAGCTTTCGCAAAACAGCAAGCCAAAGAACAAGAACGCCTTGCCCGTGAACAACAAAAAGAAGCAGAACGTGCAGCCAAACAACGCGAAAAACTCACCCAAGATATTGTCGGTACGTTTGCTAAAAGTGCTGCACGAAGCCTCGGCGGAAGCACTGGGCAAAAAATCGTCCGCGGTCTACTGGGCTCATTATTTGGAAAAAAATAGCCCTCCCTTTACCCATCATTTTTAACTTCATTATGGGATATTTTAATATCCCATAATTATTTTAAGGTTTTCTATGCAAGTCATATTGCAGCTCGACCCTAAAAGATGTATTTTAAATATATCTTTTAATAAAACTAAAGTTGAAGCTCATGACGCCACAACATATTGAACTTGTAAAAGCGACTGTTCCCGTCCTGCGTGAGAATGGTGTTGCCCTTACAACCTATTTCTATAATCGCATGCTGAACAACAACCCCGAGTTAAAAAATACATTTAACATGGATCATCAAAGTACTGGTCGTCAGCCACGTGCTTTAGCTGCTGCTGTTTTGGCATATGCTGAAAATATTGAAAATCCTACAGTTTTGGCAAAAGCGATTGAGCGAATTACCACTAAACACGTAAGTTTAGACATTCAAGCGGATCAATACTCGATTGTGGGTGAAAACCTTCTGCATTCAATCAGCGAAGTATTAGATGTGCCAATGGACTCTGATCTGATTGCTGCTTGGAAAGCCGCGTATATGCAATTGGCAGACATTTTAATTGGTGTCGAAAAATCAAAATATGAAGCTTTGACTGCACAAAATGGCGGTTGGGCTGGCTGGCGTGAATTTAAAATTACAGCGATTGAAGCTGAAGCTAACGCCAAAACCTTAACTTTAGCTGCCAAGGACGGTCAAACCATTGCGACGGCTGAAGCAGGTGAATATATTTCGGTACGAGTCCAAGTACCGGGGCAAGAGATGCGCCAACCACAACAATTTAGCTTTGATGCTGCACAAGCTGACCAGTATCAAATCACAGTAAAAGCGGTAGATGAAGCAACTGAATATTCTGTGGCAAATATCTTATTAAACCACTATCAAGTAGGTGATGTGGTTGAGGTGTCTGCACCACTAAAAAATTAATTCATCTAAATCTTTAACCTAAATAAGATTTTAAGAGATCATTGAAAGCTCCGTTCACTGGGCTTTCAATGTTAAGATAGAAATAAGCTATCTTTTATGACGATCTATGCAACTGAATAAATTTACCGACTATGCCCTGCGTATATTGATGTATGTCGCACAACCTCGTGACTTGCCTTATACCATTGCAGAACTGGCAAACCAATTGCAGGTCTCAGAAAACCACGCCATGAAAATCGTTCACTTTATGGCAAAACAAAATTGGCTAATGACCACTCGAGGCAAAGGTGGCGGTATACGTCTAGCCCCTCAAACTCTGAATATCTCATTAGGGACTTTAGTGAGAACACTTCAAGGCGATCAGCAAATTGTAGAGTGTCATAACCCACCATGCGTATTAAGAAGTGACTGTGGCTTAAAAGGCATTTTAGATCATGCAGTCAAACAGTTTTATCAGCATTTAGATCAATTTAAACTGAAGGATGTTATACCCACCTCAGGTACAAAATTCAATTCAGATTCACCCATTCCTTTCATTCAAGTTACACCATAGATTGACTCAATTCGATTGAGTATTCGCTTGCATGCGCGACTTCCTTTATAATAGCTGATTGTAAATTGAGTTATTGAAGTTGAGCTATGCATCACAGCAGAGGAAAGTCGAAAAACAGTAAGGCGTCAAATGCCCCAAAGCAAAAGATCAGCTATGAGAAAAAAGCCGATCCAGCGATTACTGAATATTCGGTTCAAGCGCTCAACTGGTTGCGCAAAGCCGAATTCTTAATGAGTGCACCAAAACTGAATTTATGTGTAGAAGACACAGGTTATGAGATTGCTTTTGCAGGTCGCTCGAATGCTGGTAAATCGAGTGCGATTAATGCATTAACCAATCAAAAACAACTTGCACGTGCGTCTAAAAAACCTGGTCGCACACAAATGATTAACTTTTTTAGCATGGGCAATGCCGAACAAAGATTAGTTGACCTTCCTGGATATGGCTATGCTGCTGTACCTGAAAGCATGAAAATCGTTTGGCAAAAAGAGCTTGAAAACTACCTCATTCATCGTGAAAGTTTACAAGGGCTTGTACTGTTAATGGACATACGACACCCTTTACAACATTTCGATGTTATGATGTTAGAATGGGCTTATTCACGTAAATTATTTGTCCATGTTTTATTAACAAAATCAGATAAGTTAAATCGTGGTCCAGCTTCCAAAGCATTGCAAGAAGTCAAAGCTCAATTAAAGAAAATGAAGCTTAACTTCTCTATCCAATTGTTCTCATCCCTCAATAAGCATGGTCTTGAAGAACTCGCAAGCGTTATTGCTGGTCGTTTAAATTTTACGCTTGAGCAGCCTAACGGATTTGATCTAAGTGCAATTCCTGAAGTAAGTGAATCAGACATCGATGAAGATTTTGATCATGTTATTCAAGAAGATGATGAATCACCAAGCGAAACAACCGAACTAAAATCCAACAAAGCCGAATAGTATCTACCCTACCGAATGGTTAAATCATTACATTCACTAATTGATATATCAATGTCCTCAAATGCTAAGGTTATTTGAGGGCATTTTTTTATACTGAAAAATGATAATCACAACAAAAATTCAGGAAAGTGTGATGAAATTATTGTCTCGATTAAGAAATAGTAAGATTGGATCTTCTATTGAGTATCACATCAAACCTCGTAAAGTTAAATTTGAGTGGGCGGATACACCAGTAGATTGGGTTCCAAATCAGCCTTTCGTTAGTTATTTTATCAATGAAATTAATAACATCTTACCAGCAGGCGAATTTTGGTTTTGTCGTCTGTACAACAAAGTTTTGCCGAAAATTACTGATGAAAAACTTGCAGAAGATGTGAAAGCTTTTATTCGCCAAGAAGCAATGCACGCTCAAGCACATAATTCAGCAAATAAAGAATATCTCAGCGCACGTCATATCGATATTCAACGTAACCTCGATATCATGGACTTTCTTTTTGGAAAACTTTTAGCGGATAAACCTTTAGGTCTAAACATCCCAAAAGCCTTAGATCATCAGTGGGATTTATTCAGATTAGGTATTATTGCTACTGTTGAACATATGACTTGTGTCCTCGGCAAATATGCCTTGTACAACAAAAAATGGGGTGAATTGGGCGCTGATGCCAATATGCTCGATCTCGTAAAATGGCATGGAGCTGAAGAAATTGAACACCGTACCGTTGCATTTGACTTATATCGTCATCTCGGCGGTGGTTATATTTCTCGCTATTATCAAAGTGTAGTTGTGATTGCTGCTGTATTAGGTTTATGGGTTGATGGGGCTGCTCATATTATGGGTCAAGACCCTCGCTTTAAATCAATTAAACCAGCTGTTTACAAACCTTGGATTTGGCGTGAATGGGCACGAATTGCCCAAAAAGACAATGGTTTACTACCTCACCCATTCTGGCTTGTTTCTCAACAACTCGGCTATTTAATGCCTTGGTATGACCCTGTTCATGAAGCAAAAACTGAAGATGCGATTAACTATCTAAATCAATCACCAGCAGCAGAACGCGCAGCACTGAAAGTTGCATAATGTATTTAATAAAAAAGCAGGGTGATCCCTGCTTTTTTATATCTGATCTAATCTTTTAAGCTGTATTTTTTTCAATGGGTTCATGATCAGGATTCGTGTAACGATCTACAACAACACTAATCATCATATCCCCCTGCACATTAACCACTGTTCTGACAGTATCTAACAAACGGTCAATCGGCAATAATATCGCGATTGCTTCTGCTGGAAGTCCAACTGATTGTAAAACCATAATCATGGTAACCATACCTGCGCTAGGTATACCTGGTGCCCCTAAAGATGCAATCATTGCTGTCGCACACACAATCAATTGTTGTCCTAACGTTAAGTCAAGCCCCATTAAATTCGCAATAAACAGCGCCGCCGCAGCCTCATATAATGCCGTCCCATCCATATTCAACTGTGTCCCGAGAGGGATCACAAATCCTGCAGTCTGGGGTCTTACTCCTAAATTTTCCTGAGCACACTTCATTGATAGCGGCATGGTTGCGGAACTTGAGCTGGTAGCAAACGCCGTAATCAAGGCTGCTCGTGTTCCCTTAAAAAATGTAATTGGATTCATTCTCCCGAAAATCCAGAGCAACAAAGGCAAAACAACAAGACCATGAAAGATGGTCGTTCCCGTGACTACTGCTGCGAATTCTGCTAATCGACTCAGAACGGATAGGTCCTCCGTCGCGATTAACTTTGCCAGTAACGCAAAAATCCCTATTGGTGCGAGCTTCATCACCCAACCAATCATCAACATCATGATTTCAAAAAATTGCTGACTCAACGCTTTCACTGTTTTAAATTTTTCACCACCTTTAACGAGAGCCACCCCAATTAAAAGTGCAAAAACGACAACGGCTAACACATTACCTTCAGCAAATGCTTTAAACGGGTTTATTAGTGTATTTTGGATAAAGTTGGTAAAAAAACTCGAGGGCGTCAAAGTATCAGGCGTCTGATGCTGATTCATGGTCTCTTGAAAAATGGTGATGTCTACACCCTTCCCGACCTCGAAAAGATGCGCACACGCAAGCCCCAAAATCAGTGCCAAAGTTGTGGTTGTGACACAACAAGCGAGGGTAATTTTCCAAGTTCTACCAAGTTGGCCACCAGTCTGTAGATTGGAAACTCCGACAACAATAGAACTAAAAATGAGAGGAATCAGTAATAGTTTAAGTAGACCAATAAAAATACTACTGGCAATCCCTAAGCCATATAAACTTCCGTTAAAAAATGCTGTATCAGGGAATACATTTAACAAGAAGCCAAAAGCCACACCTAGAATTGCAGCAATTAAAATTTGCGTATTTAGACTCATGTCCTGTGCTTTTCATTTTGATTTATTAGTCGCACTATGCCATGAGCGACTTCAAGAATCGATCATTTTTTCTTGTTAGCTTTGCAACCGAAACGAATAATTTATAAATACAAATATGAAGTAAAAAAGCCAAATCTGAAGATTTGGCTTGAAGCATAGATCAATTATCTTATTGCGTTTCGATTTCACGAATTCGAATTAGACCTTCTTGTACTGTACTACAGACCAATTGGCCATTTTGCCACATTCGTCCAAAGTTCAATCCTCTAGAACTTGCACTAATCGTTGCTTCCATGTCATAGAGCATCCAATCATCTACACGAAATGGTTTATGAAAGTACATGGTATGGTCAATGCTGGCACATTGTAAACTCGGTGAAATATAACTGAGTCCGTGTGGTCGTAGTGCAGTTGTCATCAAAGTAAAGTCTGAATAAAAAGCAGCGATCGCCTGATGTAATGCATTTTCATCTACATCATCAGCCAAACGATCGTGTGTACGAATATAGTGCGCGTAAGACGGCGCTTCAGGTTGTGGTTGGAATGGATTGACTGGCATTACAGGCTTAATTTCAACATGACGATCACGCATAAAGCTGGCACGCACATTCTCTGGTACGAAATCGACAATCATTTTCTTGAGTTCAGCTTCAGATTTTAGCCCATCTACTGGCGGGTATTCTGGTTCAGCAACTTGATAATTGAGACCCTCTTCTTGGTCTGCAAAAGATACCATACACATGAATATCGTCTTGCCATGTTGAATCGCACGAACTTGGCGACTCACGAAACTACGCCCATCTCGGATTCGATCTACTTCATAAATAATGGGTGCATTAACATCCCCACCAAATAAGAAATATGCATGCAATGAGTGTGCAGGGCGATCAGTTGTATATGAAGCAGCACGTAACGCTTGACCTAGAACTTGCCCACCAAAGACACGTTTGCCAACCAAATTTTGGCTTTTGCCTCTAAAAATGTTTTCTTCAAGTCTTTCTAGCGTGAGTAAATCTACGAGTTCTTGCGTGAGCTGATTCATATCGGACCTATATATTTCATTGCTACGACATTAAATTGGGCCTGTTGAATTTAAACAGATTTTCCAATTTAATGACTCAATCTTTATATTGCCATAATTTCCGAGTAAACAACTAAACTTTGCTTGACTATATTGTCATAAAACAAATTTGATATTTTGGCTAAAAATACGATTATTAACGAAAATTCATCCAAATTCTGTGCATTTTGTTAGAAAATGACATATTGTTTTGATCACAGATTTAAGAAAATAATTGCCTTCATTCGCGTCATGCGAAATTCGTCTTTGGCTAGGAGTATGTATGTCCAAGAATGGCTTTGGTCAAATGTATCGTCGACTTTCCAGTAAGTTGCTTGACCTCGTAGTAACACCGCATGTTCTTGGAGAGGTTCCTACTGAAACCCAACCTTCAACACCACCCACTGAAAATAATACGACTCACAAAAAAGTGGTGTGCTATGTATTACAAAATTACTCGCGTAGTAATGCGTTAGTGGTTGACGGCGAAACTCGTCGATTAAATCTCGCGCCAGCACTTGACCCACTCATGATCGGGGACCATAAAGAGAAAGCTGCTGTATTATTTTTACAACACCAAGATGAAACAAACTTACTTAATCCGCCACCCCATGCATTTCCACCTCGTCTCCTCAGATTGATCGAGATATTGGATAAGCATCCAGATACTGACATTGAACTTATACCTGTGACTGTATTGTGGGGCCGCTCACCGGACAAAGAAGATTCATTATTTAAATTGCTATTTACGGACACTTGGGCAACGCCAAGTACTGTTAAACAACTGATGAATATTGGTTTACATGGTCGCCAATCTTTTCTTGAATTTCATGAACCAAAATCACTGCGCGAATTGGTAGATTACGCACGTGTAACACATCCAAACTTGTCTCCTGCAACATATATCGTCAATCAACTCAATGATTATCTAGATCGTCAGCGTGAAGTTGTATTAGGTCCAGATTTGTCAGATCGTCGAAACGTGATGCAATCATTGATTAAATCTCAAGATGTTCAGGACGGAATTCGCAAAGAAAGTATTCGCTCTAAAATCAGTTTGATTGAAGCTGAGCGCCGTGCGATCGGCTACGTGAATGAAATTGCATCAGACTATTCTCATGCAACCGTACGTTTTGCAGAACAAGCCCTGACGCGTCTTTGGACTCAACTCTATGACGGCGTAGAAGTACATAATTTCAATACAGTTCGTGAATTAGCGAAAGACTACGAAATTATTTATACACCTTGTCATCGTAGCCATATTGACTACCTATTACTCTCTTATGTGATTTATAAGCGTGGGATGATGGTACCGTACATTGCTGCAGGTGATAACCTGAATATGCCATTCGTTGGACAGCTTTTACGTGGTGGCGGTGCATTCTTTATACGTCGAACCTTCCGTGGAAATGCGTTATACACCACTGTATTCAAAGAATATCTATACAGTATCCTATCGCGCAACACGCCATTAGAATACTTTATTGAAGGTGGACGTTCACGTACTGGACGTTTATTACCGCCGAAAACAGGTATGTTGGCAATGACTGTGCATAGTCATTTGCGTGGTCGTGCTAAACCTATTGTATTTGTCCCGACCTATTTTGGTTATGAACGCCTGATGGAAGGTGCAACTTACGTCGGTGAAATGAATGGTAAGCCTAAAGAGGCCGAATCTATCTTTGGTATTTTACAAACCTTAAGAAAGATTGAACGCATCTTCGGTAAAGTACACGTAAACTTTGGTGAACCCGTCTTCCTTGATGAGATTTTGAAACAGCATGGTGCTGAACATATCAAAATTGAGAAGAATGATGACCCGATTCCTCAAGAAGTTTCTGATGCAGTCAACACCTCAGCAAATGCAATTCTTGAAAATATTAACCGTGCTGCTGTTATCAACCCAGTTTCGTTATTGTCACTTATTCTTCTATCGACTTCCAAGCACACGCTTGATGAAGAGATTTGTATTAAACAGTTAGATACCTATCGCAATCTTCTAACAGCTTTACCTTATGATCATCGAGTTCAAATCACACCACTGTCTGGTAAAGAAATCATTGCTTATGGTTTAAAACTCAAGTTGATTAAGCGTGTAAAACATGTCCTTGGCGACATCATTGCGATTGAAGATGGTCAAGCAGTATTACTGACATATTTCCGCAATAATATTTTGCATGCTTATGTCTTGCCATCACTGATTGCTGCGATGGTCGAGCACAATGGTAAAATTTCACAGGGCGATTTGATTAATGTCATTCGTACACTTTATCCATTCTTGAAAGCTGAACTTTTCCTTAAGTGGAATACGGATGAGCTTAAAGAACAGATCTGTAACTATGTTCAAGGTCTGGTAGAAGCACAGTTGATTACGATTGATGAACATGGAAATTTATGTAGCCCTGCACCTAACTCTGAACAACACAATCAGTTAGTCGTGCTTGCTGCTCCAGTGAAGCAAAGTATTGAACGCTACTACATGACACTTGCCCTAATTACTCAACGTGGCTCTGGAAATATTACGACCAAGCAGGTCGAAGATTTAAGCCATCTATTAGGTCAGCGTTTATCTGTACTTTATGAGTTCAACTCACCTGAATTCTTTGATAAAGCGCTCTTCCAAAGTTTTATCAAAGTTCTGACTCAACAAGGCTATATCAGTAATAACGAAGAAGGCGCAATAGTCTTTGATGCACAATTCAAAGAGGTTGCTCAATATGCCAACTTGGTACTAGATGATGTAACCTTACAAATGTTGCAACATATCACTTCATTTAACGATGAAGAGCTCAAAGAAGCTTTGGATGCAGTTGCTGATCAACAAGCCAAAAAACGCTTAAAACGCAAGAAAAAATAGTATCTAAAACCCTCCCCAGCGAGGGTTTTTTTATGCCTAAATGAGTTCTCGATAATCCTTAAAAAATTGATTATGTTTCAATTTAAAACCAGTGCTTAACATTCGAGAGGCATAAATTTTCTTTCCATGCTGTGCCTCACTCAATAATTTTAATGGAAGGATGTTTAACTGCTTTTGGAACCACAGAATAATTTCATGTAATGGAATGGGTTGATTATTACTACAAATATAAGTTTTTTCTGGATGTTCCACGTGAAGTAAATGGACAAGAAAACCCGCTAAATCTTCGATATGAATTCGATTCGACCAATGCACATTGGGATAGGTCATTGTATTTTGAGCAAGCTGCATCATTCTCTTCACGGATACGCCATAAATACCAGTGGGTCTCACAATGATACATTGCTGTGGGAAGGCGTCTTGCCAAAGTTTCTCCATTGTGGCTAACACTAATGCTTTCTCATCTTTCGGATTGATCTCTGTTTGGTCATCAATCTCCTCCCCTTGATCTTGTCCGTAAACGCGTGTTGATGAGACAACAATAATCTTTTGGATGGGATGCAATGCCAGCTGATTTCTCATATGTGGAATCGCATCTATGAAAGCAGCTTTATACCCGTCTAGTGATGGGTCTTTGGGTGCAATCAACACGTATACTGCATCAATAGGCGACAATGTCGATAAATCAAGTTGGTGTATATCTTGTTGAAGATGCATAGCACCTGCTTGATCTTTCCTGCTTAAACTGACTGTGGTAATTTGATGTCTTTGTTGAAATAATTGTTTAGCAACATGTTGGGATGTTTTACCATAACCGATAAATAGAATATGCATGTAAGACCTATTCTCTAGTGTTATAAAGTCAATTTAAGCAAAGTTGAGGGGACATGACTGCAGTCCATCAGTTGCAAGGTGTAGGAAACGCCGCTGCCGCTTTACTCGAAAAATTAAATATCTGGAATACGGATGATCTTTTGTTTCATCTGCCTCGAGATTATGAAGATCGCAGTACTATTGTGCCCATGAATCAACTTCAAGTAGGTCGAAGCTATTTACTTGAAGGCACTGTCGCATCAATGGATATGCCGCCCGGTAAACGCAAATCCATGGCAATATTATTACAAGATGATTTTGGAAAAGTCACCTTACGTTTTTATCATATTTATAAAGCATTGATGGATCGCGCAAAGCCTGGAAATCGTTTAAGAGTGTTTGGTGAAGTCCGAGTAGGCGCTCGTGGCCTAGAAATGTATCACCCAGAAATTCAATTGATTACGGAGCATACCCCACTTCCAAAAACGCAGCTAACCGCAATTTACCCATCAACGGAAGGACTCACTCAACCTAAACTGCGCGAATATATTAAACAAGCTTTAGCACAACATGCCCATGATTTACCAGAACTGATTCCTGCAAAATTTACCAATGGGTATGCTTTAAAAGAAGCACTAGAATATATTCATCACCCTCCCACCGATGCCAATATGTTGCAACTGGCTGAAGGGCAGCATCCTGCGCAGCAACGTCTCATCTTTGAAGAATTAGTCAGTCATCAAATTAGTTTGTTGACTCGTCGTGCATACATTCAACAGATCTCCGCACCTGCATTTTCAGCCAGTCGAACATTTGCCAAACAACTTCTCTCCACACTTCCCTTTGAAATGACGAATGCTCAAAAACGTGTTTCAAATGAAATTGTGAAAGATCTTAAACAAAACAAACCGATGCTCAGACTGGTGCAAGGTGATGTAGGCGCAGGCAAAACCCTAGTAGCAGGCATTGCGGCATGTCATCCACTCGAAGAGGGATGGCAAGTTGCTCTTATGGCACCGACTGAAATCCTCGCAGAACAACATTATTTAAATTTTAAAAAATGGTTCGAACCACTCAGCATCCAAGTTTCTTGGTTATCAGGCAAACAAAAAGGGAAAGCACGCGCTGCTGCAGAACAGCAGATTAGAGAAGGCTCTGCCCAATTGGTCGTCGGCACTCATGCACTATTTCAGGATAACGTCCAGTTTCATAAATTGGGTCTTGTCATCATTGATGAACAGCATCGGTTTGGAGTTGACCAGCGTCTAGCATTACGAAATAAAGGGGCACAGGATACGACACCACATCAGTTAGTAATGACCGCCACCCCTATCCCACGTACGTTAGCAATGTCAGCGTACGGAGATTTAGATACTTCTGTGATTGATGAGTTACCCCCAGGGCGTACCCCAATCCAAACAGTCACTATTCCACTCGATCGTCGTGAAGAGGTCCTGCAGCGTATTGCGACAAACTGCGCTGAAGGTAAGCAGGCTTATTGGGTCTGTACATTAGTGGAACAATCAGAGACGTTAGATGCCCAAGCTGCTGAAGCGACTTATCAGGAGATTAAAGAACGCTTTCCGCACCTCAATATTGGTTTGGTTCATGGCAAAATGAAAGCTGATGAAAAACAAGCTGTCATGCAACAGTTCAAAGACAATCAATTACAACTGCTGATCGCAACAACTGTGATCGAAGTTGGAGTGGATGTACCAAATGCATCCATCATGGTCATTGAAAATGCGGAGCGACTGGGTCTATCTCAACTACATCAATTAAGGGGGCGTGTGGGTCGAGGTGCTAAAGCAAGTTTTTGCGCATTATTGTATAAAAGTCCTTTATCGCAGAATGGACAAGAGCGTTTACGCATTATGCGTGAAACCAATGATGGCTTTTTAATAGCAGAAAAAGATTTGGAAATCCGTGGCCCAGGCGAACTGTTAGGAACGAAACAAACTGGAGACATGGGCTTTCGCGTGGCTAAATTGGAACGTGATGACCATCTGTTAACTCAAGCGCACTATGTCGCGACTCAAATTTTAAAAGATTACCCACATCAAGCGGATGCTCTTCTTAAACGATGGTTACCAGAAGCACCTAGATATGCGTATGTTTAATATGTTCCTTAATCAACGAGCTCAGCTATAATCATAGGTACTCACAATAAAAATAACTTGAGCCATGATGCTGAGCCCTATTCATAACCTCTATCACACATTATTATCACGACGCGCTTGCCAATTATGTGGATTCTCTCCAACTCAAACCCACAGATTATGTGATGACTGTTGGACAATGCTCCCATGGAAAAGCCCTTCACTCATTCATCGACATGAAAGAAATATTTATGCTTGTTTCGACTATAGCTTTCCTATAGATCGCATTATTCACTTATTCAAATATGAACAACAACTTCATTATCAAACTTTTCTAGCACACACATTGCTAGAACTTAAACTGAAACGTTTTCAAGCGATTGTACCTATGCCTATTTCAAACGAGCGCTTGAAAGAGCGTGGTTATAATCAAATGATGGTCATCGGAAAAATGCTTTCCAAAAAACTGCAAATACCCATTTGGCAGCCAATTGAACGTTCAGCACAACACTCACAGAAAGGCTTAACACGTGTAGAAAGAATCGAGGATATTCAATCTCAATTCAAACCAATACGTTCAGAAAAAGGAAAGTTTAGAAATATCCTGATTATTGACGATGTCGTGACCACAGGGAGTTCAGTCAATGCGTTGGCCAATGCACTAGAAAAGCTCGGCTGTCAGAACGTTCAGATCGCATGCATTGCAGCCGCAGAATATTGACACAGTCACTTTAAGTTTTAATTGGCATTAAAATGCTGCCTACACCAAGGAATCACGATTTCTCGAGTTAACGGTGCTAAAGGCGTAGCATCATCATCTAAATCGATCCATTTCATTTCAGCAATTTCTGCATGAATATGAGGCTCTTGTTTAAGCTGAACTCGATAGAGATAACTAATCAACTGATGATCCGCTTCATTTGCAGCTTTGGTTTCAAAACGACCTATATATTGATCTATTACTGCCTCAGCGCCAATTTCTTCTTTAATTTCTCGCAGAATCGTGTCCTCAGAAGGCTCATTCTCCTCTAACTTCCCACCAACTTGCATGAAAAACTGGGTATTCTTTTTTCGAACCAACAACAACTGCTGATCCTCATTGGAAATAATCGCTGCTGCGACAGTAATGACTTTGCTCATGTATCTAGTTTCACCAAATCTTCTCGATCTTGGACACCCCATTTCGGTTGTGGTGCCTGATAAGACTCGAATTTTGACACAATATCCTCGATTGAAGTTGAATTGATTAATGCATTGGTAAAGCGAGCTCGAGTAAACTCTTGATCTGTCGTATGTTGAATGAATTGTAATAGAACATCATAAAACCCGTTAATGTTTAAAAATGCGCAAGGTTTAAGATGAATACCGAGTTGCGCCCATGTCCATTGTTCAAAAATTTCTTCAATTGTTCCTGCACCACCCGGTAAGGCAATAAAACCATCCGACAAATCTGCCATCAGCGTTTTACGCTCATGCATACTGGTAACAACGTGAAGTTCAGTCAAATTTGGATGTGCTAATTCACGATCCACCAATCCTTGTGGAATCACGCCAATGACCTTTCCACCAGCCTCTAATGCACTATCCGCAACAATCCCCATTAATCCTGAACGACCGCCACCATACACCAAGTTCTTGCCTTGTTGCGCTAAATATTTCCCTGTTTTCTTTGCTGCATCAGCATAAACAGGATCGGAACCTAATGTTGAACCACAAAATATTGCAATAGAATTCATTTAAAATTAGCCTTAAGTTTTTATAACAACAATTAAAATGATATGTTCTGTGTTTTTTAACCTAATTAATGATGGAATCAGTTTTTTTTCATGGCATCCTTGTCTAAAATACACCCATCGTTCACACACAAACTGCGCAAGGGAGAAAAGATAAAATGCTTGAAGCCTTTTATGCCACAGAGCGCGGTAGTCTAGAAGATGCAACGATCAATGGTGGGTTTGATTTACACCCTGAATTGGTTTGGATCGATTTAATTGCACCCTCTCAAGATGAGCAAGAATGGGTTTTAGATGCCTATAAACAAAATCTTCCAACACTAAAATCATTAGAAGATATTTCTTCATCTGCACGATTCTACCGTGATGATGATGGCATTTTACATATCAGTACGTATTTTTTAACGAAAAATAAAAACTACCAAGTCGATGGTGACCCTGAAGAGTCATCCAATATGCTAGGAACGGTTCAAACCGTTGCATTTATTTTACATAAAGATCGACTATTTACTTTACGTGGTGAAAAGCTCGTTGCTTTCCGTGCCTTTCGAGCACGTGCTCGCCGTAATGATTACGACATTGACTATAAAGATCCGACTTGGATACTTTTGGGTTTACTCGAAGCTAAACTCGATGAGCTTGCGGATATCTTAGAAGATATCCACAAGGATCTAGAACTCTACTCTACAGAAGTATTGAATGTTCGCCACCGTGAACAAATTCTTGATCTCGATGATATGATTACCCGTCTTGCTCAAAAAGAAGATATGTTGGGTAAAGCACAACTCTGTTTGATTGACTTACGCCGCGTTCTGACCTTCTTAGCAAGACCTCGTGCCTTAGGCAGTCATATTTATGATGCTGATATTCGAGAACTCAGTGAGGATGTTCGCTCATTAGTAGAACATGATGCATTCTTGTTCCAGAAGGTTCGATTCCTATTGGATACCACTTCGGGTTTCATTAATACTGAACAGAATGATACGATTCGTCGATTCTCGATTTTACCTAGCATGCTTGCTCCCCCGATGTTGGTGGCCAGTATTTATGGTATGAACACTGATGTACTGCCCTTTGCTCAAGGAACGACGAGCTTTGTTGTTGTCAGTCTGATTATCCTAGTATTCTTATTTGGACCACTGATTTATTTTAGATGGAAAAAATGGATTTGAGCACGCTTGGATGTTGTGTTTTTTAAACAACGTATGAAGTACCTTCTGTTGAGTAAATTACTATTTTAAAGCGATAAAAAAGCACCCTAAGGTGCTTTTTTATTTTTCAATCAAATCAATTTTAAATCATTTTCTAAATGGCAAGATTGAATGATTTTCATCATTTTTTCTGGCACAGATTTAAACTGTAAACTCGATATTCCAGGTGCTTGACGCAATAAACGCACTAAAACAGCTAGCGCCAGAGTACTACCATGTTCAAGACCTGATAAATTTACAGTAAGTGGAAACTGCTTTGCCTGCTGAATCAACATTAAACCTTGTTGATAATACTGTTCAGCATTGTCGAAACTAATTTTTCCAGAAACTATAATTTCTTGATCTTTGAGTGAAATCACAATTGTTCTCTGTTATTTTTTCTCAACTGCAGCTTCAGCATCAGGCTTAAAGTTTGCAATTGCTTTATTGATATCGCCACCATTACGCTTCACAGTAGCAGCAAACTGATTACGGAATTGCAAACCTAAGTCAATTCCAGAAACGTTGATATTGCGAATCTTCCACTGATCACCTTTATCAGCCAATTGGAACGATACAGGGATCTTCTCACCTTTGTTAATAAAATCAATCGTTACAACAGGGTTTTTAGTGTTAGATGCTTTATAGGGACGAATTGTATATGTCTGATTAGAAAACTTAGAGAAAGCACTACCATAGTTTTCAATCAATGTTTCACGGAAGTTCTTCTCAAACTGTGCGCGTTGAGCAGCATTACTATATTGATTCGTCGCATAAGTTCCCATCACGATACGAGTAAATGATTGCGAATCAATATATGGATCTAAATTTTGACGAACAATTGCGCGTACCGCAGCAGGGTTATTTTGTAACTTAGCTTGGTCTGCTTTTAAACGTGAAATTAAGCCATCAGCTACTTTTTTGATAAATGCAGGAGGAGTCTCCGTAGGTGCAGCAAATGCTGTACTCGCAATCATCGTCGATAAAACGCTAACAGTCAGTGTTTGCTTGACGAACGTATTCATTTATTTTTCCTCTATTTAATCATTCAACAAAAGAAGCAGTTTCATCTGTGAACTCCACAGTTTCTGCATCTGATGAACCATTTGAATCTTTTTTCGCAGCTGAATCACCAGCACCACCTGTCACAAATTTAGACACTAAGTCTTCAATTTCCATTGTGCTTTGTGTGTTGCCAATTTGATCACCACGTTTTAAATAATTTAAACCACCACCTGGAACAATTTTGAGATACTTCTCGCCCAGTAAGCCATTTGTCGCTACCATAATGTAAGCATCTTCATCAATATTGGTGATGGAGTTCATGTTAGCGATCAGTTGCTTTTCCATTTCTTTTTGTTGCGATGGCGTCGCAGCTTCATAGTCACTGCTATAACGCAACTCTTCTAAAGCACCTTCTTGCACAGTTTTAAGTTGTTCATCATTGAAAGATGTCAGCTCACCATCTAAATTAATTTTCACTGTTGCAAGACGTGTTAACGGATCTAATGTGATTGACTCAACTTCACCAACTTTTACACCGCTCAGTGCAACTTTAGCACGTGGTTTAATACCATTCACATTATCAAAAGTTGCGGTCATGCTATAACTGTCTTTTAAATTTGTCCCAGCTAAGCCACTTACTTTCATTGCCAAGAAAAATAATGCACAACCAAATAGAATCACGAATATTCCAACTGCGAGCTCACTCGTACGTGATTTCATTACACACCTCCAAACATGACCGCAGTCAAAACAAAATCAAATCCTAAAACACATAGTGATGAATACACTACCGTTCTTGTTGTTGCTGTCGCAATGCCTTCTGATGTAGGCTCGCATGAATATCCCTGATATACGGCAATCCACGTACAGATTAAAGCAAATACAAAGCTTTTGATGATCGTGCCATTAAAGACATCTTTATAAAATTGAACGGCACTTTCCATACCACTCCAATACGAACCTTCATCAGCACCTAAAAAATCCACACCGACCATTTTTCCGCCCATGATCCCCACAGCAGCAAAAATTACGGCAAGCATAGGCAAACTAAATATACCCGCCCATAAACGTGGTGAAATAATGCGTTTAAGTGGATCAACACCGATCATTTCCATACTAGACAATTGCTCAGTCGCTTTCATCAAACCAATTTCGGCGGTTAAAGCAGATCCTGCACGCCCCGCAAAAAGAAGTGCAGCAACCACTGGCGCAAGTTCACGCAACAAGGTCAACGAAACTGCTGCACCAAGCATCGCTTCACTGCCGAAAGTGACCAAAATGCTATACATCTGTAAACCCAAGACTGCACCTATAAACAGCCCTGACACCACAATGATAAGCAATGATAATACGCCAACACGATACATTTGATAGATAAAGAGTTTGACTCCAATCCAAGTCGGTATCGAAAATAAAATTTGAACTAGCATAATGGCTGCAACGCCAATACCTTGAACACGTTCTATAACGCGTCTACCTAGTGAGGCTATCGCATTCATGTACGCACCTCATCACTTAAATATGCTTGATGACTAAATTGATAATCCACAGGACCTTCGACCGAACCTGTTAAGAATTGACGGACGAAAGGCGAACTATGATTCTTTAACTGATCAGGTGTGCCCTCGCCTTGTACTTTACCTTCCGCAACCACATAAATGTAATCTGCGATCGATAATGTTTCAGCAACATCGTGAGACACGATAATGGTCGTTAGGTCTAACGCTTCTCGTAAAGAACGAATCAATCGGGTTAAAACCCCCATTACGATGGGATCCTGACCAGCAAATGGTTCATCGTACATAATCAAATCTGGATCTAGTGCAATTGCACGAGCTAACGCCACACGGCGATTCATCCCCCCTGAAAGCTCAGAAGGCATCATTTGCTCAGCGCCACGTAATCCCACAGATTCGAGTTTTAAAGCGACCAGTTCTGCAATCAAATGTTCAGGCAATTGAGTATGGGCGCGGATAGGGAAAGCTACATTTTCATAGACAGTCATATCAGTGAAAAGCGCACCACTCTGAAAGAGCATCCCCATACGAGCACGAGCTTTAAACAATTCCTGACGACTCATTTGGCTAATATTTTTACCATCCAACAAGACCTCGCCTGCATCAGGTACAAGTTGCCCCCCAATGAGTCTAAGAAGCGTGGTTTTCCCCGTCCCTGAAGGCCCCATAATGGCAGTAATTTGACCCTTACGAATCTTTAAATTGACTTGGTCGTAAATAACACGATCACCACGATTAAAGCTTAAACTTTTTACTTCGATCAACGCTTGCTCATCGATTTGTATTTGATTATTCATAGCTGAGCGTGTTCCTACAATTTTTCAGCTTGCATACTATACTCTGAAATAACTGAATTTAAATGTTATTTATAAAATACAAGGTTAAGCGGACATTGTAGCATTATTGATCATTTTTATTAATTTTGCTTATAGAAAGATGTGTTTTATTTATGAAACAATGATTTGAAATTATTCTTTTTTATAAATTTATAATGTGATACTAAAAAAGTAATAGGCAAGATTAAGTAATACCAATAAAAAGAACACGTACATCATGATTGCACCAACATTCATTTGCTTCGTCTCAATCATTATAATCTTATTATTCATATTTTACATTTACCATAAATAATGTGAAATTATTCACTTTTATTCTAACAGATTTTTTGATATGAGCAATAAAAAACCAGCCCGAAGGCTGGTTTATTTAGCTATACCGATTAGTCGTTAAATTTACGACGTGGGCGATCGCTATTGAATTCACGCTTTGGGCGGTCATCACCAAATGTACGTTTTGGACGATCAAAACCACCTTCACGACGTGCTGGACGGTCACCGAAATCACGTTTTGGACGGTCACCAAAACTGTTTTCACGAGGTTTATAATCTACACGGTTACCACGATTGTCATCGTTAGAACGAGGGCGATCACCGAAATCACGCTTTGGACGATCATCAAATGAACGTTGCGGACGGTCACCGAAATCGCGACGTGGACGATCTTCGCCATTAAACTCACGACGTGGACGGTCATTGTTAAACTCGCGACGTGGACGATCTTCACCATTGAATTCACGACGTGGACGATCGTTGTTGAACTCGCGACGCGGACGATCTTCGGCATTAAATTCACGACGTGGACGATCGTTGTTAAACTCGCGACGTGGACGATCCTCACCATTGAATTCACGACGTGGACGATCTTCACCAAACGAACGGCGTTCGCCATCACGGTTACCTTCGCGACGTTTGAAGTTTGATTCACCTTCAAAACGACGACCACCACCGAAACCACCACGGCCACGGCCTTCACCACCACGGCCACGACCGCGACCAGCGCCATCACGACTACCGCGTGCTGGAGGTGGAGATGGCTCAAGACCTTCAATTTCAGAAACTTCTAGACGTGCATCTAAGTAGTCTTCTAAAGCACGAATTTTACCACGTTCACGGTAAGTCGCTAATGTGATTGCTTTACCAGTACGACCTGCACGACCTGTACGACCAATACGGTGTACATAATCTTCGTTCTTCATTGGAAGACCAAAGTTAATCACGTGTGAAATTGTTGGTACATCTAGACCACGTGCTGCAACATCAGTTGCAACTAAAATTTTTGCGCGACCTTCACGGATGCTGCGCAAACGACGGTTACGTACAGTCTGTGGCATTGCACCATGAAGTGCTACAACTGAAAGACCAGCTTCAGACAGTTCTTCTGCAAGCATATCTGTATCTTCTTGTGTAGAAGCAAATACAACAGCTTGATCAAGATCTTCTTCATTTAACCAATGTGTTAAAAGCTTTTTCTTGTGCTCAAAACCATCAGTCCAATGTAGAGTCTGAGTGATGTCAGTATTCGTCGTGTGACCAGTTTCAATCGCAATACGTTCTGGCTCATTCATCATACGTTCTGCCAACGTAATAATACGTGGTGCGAACGTCGCAGAGAACATTAATGTTTGATCACGGTTACCCGCTAAATCACTGATCGCCTCTAAATCTTCAGAGAAACCAAGATCAAGCATACGGTCTGCTTCATCTACGATTAATGATTTAACTTTGTCCAATTTGATTTGACGACGGTTTACTAGATCAAGTAAACGACCTGGAGTCGCCACAACAACTTGTGCACCTTTTAATTGTTGGATTTGTTTACCAAAAGGCATACCACCCATAATCGCAGCAATACGAACACCTTTCATGTGACGTACAAATGCAATCGCATCTTGGCTCACCTGTTGAGCCAATTCACGTGTAGGGCAAAGTACTAAAATTGTAGGTGCAGTTACAGCACGCATACGCTCTTTGAAAGAAAGCAACGTATCTTCACTACCCGCTAAAGCGTGAAGTGTAGGTAATAAGAATGCAGCAGTTTTACCAGAACCTGTTTGGCTTGATACTAAAAGATCTTTACCATCTAAAGCAGCAGGAATTGATTGTTCCTGAACAGGAGTAGGCGATGTAAAGCCTAATGCTTGTAATGCTTGTTGAAGTGATTCGTGTAGTGGAAAATCAGCAAAAGTTTTGCTCATAGAGTTTTTCACCCGAAAATTGGGTGCTCCATTAAATAAAGTCTGATGGACATCGGCAAAAAGCGGTACAGCAATAATCGCTGAAAATATAGAATCAGCGGCGATCCGAGAACGACGATGCGTATAACGCACACATGATTACAGCCTGAACCTGAAGGAATCGCTTTTAGCGATTGGGTGGGGCGCGAAATAATGTCCTCTCTTTGGACCGGACGCGCATACACAATATAGAAGAGAAATGTTCAGGTAATGAACGAAATTTAGTGCGTGCGCGGAGTATAACAGATTTTTTTATAATGTCATTAAGTTTAATTGCTTTTTGGTGCATTCAAGTACAAATATTCAGATTTATCATGTTTTGGACATAAAAAAGCTCCCAGTTAGGGAGCTTTCATAAATTTGATCTGCTTATTTAGCAGCAGCACCCCAAGCTGGGACAACTGCTTGCATCAATGGTTTCAATAATTTCATAGAACAAGCCAAGACTTGACCATTTTCCATTGAATTTGAACCACCGCGCGCATCAACTACTGTACCACCAGCTTCTTTTACAATTAGTTCACCCGCTGCAATATCCCATGGTTTCAAACCAAGTTCGAAATAACCATCGTAACGACCAGCAGCAACATAAGCTAAGTCGAGTGCTGCTGAACCTAAACGGCGGAATTGAGCACCTTGCTCAGATACTGCCAACAAAGAATCGAAGTGATTTTTTGCATAAGAAACTACTTCGCCATCGCGTTTAGCACGATATGCATGACCAACAGCCAAGAATGTACGATCTAAACTATCTTTTACATTCACACGAATACGACGTTGGTTCATCATTGCACCGCGACCGCGACTCGCAGAGAACAATTCATCTTTGATTGGGTCATACACAACACCGTGTTGAGTCACGCCTTTGTGTTGAACTGCAATAGAAATACAGAAGTGTGGGACACCATTAATGAAGTTTAAAGTACCATCTAAAGGATCGATCACCCAACACCAATCAGCATCGTGACCTTTACCTTCTTGCATACCAAACTCTTCACCAAGGAAGCTGTGATTTTTATAGCTTTTGCGCAAGATATCGATCGTCAATTCTTCAACATAGCGATCAACGCGAGTCACAGGACCTTCGATACCTTTTTCTTCAACTTGCAGATCAAGTTTATGACGATTCTGATGCGCTTTTAAAAGCTCTTGACCAACTGTTTGAGCCGCACGCGCAGCCATCACCACCATAGGTTCCATTGAACACCCACTACAAATTTGAAGATACTGATAAAGAATAATGCATAAAAGCGCCGACATTTTATCAAATATCGGCGCTTTTAGGTAAAAAATGTTTCTAAAATTTTATGACTTGTATTTAAACCACCTGTACAAGCTTTAACCAAGCTTGTTGAATTGAAGATTGGATACCTTCTGCATCCAATCCACAATCTTTAAGCATCTCACCATGACTGGCTTGTGCTAAGAATTGATCAGGTAAGCCTATGTTCAAAACTGGCTTGAGAATGTGTTCGGCCATTATAAATTCATTCACAGCACTTCCAGCACCACCCATGACTGCATGCTCTTCAACCGTTACAAAAAGTTGGGTTTGATCTGCATATTGTCGAATGATTTGACCATCTAGGGGTTTAACAAAACGCATATTCAAAACGCGTACTGCAACATCCAATTGATCAACTAAAAGCTGAGCAGCATTTTCTGCAACACTCACGCGGCTACCGAAAGCTAAAATAGTAATCACTTCTTCGGCTTTTACATTCAGCTCCAAAGTTAACTCAGCTTTACCAATTTCAAGCGCTGTCAGTTCTTTTTGAATTTCAACACCTAAACCATTTCCGCGTGGATAACGTACTGCAGCAGGACCCGGGTGCAAATAAGCGGTATGTAGCATTTGACGGCATTCATTTTCATCTTTTGGTGCCATAATCACGATATTCGGAACTGTACGCATAAATGCGTAATCATATGCACCAGCATGAGTTGGTCCATCCTCACCTACTAAACCTGCACGATCGATACCAAATGTGACATCAAGGTTTTGTAATGCCACATCATGAATGAGCTGATCATAACCACGCTGTAAGAAGGTTGAATAAATTGCCACTACTGGTTTTAAACCTTCACATGCCATACCAGCAGCTAAGGTCACTGCATGTTGTTCTGCAATTGCCACATCAAAGTAACGATCAGGATATTGTTTGGCGAATTGCACCATACCTGAACCTTCACACATGGCAGGTGTAATGGCTAACAACTTATCATCCAACTGGGCTTCATCACACAACCATTGCCCAAAAACATCAGAATATTTGGGTGCTTTTGTTGAAGCTGATGCAGCATTTAATTTAGCAATTGCGTGATATTTTATTTGATCTACTTCAGCAGGTGCGAAGCCCTTACCTTTCTTGGTATAGATATGAATTAAGCGCGGCCCCTTACGTTTTTTTAAGGCACTAAATACATTAACAAGTTCATCGACATTATGACCATCGAATGGACCAAAATAGTCAAATCCAATCGCTTTAAATAAGTTATCTGCAGCCTCTGTAGCAGCACAATGTAAGCGTGAAGTGTAGTCCCACTCAGGATAATCCCGAATAAATGGATTACCCTGCTCATCAATGTGTACAGATTGCCCTTTTTCCCAAATAGCAGCCAAATGTTTTGCAAAACCACCCGTGCTACATGAAATCGACATATCATTATCGTTCAGTACCACCATGAGATCAGCATTATGTGCAACAGCATCATTCATGGCTTCGAATGCCATCCCTGCTGTCATTGCACCATCACCGATAATTGCAACCACTTCACAAGGATCTTTTTGATAACGACGAGCTAAAGCCATTCCCAAACCCGCTGAAATAGCAGTTGATGAGTGGCCCACACCAAAAGTATCAAACTCAGACTCTTCACGAGCGGGGAACGCCGCTAAGCCATTTTTTGCACGAATTGTTGTTAGTTGCTCACGACGTCCAGTCAAAGCTTTATGTGGATATGCTTGATGACCCACATCCCAAATAAGACGATCATGTGGTGTATTGAAACAATAATGCAAAGCAACAGTTAATTCGATTACACCCAGATTGGCACCGAAATGCCCACCACTTTGTCCAGCAGCATACAAAATAAATTGACGTAGCTCGTCCGACACTTGACTCAATTGTTCTTTGGCTAGTTGACGCAATTGCATTGGATGATCAATCGCATCCAACAAAGGCGTAACAGGACGTTGACTAGGTATTTCGGTATACAACATATGTGGCAATGCCTTCTAAAGCCTGGCAAATCCTAAGCTAGGTAAATGGGTTAGCTCGATTCTTCTTATTGATCGAGAAATCGAAAAAAAACACCTTAAATCAACCACATTTATATTGGTCCAGTGTTGAGCTTTCGCTAAACGGGCGTTGTTAGGTAGCTAGATTATCCTGAATATCGATGCTACTTATCAACTATTATCTTGTGCTTTGCAAAAAAAAGGAAATCTTCTGTGTAAATTTGCACAATGATACTCAACTATGGTCTGATCATTCAGCTATACTTTAGCCAAATTATGAACATGTAATGGAAGTCGCTGTGCCTATAGAGTTTGTTGCCACATCTAAATTACCCACTGCCTTTGGTGATTTTAAAATCACTGTTTTTCAAGATCCTAAAACAGGTGAAGAACACGTAGCATTGTCAAAAGGATTAGATACAGCACCCACCTCTCCTGTCTTGGTACGAATCCATTCCGAATGTTTAACAGGTGATGCTTTTGCTTCATTAAAATGTGATTGTGGCCCACAACTTCAAGCAACTCAAAAACTGATTAACGAAGCAGGACAAGGCGTAATTTTATATTTACGTCAAGAAGGTCGTGGTATTGGTTTAACCAATAAAATTCGTGCTTATGCCTTGCAAGATCAAGGACATGACACAGTGGATGCCAACCTGATGCTCAACTTACCCGCTGATGCGCGTAAATACGATATGTGCAGTATCATGCTGGATCACTTACAAGTGAAAAAAGTCAAACTGGTTACGAATAATCCTCTCAAAATTAAAGCTTTAACTGATTTAGGAATTGATGTGGTTGATCGTGTCCCGTTAACGGTCGGTTTGAATAAATTCAATGAAGAATACTTAAAAACCAAACATGAGCGCATGTCACATATGTATCAAAAGGATGATTTTTAACTACAGCATAATTTAATCGTTGTAAAAAAATACCCCAATGCTTAGGGGTATTTTTTCACTTAGACTCAATCTAATTTGTGAAGATGACTATATCGTCATCGAAAATATCCGATTTTCAGGTTTGTTTCTTTTTAACCTTAAATCGAAAGCCATACAGATATTTCGTACAAATGGTTTTCCAGCTTCCGTTACCTTCAATCCATATTCACTCATCTTCACAAGTTGGTCATTTTGCATTTCAGCTAAATCTTCTAAAACTTGTGGTCGCTGTGCAAAATCCATGTCACCTTGCCAATTCGTCTCAAAGTGGCACATGAGATTTAAAATGTGTTTTCTGATTTTCAAATCTTCTTCTGTTAAAAGATGACCTTTAAAAACTGGAATTTCATTTTGTTCTAATCGAGCATAATAATTTTCAAGCGTCTTTTCATTTTGGGCAAAACCTTGCCAACAATCGCCAATAGCTGACATCCCTAAGCCAATCATCACTTCTGTTTTTGAAACGGTATATCCCATAAAATTACGATGTAATTGTTGGGCTTGAAATACCTGATACATATCATCATGCTCAAGCGCAAAATGATCCATCCCTATTTCATGATATCCAGCAGACAATAATTTTTGTTTTCCTTGCTCATAACACTGTCTTTTCTCTTCATCGCGCGGAACATCATGGTCTTTAAAACCACGTTGCCCATTACCTTTGATCCATGGTACATGTGCATAACTGTAAAAGGCTAAACGATCTGGCTTAATTTGAATGGTTTGATCAATTGTGTTTAAAACATCATCTAAATATTGAAAGGGCAGCCCGTAGACCAAATCATGCGAAATAGACGTATAACCAATTTCACGCGCCCATTCTGTAACCTGCTTTACGTGTTCAATAGGTTGAATTCGGTGGATCGCTTTCTGCACGGTTTCATTATAATCCTGCACACCAAAGCTAACGCGTCTAAAACCCAATTCAAACAGCGTCTTTAAATGTTCGTAGGAAGTATTATTAGGATGTCCTTCAAAACTAAATTGATGATCTTCAGCTACTGCTGATAACGCTAAAAGCCCATCAATCAACTGTTTAAGATGCTGAGGAGAAAAAAATGTAGGTGTCCCTCCGCCTAGATGTATCTCTTTAATCAAAGGACGCTCTACAAATAACTCACAATACAATTTCCATTCTTTTAACAGAGCCAAAATATAGGGCTGTTCCATTTCATGTTTTTTAGTGATTTTTTTATGACATCCACAAAAAGTACATAAGGACTCGCAAAAAGGTAAGTGAATGTAAAGGCTAATACCATGTTGGCTATTCGATTTATCAAAACGTATTTTTAGTTTTTGCTGCCATAGTACTCGATCAAAAGTCGACTGCTCCCAATACGGAACTGTGGGATAGCTCGTATATCGAGGACCTGGAACATTATATTTTTGCACCAGTGAAACAACGTTTTCGAACATATCCCCACCTTTAAAATCACCACATATTAAAAGCTTAACTGCTTTCAGTCGTCCTATTTTGAGGAGCTTATTCTTTTAATTCAACCTAGTATCTTGATCAGGATTCATAAGCAAATTCAAATCACAAAGTACGTTTACCCTGACTAAACTTAAATCTCGATCTGCTATATCGATAAAATCACCTTAATCTTTCATACAATTTATGTTTTGATGTAGCTAGTTTTTCATTGCCCAAGAGGCTTGGTATGTCACACCCGACTTCTGCAGATATTCAACGTGTTCGTGAATTTTTACTCGACTTACAAACTCGAATTTGTGCTGCGCTTGAACAACAAGAACAACAAGGTGGCGGTAATGCCCAATTTGAGATCGATGATTGGGAACGTCCCGAAGGTGGTGGTGGCAGATCACGCGTATTGCAAGATGGTACAGTGATCGAAAAAGGTGGTGTGATGTTCTCGCACATCAATATCTCAAAGTTACCAGCATCTGCTACCGAACGGCACCCACATATAGCTGGCGCACAAGCACAAGCCATGGGGGTTTCTTTAGTGATCCATCCTAGAAATCCAAATGTGCCGACCTCACATGCCAACGTAAGACTATTTGTCGCAGAAAAAGAAGGACAAGATCCTATTTGGTGGTTTGGCGGCGGTTTTGATTTAACGCCATTTTATCCGAATGATGAAGATGTTAAATCATGGCATCAAACTGCGCACGATCTTTGTGCACCTTTTGGCGATCATGTCTACCAAGATCATAAAAAATGGTGTGATGATTATTTTTATTTGAAGCATCGTGATGAACAACGTGGTGTCGGTGGGTTATTTTTTGATGACTTAAATCAGTGGGATTTCGAAACTTGTTTTAAATACATGCAAGCTGTAGGCAATGGATATCTCAATGCGATTCTACCAATCTTCCAACGTAATCAAGATAAACCCTATAGTGAAGCTCAACGCGATTTCCAATTGTATCGTCGTGGGCGCTATGTGGAATATAACTTAGTTTACGATCGAGGGACGTTATTTGGATTACAAACTGGCGGTCGAATTGAGTCTATTTTAGTAAGTCTTCCTCCATTAACGGGTTGGAAATACAGACCTGAATGGGATGAAGGCTCTGCTGAAAAAAAATTAACCGACTACTATTTAAAACCGAGAGATTGGCTCGCTGAACTGCATTAAATGTAAATCACTCGCCCTGTTAAAACAGGGCTTTTTTGTTGAGCAATATATTCATCCCATTGTCTAACGAAATTGAATAATTCCATTACATTCTCTTAAAAAAAAAGGCACAATAGATAAAATTGATTAAATTTTGTCACACTTCTGACACACCTCTTAAGTTTAATTTAAGCAAAGTACTGTACAATCAATTCTTACTTGTATTACTCATGGAAGTTTTTACTTCTGCATAAGGAATCGATATGCAACACAACTCTATTCGCGCACGTGTTGTCGTATTTTGGACACTGGTTATTGCTCTTTTGAGTGCAATCAGTACCACTATATTTTCAGAAACACTACTCAATGATAGCTTTGGTTTTAGCTTGATGGTGTTTGCAGCTGTTGGTCTACTGCTCAACATTGCGCATATTTTACTTCATACCCTATTTGAAATTTGTAACCCAAGTCATTAATACACTTCATTGAATATGTTCATATTGGGAACTTTCTGCATTTGACGTATATTGTTTGCCACTTCTTCATCAGGAATTAGAGCAATGCGCAAACAATTTGCCGTAATTGGAAATCCCATTGAACAATCTCGATCTCCAGAGCTTCATCATGCGTTCGCACAAAAGACTGGGGTGATCCTTGAATATAGCAAACGCCTTGCTCCTCTCGATGGTTTTACACAGAGTATCAATGAATTTTTTAAGGCTGGTGGTATTGGTCTGAATGTCACGGTGCCGTTTAAAGAACAAGCTTTTGCACAATGTGATGTACTCACTGAACGTGCCAAAATTGCAAAAGCAGTAAATACACTATGGATGAAAGATGGTGTATTGCATGGCGACAATACCGATGGCCAAGGACTTGTTGCAGCCATTCAACATTTAAATTGGCCTCTTGAGCAAGCAAGCGTGCTTATTTTAGGCGCAGGTGGTGCAACACGTGGCGTGATTTATCCACTGCATAAAGCTGGTGTAAATAAAATCATGATTGCTAATCGAACGGTTGCTCGCGCAGAGCAATTGATTCAGGACTTACAACCTGCTGTCCCAGATCTAGAGCTAAACGCTTGTGGTCTTGATCACATAGCAGGTGAATTTGATATTGTTATTAATGCTACCTCGGCAAGCTTATCTGGCGATGCAATCAATCTACCTCAACAGTTAAAATTCAAATATGCCTATGAAATGGCCTATGGCAAACCTTCAACTTTCCTTGATCAAGCGAAAAAGCGTGGAATTCCGACTGCAGAAGGATTTGGAATGCTCGTTGGACAAGCGATTGAATCATTCGCGATTTGGAATGGTGTGCGTCCAGAATTAAAAGATTTTATTTAGTTTTTGCACACGTTTAGTGCCTTGTGAACCGTGCAATTTTTTAAATTGCACTTTTTTCTGTCTAGAATATCGATTAAATCTCTTCGAATTGATTTTAGTGACATATTTTTAGTGCATATTCAAATTGAATAAATTCAAATTAAACATATGGTCATCCATACAACAAAATCAACCTAAGCTTATGTATTAATAATATTATTTTTTCTAATAAACTCCTACTACAACAAATGAATTCAGTTTATATTCATTCAAGAGCCTAAACACTAATTCGCAATTCTGACATTTATTTCCGTGACTTACATCAATGTTTTTTTAGTGTTGTAGGTCAATAATCGGATCATCTAACAAGTATTTTCTCTATTCAAATTAGGAAAAGTTCAATGCCTGCATATAAAGCGCCCGTACGTGATATTCGTTTCTTAATGAACGAAGTTTTTGATTATCCTGCGCACTATAAAACTCTAAGCAACGGCGAAGCTGCTGACTCTGATACTGTCGATATGATTATCGAAGGTGCTGCAGATTTCTGTGAAAATGTATTATCTCCACTTAATCAGTCTGGAGATGAAGAAGGCTGTCATTTTAAAGATGGCGAAGTCAAAACGCCTAAAGGTTTCAAAGAAGCTTACGAGCAGTTTGTACAAGGTGGCTGGCAAGGTCTTTCTTATCCTGAAGAGTTTGGTGGTCAAGCACTGCCTATGTCGCTGAACCTGATCAAATCAGAAATGATGGGTACAGCAAACTGGTCTTTCACGATGTATCCGGGCTTAAGTATGGGTTGTATGAATACCATCATGCAATTTGGTACTGAAGAACAGAAAAACACCTACATGCCTCACCTCACTGCTGGTACATGGTCAGGCACAATGTGTTTAACTGAACCACAATGTGGTACAGACTTGGGTCAAGTTAAAACTAAAGCTGAGCCTAAAGGTGACGGTACTTATGCTATCACAGGTACTAAAATCTTTATTTCTGCGGGTGAACACGATTTAACTGAAAATATCATTCATATTGTGTTGGCACGTCTTCCAGACTCTCCAGCTGGTACGCGTGGTATTTCATTATTCATCGTTCCAAAATTCATCCCAACTGCTGATGGTGGTGTAGGCGAACGCAATCCTGTGACTTGCGGTTCTATTGAACACAAAATGGGGATCAGAGCATCTGCTACTGCCGTACTGAACTTTGATGCTGCAACGGGTTATCTGATTGGTGAAGTCAACAAAGGCTTACACGCAATGTTTACCTTCATGAATACGGCGCGTATCGGAACTGCTGTTCAAGGTTTAGCACATGCAGAACTTTCATTCCAAGGTGCATTACCTTATGCAAAAGAACGTATGTCAATGCGCGCACTCTCAGGTAAAAAAGAGCCTGAAAAAGTAGCTGACTCAATTATCCATCATGCTGATGTTCGTCGTATGCTTTTGACTCAAAAAGCGATTGCTGAAGGTGGCCGTGCAATGATCTATCATGCTGCACAGCTTGCTGACAAAATGACTGATGCTTTAGCTCAAGGTGATCAAGCGAAGTTTGATGATTACGATGATAAACTAGGTTTCTACACACCAATTTTGAAAGGCTTCTTAACTGAGTTAGGCTTAGAAGCAGCAAACCACGGTATGCAAGTCTTTGGTGGCCATGGTTATATCAAAGAACATGGTATGGAGCAGATCGTTCGTGACGCGCGTATTTCAACGCTTTACGAAGGTACAACTGGCGTTCAAGCACTAGACTTAATCGGTCGTAAAGTACTGCTATCTTCTAAAGGTAAAGTCGTTCGTGACTATACAGCTGAAATCTTAAAATTCTGTGGCCAGCACGCACGCAATAAATACATGCGCCGTTTTGCTTGGGACTTAACTAAGATTTGTGCACAATGGAACGCATTAACTGTACGTATTATGCTTGCTGCACGCAAAGATCGCGACATCGTTTCAAGTGCTTCTGTGGATTACTTAATGTTCTCTGGTTATGCAATGATGGCATACTACTGGGCTCAACAAGCGGCAGTGGCATCAGCGAAGTTAGCATCAGGTGATGGTCAAGAAACTCCTGAGTTTTATAAAGCGAAAATCAAAGTTGCAGATTTCTACTTTGAGCGTTTACTTCCACGTGCCCAAGGTCATGCTGAATCTATGGTTAACCCTTCGAAAACTTTAATGTCTTTAGAAGCTGAACACTTCAGTTTTGATTACTAAGATTTCATAGAAAAAAAGACCGCCAAAGCGGTCTTTTTTTATTAATTCAATAAACCATTGTACTTTAAGAATACGAAATTACATTTAGAGCAAGAATACAACAGTGGTATCTTGATCAAGCGATATAAATATTCCAAATGAGCTTTTATCAATATACAAAAAGGAAAATAATATGCATAAGACATTGATCTCCTTCTCTTTACTCAGTGCAGTCTTTCTTGCTACAAATAGCTTCGCTGAATCGGATATTAAAAATCACAAAAAACCACGACGTATTCAACAAAGCATTTGAATTACTCGACGAGTGGATCTGCTGAGGTCATTATTCATCGCCCTGTGAGTGAAGTCTTCAATATTTTAACCAATGTGAATCTTTGGCCAAAAATTAATGTGGGTGCAACTCAAGCCATTGAGCCTAAGAATATTCGTGTTCAAAAAGGTACGACTTTCAAAGAATTTATTAGCAGCCCGATTCCAGGCATAAAAGATTGGAGTAATGAATGGCATGTGATTGAGTTTGAGAAAGATAAGAAGTTTGTTATCGCAACCATAGAACAATTTGCTCAAGTCCCAATCCATTCAAAAATTACCTATGAATTTGATCGTATCAACGCCAATAGCACAGAATTTGAACGAACTATTGAAGTAACTTTAGACGATCAATTTATTCAAGGCGCGACAAAACAAGAAGTTGAAGCCCTGTATCGTTTTATTGGTTCTCAGTGGGAAATGGCCAATCATTTAAAAAAGTATGTTGAAGATCAAAGCTCAAATTAAGGAATTAAAAAAGCACCTGATTGAACAACCAATCAGGTGTTGTAAATTAATGCATATATTTTAATGCTCACGGTACTCTTTAATCTCTATGGGCTTATCTTTCACGAGTTCAACTGTTCCCTCATTCAAACCATTGAAATTTTTAAAATGAATTGAAATACCATCTCTATTTGCAAGTTTTACACCACTTGCAGCAACCGCGCTCTTCAAGTGATAAACCGCATCCGAGTTATCCCTGAGTTCTGCCGTCTGAAAATTGTCTTTTGTTTTTAGCTCTAATGTTAAATCCATTGGTCCAGTAAAATGGATCACCTGTTCACCTTCAGCACGAGCAACTTGATCAACAGGCGCTGAAGCTTCAGCATTTAAATGCGCTGGTCTCTCTTGTTCTGACATTTGATCACTATTTTTGTTTTTATCAGCACAACCAACGAATGCCAATCCCAAGATTGAAGCCACTAGAACCAATTTCATTTTTAATACCTATCGTGATGAGAACCATTAAAAGACTCATCATTATTTTCACAGTAAAAAAGCGAAATAAATGTGGATTTAACAGTTTCAGTGTTAAAAATTACATTGGAGTTTAACTATAGAACTTACAGAAACTCCTCAAGCAATGAGTTCAAATATAAATGTCCTTGAGCAGTGCATGACAAACGATTTCGATCATCTACCATTAATTTTCTGTCAATCAATGATTGAACTTGATCTTGGATTGTTTGCAAAGATAAACCTGTACGAGCTTCATAATGTGAGGTTGGTACACCTTGATTAAGTCGAAGTGCATTCATCATAAATTCGAATGGCATTTCATCAGCTTCAATTTTCTTAAACTGCAAATGCTCTGCAGGGACTTTCGCTAGATAATCTTTCGGTAATCGTGTTTTTTGGTAACGATATACACCATCACTTAGCGTCACTTTAGCATGCGCACCAGCACCAATTGCTAAGTAATCGCCAAATTGCCAATAATTTAAATTATGTGCTGAAGGTTTTTCTTTACGCCAAGCCGACACTTCGTAGTTAGTAAAACCATTTTCGATTAAATAGGCCTCACCCTGTACCTGAATTTCTTCTAATACATCATCGACAGGCAATATAGGTTGAGTTCGAAAAAATACGGTATTGGGCTCAATGGTTAACTGATACCACGAGATATGTGTAGCACCGTGCTCCACGGCAAGTTTTAAGTCAAGTAATGCTTGTTCAAGCGTTTGTTCAGGTAAGCCGTGCATTAAATCGACATTAATTCGCTTAAAGCCTGCATCTTTCGCCAAACCAATTGCTGAAATTGCATCTTGGTTGGAATGAATACGCCCCAGTTTTTGAAGATGATTCGAGTTAAAGCTTTGGACACCTAAAGACAACCGATTGATCCCCGCCTTTAAATAATCTGCAAATGGATCATGTTCTACCGTTCCCGGGTTGGCTTCTAAGGTAATTTCACAATCATCCTCAAACGGAATCAAAGCGCTTAGCTGAGCAAATAGCCATTGATACCCTTGAGCAGAAATGAGAGAAGGAGTACCTCCACCTATGAACACGCTATGAATTTGACGACCCTGAGCAAAATTTATCTGTGTTTTGAAATCCTCAACCAATGCTTGTAAATATTCTTTCTCCAACGCCATGGACAATGCCCCATTGGGTACTGCATGCGAATTAAAGTCGCAATATGGACATTTACGCACACACCACGGCATATGAATATAAAGTGACAATGGAATATCTTGTGGATTCAAAGTAGCCAAACGTACAGCTCAAAACTTAAAAAACGTATTTTAACATGACTACACCATAACGCTCAGAACTGATTCAGTTTTTACTTTACACTCAATATAAAACAAGGACGTGGGTGCATTTATGTTTAAAGTCGCGAGCCAATTTTTATTCTTTATCCCTTTAGCGCTGGGGATCGGAATCGCAATGACCTTCCAAACTGCGATTAACACACAATTACGTGAATATTTATATTCTCCATTACAAGCTGCACTTTTATCATTTTTGATTGGTACAATAGTTCTCGCAATACTGGTTTTTTTTCAACAGACTGAAAAACCACAATTGAGCGAAATTGTACAAATTCCTTGGCATCTTTGGCTTGGCGGTTTTTTAGGTGTTTATGCCATCAGTATTAGTATTTATTCCGCACCTAAATTAGGTTTCTTAACCTTATCGGCATTAATTATTTTTGGACAGATTGTTATGTCCATGATAGTCGACCATTTTGGAATTTTAGGTACAGAAAAAATTGCCATTAATTGGCAGCGCATTTTGGGTGGCGTGGTGATTTTTATAGGTGTGCTTCTCACTTTACAACGCTAAACCTTCATTCTAAGCACATAAAAACGATGAGTAATTTTTGTGTCTAATGTGACTGCAACTTCCAACATCAGTTATGAATTAAAAAAACTATTTCATCTCATGATCCCAATCTTGATTACGCAATTTTCGCAAGCAGGATTAGGACTGATTGATACCATTATGGCAGGACATTTATCTGCATTAGACTTAGCAGCAATCGCTGTCGGGGTCGGTCTTTGGATTCCTGTCATGTTGCTATTTAGCGGCATTATGATTGCAACAACACCGTTGGTTGCTGAAGCGAACGGTGCGCGGACTCCAGAGAAAATTGCCACTATTACACGACAAGCATTATGGGTAGCCTTAGTTCTCGGGACTATTGCTGGTCTAGTCTTACAGATTCTCCCCTATACCCTTCCCCTTCTTGGCGTTCCAGATTCACTTCACCCTAAAGCTGGTCTATTCTTACATGCGATTGGATTCGGTATGCCAGCAGTCACCATGTTTGCTGCACTACGAGGATACTCTGAGGCGATTGGTAATCCACGCCCAGTGACTGTGATCAGTTTAATGGCCTTAGTCGTACTTATTCCGCTTAATTTTGTGTTTATGTATGGTCTAGGTCCAATTCCTGCATTAGGAAGTGCTGGATGTGGATTTGCAACGGCAATTCTACAGTGGCTGATGCTGATCACGTTGGCATTGTATATCTTGAATAATCAGGCATATCAAAAAACCCAACCCTTTAGTCATTTTGAAAAAATTGATCGCTACTGGTTAAAACGCATCCTTGCTTTAGGTTTCCCAATTGGCTTGGCTATCTTCTTTGAAGTCAGTATTTTCAGTACTGCAGCAATTGTATTGAGTCCATTGGGTGAAATTACGGTAGCAGCGCATCAGATCGCCATCTCCATTACGTCACAATTATTTATGATCCCGATGTCTCTCGCGATCGCACTTACCATCCGAGTGGGAACGTATTATGGTGAAAAGGATTACCAATCTATGCGTAAAGTCCAATGGTTGGGTTTAGCAACAAGTACTGTACTGGCAGTAATGACCATGGTTTTATTGTGGGTCTTCCGCCATCAAATTGTCGCGTTGTATACCTCTGATGTATTGGTGACTCAAATTGCGGTTTACTTGGTGCTATTCGCTGTTGCTTACCAACTGATGGACGCTTGGCAAATCAGTGCTGCAGGTTGTCTAAGAGGCATGCAAGATACAAAGGGTCCTATGTGGATTACTATGCTTGCCTATTGGGTGATTGCATTCCCTGTAGGCGTATATCTCTCTAGATTTACCAACATTGGCCCTGCGGGTGTATGGATTGGATTGATCGTGGGGTTAAGTATTGCCTGTGTACTCTTACTCGGACGTTTATATATGAATAATCAGCGACTTGAGCGTAGTCAATCATCATGAACAATAAATCCCGGATGCTCGGGATTTATTTTTTTATGCCAATCATTTACTTACAACTCATTAACAATTTCAAATATGCATCTTTTGATTTGTCGCCTATGATCAAATCAGAAGATGAAAATAATGAATCGAGGTTCTCAACTCATGGCAAACAAAGCGAGCTCTCCCGGCCGTCGTTTCATGAAACTCGCAGGTATGACTGCAAGTATTGCTACTAAAACCGTGTCCAACTCTATCCGCACCTTTAATGCAGATGATGATAAAAAAAACGAAGCACGCAGTAAGCTATTTCAAGACATTGGTGTTCAAATTGCAGATACCCTTGGGGAAATGAAAGGTGCTGTAATGAAAGTTGGTCAAATTGCATCACAATATAAAGATATTTTCCCGCCTGAAGTCGCGAAGGCTATTGCTAAATTACAACGTCAAGCCCCTGCGATGCCCTTCCAACAAATCAAGCAACAAGTAGAAAAAGAACTTGGTCAGCCACTGTTAGAGGTTTTTAAAACATTCGATGAACAACCTTTTGCAGCAGCTTCGATTGGGCAAGTTCATAAAGCAACCTTAAAAAATGGCCAAGAAGTCGTTGTGAAAGTACAGTACCCAGGCGTAGATGAAGCATGCGAAAGCGATCTAAAACAAGTTCGCTTGGCTTTACGTTTGATGGGTGTATTAAAAGTCGATAAAAAATTAC
Organism: Acinetobacter sp. ANC_7511; assembly: GCF_056779975.1. Classification (NCBI taxonomy): domain Bacteria; kingdom Pseudomonadati; phylum Pseudomonadota; class Gammaproteobacteria; order Moraxellales; family Moraxellaceae; genus Acinetobacter; species Acinetobacter sp. ANC_7511. Next base: position 94,209 of record NZ_JBWYIY010000013.1, read on the forward strand.
AAGATCGATTATTTGCAGAAATTCAAGACAGCTTACACGAAGAGCTCAACTATGAAATTGAAGCGCAGAATTTAGAGGTATTTAGAACCTTCCATCAAGCATTGGATTCTAAAATTATTATCCCACAAGTGTTCAAAGATTATTCCAGCAGACGAGTTCTAACATTGAGCTTAGAAGCAGGTGACAATATTGAAACCGCAAGCACTTGGCCGCTTGATACACGCAACGAAATTGGTCGTCGACTTATTCAAGCTCTTGGTCATCAGATTTTCTATCTAAAACGTTTTCATTGTGATCCGCATCCTGGCAATTTTGCTTTTCGCTCCGACGGTAGTGTCATCATCTATGATTTCGGTGGTGTTAAAACATTATCTTCTGAACTGGTAGATCGATTTAAAAAATTAGTTCGCGCTGGTCGTGCTGAAAATATCCAAGAGATTGAACAGCATCTATTCGCATTGGATGCTCTGGCTGAAACAGGAAAATTCCCTGAGGAACTTTATAAACAATGGTTAGAAGTGTTGCTCAGACCCCTTACCACTCAATACAATTTTGCTGAAAACTCATCTCATCATGATGGCGTCATTTTAGTGAAAAAATCACTTAAGTATTGGGATACATTTAAGCCCTCTCCAGACACATTAATGGTCAATCGTACGATTTCTGGACACTATTGGAATCTGATTAACTTAAAAGTCGATGACAATCTCAATGATTTGTTTGAAACGCTCGTTCCTATTTGAAAAATTAACAAGACCTTACAATCCTTATTATTGTTATGTTATATTATAACATTATATAAATAATTCGGAGTGTTTCCATGCGTCCCAATATTCATCCTGAATACCATGAAGTACTTTTTCATGATACCAACGCAGATCAGTATTTCATCATCGGTAGTACGATTCAGTCAAAGCAAACCAAAGAATATCAAGGGAAAACTTACCCCTATGTCACGCTAGATATTTCAAGTGCTTCGCACCCTTTCTATACTGGTGAAGTCCGTCAAGCTAATAATGAAGGACGTGTGGCAAGTTTCAATAAGCGTTTCGGTCGCTTTAAACGTAAATAATAAAATTTTCGACTCTCACTATTTTAAAGCCTAAATTTACTCCTCCAATTTAGGCTTTTTTTTATTCTTATCGTTATTTATGGGTTAAATAAAATTGAGTAAAGGAAAAACTCAAAACCAATCCCAAGAGTCCAATCATGATACTACTCACAACATACATCAGTGCCAAATTGTATTGCCCAGATTTTATCAATTGAAAAGTTTCCAAACCAAAACTTGAGAATGTGGTAAAACCACCTAATATGCCAACCATAAAAAATAGGCGAGCCTCATGTTGTAATACAGGATATTGTAAACTGAATGCAAAAAATCCCCCTGCTAGAACACAGCCCAAGATATTCACAATCCAAGTTGCCCATGGAAATTGATCTGCATTTTGCATGAACCACATACTGGTCATATATCGAAGTGTTGCACCAATCGCTCCACCACATGCTACCCATAACCAACTCATATTATGTCCGTTCTCGTGTATTGATCATATTTCCCCCTTAAAAAGTAACGAATTATTGTCTTGGATTCACGCGTTTTTTCGTTAAGATGTAGCAAATTTAAACGTGTAAGGACTCAATTATGGCTCAAGCATTATTGGAACAATTAAAAAATGGCGAAGCAAAATTTGCCGACGTAATTTCATTTATTGAAGCAGGTTATACACATACGCCAACCGCATTTAGTAATGGTCAACAATATAATGCCAGTAATGAAAATCAAGGGAGTGCTAAAGTTTTTTCCTTTGCCAAATTAAATGGTCTTTCTCAAGAACAAACATTACAGCTTTTTGCAGAACACTACGCTTCTGTTCTGGCGACACCTGAAGCATCAGATCATCAAAATATCCGTCAATTCATGATTCATGGATGGGATGGCATTAAATTTGAAGGAAATGCACTCACTGCGAAATAATCATAAATAAAGACTAGCGCTTGGCTAGTCTTTTTCAACAGTTTTATTTAGGTATTCAATTACACCTAATCCTGCTGCTCGACCTGTTGCAAAACATGCTGTAAGTAAATAACCACCTGTCGGGGCATCCCAATCCAACATCTCTCCACAGCAGAAAACAATTGGATTACTTTTCAACTGTAACTGTTTAGTCAAGGCAATTTCCCGTACACCACCTGCGCAGCTAATGGCTTCTTCAATGGGTCTAAAACCATCTAGTTTGATAGATAAATGTTTAATATGCTGAGCCATTTTCTCTGCAATCGCCCAATCATGCTTTGGGGTCAATTCACGTAATAAATTTGACTTTGCAGTGTCTAATCCCAATTTTCGCCAAATATTATTAATACTTTGCTTCTTAGCATTCTTAAGTTTAGAGATGATTTCATGCTCAGATAATTCTGGCAGTAAATCTAAATTTAAAACCATGGAATCTTGATATTGCAATTGTGTTCGAAGTGCCCGACCATGCTTATAGACCAACCCACTCTCCAAACCATAATGGGTGATCACGATATCCCCCTTAGCTTTGGGCTGATGATCCACCCAAGCTTCAACTCGTTTGAGTGGCGAGCCAAATATAGGTTCCATATACGAAGACCAAGCTCTGACTACACCAGCATTACTCGGGGAAAACGCTTTTAACTCTTCTTTAGCCAACCATGACTGCCAAGCCCCATCACTACCCAACTGCGCCCATGACACAGCGCCACACGCCAATACAATCGCATCAAATTGATCAGTTCGTATTGAATTGGCTTGAGTATCAAAAACTGTCAGTTCATTTTGATTAAGCGCGGTAATTTGATGCCGATAATGAAAATTGACCTTGGTATCTACTAAACTTTTTAACCAAGCACGCAGTAATGGAGCTGCTTTCATTTCATTGGGAAATATACGACCAGAGCTTCCAACATAGGATTCAATCCCTAGGTTTTTCATCCAATTTCGAATCCAACGCGCATCCCATTTTTTTAACCAAGGTGCAAGCCATTCGGCATGATCATAACGACCAATAAATTGATCGATAGGTTCGGCATGAGAAATATTTAAACCTGTTTTACCTGCCATCAAAAATTTACGTGCAGCTGAAGGCTTTTGTTCAAAAATATGAACTTCAAATGCAGGATGAGCAGATAAAACTTCAGCAGCCATTAAACCTGCTGGACCTGCGCCTACGATTGCGATTCGCTTTGAATATTCCAAATTCATAGATTATTCGTTTGTTGATTTTCAGAAGAGATGGGCATTTGCCCTTGCAGAGGCATAAAGTGATCGAAGCGAGTTTGGTACGCTTCTGGTTTTTGAATAATCAACTGCTGGCATAATTGACCACGCTCTAGATACTTTACTTCAAAGTGCGTTCTTGCCGAAGTTGAAGGGATTCTTTCTTTAACATACGAAAGGTTCCAAACATTAAGCAGTTGTTGCTCTGCCTCGTCAATATATTCAGGAATATTGCTGGCTAAAGTGATCGTACCATTCGGTTGCAATCGAGACAGTAAAAATTCAAAAAAAGGCATATTCAACCAACGTTGCGCTGGATTATGAGGTTCAGGATTCGGATATAAAATAAAAAAATCTTCAACTTGCTGTGGAAATAGCGCATGTACGATCCAAGGGATTGCATCTGCATGTACAGGTCGCAAATTGGTTTGTCCCTCTAGTTGATGCTGTTTTTGCATCGCTAGAAATTTTTCTCTAGTTCGTTCAATCGCGATTAGTTGTCTTTGCGGATTTTGTTGCGCAAACAATAAAGCATGTTTACCTTTACCCGCCCCAATCTCAACACATAGTGGTTCAGCTAGAATCGGTAGAAAGTCGCGTGGCGCATGCATACGCTGTGCTTGAAATTGACGAATCGGCATAATCAGATCAAACTTATGAAAACGCGACAAGTCTAGCAACTCTAGATGCTTTTGCCTATTTTAGCTGTTTTATTTTACTAGGATTGATTTATGCCAAAAACATTTCCGTGCCCACGCTGTGGACAGCCTAGTCAATGGACTGGCAATGAATTTCGTCCATTTTGTTCTGAACGATGCAAACTTATCGATTTAGGGGCTTGGGCAAATGATGAATATCGCCTTCCGACACAGGATTCTCCTCAAGCTGATCAAGGGGAATATCATGAATAATGCCAACTTTGCTCAATATTAAAAGAATAATTCAATTATATTTACACAAACAAAAAATTAGCTTTTTTAAGAAAACTCAATAAATGTGATTTTATTTAAGTTTGTGTTGTGATATTGTGATAACAATCACATTAAAACAACAATTCTACTTTCATAAATACATGAGACTTTATAAATTCACATTCACACTCAGTATAATTTTAACTTGCCTAGGCCTCCTTTTTGCAGGTCTAGGCATTTATCAACATGATTTCGTCTTGATTTTAATCTCTGCACTATTTGTGTTAGCCGCTGCCCTTCTCTTTTGGGAATTGAATGACATCAATCGAGATCACTTTTTTCGTTTTTAATTAACCAGCTTTACCTGCCACAAACGGGTTAAACTTTTTCTCATAGCCAATGGTACTGATTGGACCATGCCCTGAAATAAACTGTGTTTCATCTGGCAAACTAAAACATTCTCTCTCAATGGAATCTAGCAACTGTTGATGATTTCCCTTGGGAAAATCTGTTCGACCAATTGAACCCTTGAAAAGAACATCGCCAGTCCATAACAAGCCATAGTTAGCATTATAGAACATGACGTGGCCAGGCGTATGACCGGGAGCGAATCGAACCTCAAAGGATTCATCCCCTAATTTTAAAGTTTCACCACCTTCAAGCCACTGATCAACCACAACAGGTTCAGGTATCGGAAACCCATATCGTGCTGAAACTTCCTGAATCATATCTAACCAAAATGCATCTTCTTTATGAGGACCAATTACTGGAATACCCCACTCTCTCGCCAATGCTCCGACCGCACCAGCATGATCAAGATGACCATGAGTTAACCATAGCTCCTTCACTGTTAAGTCTAACTCTTGCACAACTTGCATAATTTTTTCAGGCTCACCACCTGCATCAATTAACACAGCTTCTTTGGTCTCTTGATCCCAAACCAATGAACAATTTTGCTGAAATGCTGTCACAGGAATAATTTTAACTTGAAGCATAGGAACCTTTAAATTTACGCAGAATGTTGGAGGGTAATCTTGAGTGCATCCAGTTGAGCTTCTACTAAATCGACCAACAAATCAATATGTGCTGCATCAGTGTTTAACGCTGGAATATAGGCATAGTCTTTCCCGCCCGCTGTTTTAAAGGTTTCGGCATTTTCCACAGCCAACTCTTCTAAAGTCTCTAAGCAATCTGCTGAAAAAGCAGGGCTGAGAACATGGACAGATTGAACTCCTTGTTGTCCCCACTCAGTCAGCAACGCATCTGTATATGGCTTGACCCACTCTTGTTTACCGAATCGTGATTGGAAGCTGATAGCCCATTCATCGTCACGTAATCCCAGAGCCTCTGCGACTTTTTTCGCTGTAACCCTACAACGGTCGGCATATGGATCACCTTTATCTGCATAAGGCTGAGGAATCCCATGGAAAGACATTAATAATTTTTCCGCTTTACCGTGTTGCGCCTGAAAAACCTGAACACTCTTTGCCAAAGCCTGAATAAATTTTGGATGTTGATAATAATCGCGTATTAAACTTAAGCCAGGTAAATTTCTCTGCGTTAAAACCCATTTCGCCAATGCATCATACAAAGGTGCTGTAGATGTCGCTGAATATTGAGGAAAAAGTGGAAATAAAATGACGTGATCTTGCGGTGTCTGAGTAAGTTTTTTTAGAACCTCATGAATACTAGGATGACCATAAGTCATCGCAGGAACGACCTGAACATCAAAATCTGGATAATCTTGAATAACTTTTTGACGGATTAAATCTGTTTGCTTCAACAGAATTTCACGCATAGGGGAATCTCCATTCCACACCTGCGCATATGCTTCAGAAACATGCTTTGGTCGAAATGGTAAAACAAAACAATGTAAGATAATTTTCCACAAAAACGATGGAATCTCAATCACACGCTGATCAGATAAAAACTGTTTTAGAAAAGTTCGTACCGCAGGCACTGTAGGGGCATCTGGTGTTCCCAAGTTGGCAATAATTACGGTGATTTTCGGCTTTAACTCAGACATCTGATCCACATCAATTCACTGTTTAATTAAGAAATACTTTATCAGAGTCTAAGTAAATTCGGCGTGATTTTATGATTGCTTTTTAAAATGTGAATGAAAGAGAAAAACTATCATATGAACTTGATCTATTTATTCATGCATTTCCATAACATCCGCTGACGATCATCTCGTCCTACAGGAACGATCCATTCATTATTACGCATTTGTTGCTTGATGGTATGCAATGCACGTACATTAATCTGTGCTCTAGATACCATATGTGCCTTAGGAAGTTGCAATTGAGCATCGACCAGCCCCGTATCAGTCAAATACTGATTCAACACTTTAGAATAAAAATCTTCTGGTGTTGCTTGGGAAAATTGAGACTCAAGAACAGTATAAATTTCATGCCATCGCATGGAACGTATACAAATAATTTCTTTAAAATGACTATCAACATAGGCATGCATACGATAATCAAAACTGAATTGATCATCCCACTCTATTCTAGGCAAAGATAGAAAAGGATCGACTTCAGATTTGGCTTGTTCCATTTTTGCTTGTGCCAGCTGAGCTCTTAATCGATCAATCTCATCTTGTTTTGCTTGAATGCTTTGTGGTCTTACCCAACCCAAAACAGGGTAACGTTCAAGCATTTGAGGCATATGAGACCTGAGTGCTAGCTCTAATTCACGAGCACTTTTAAAAAATACGACCTGATCAACTTCTCGAATGATCTGTTGACGGAAATTTTGAAAGCGCTGTTGAAGATCCACTTCATGCTCTCGTAAATGCTCCTCACGCGATTCTGGCTGTTCATGCATAAATACAATAATGGGCTTTTGCTTAGTCACGGCATAGATATATTCCAAGTGCATGTAACTAATACCAGAGACAGATTGCTCACCATACTGGCTTCCTAAAAGCAGAAGTACATAATCACAATCATCAATTTGACGGCGTGCAAAAGCGGTTGTTACAGGTGTTCTTTGTTCTAAACCCCATGAAAAAAAACCCATACCGATCAGCGTTTGAGACACAACCATACGCTCTGGCTGCATCTCTTTACCAGAAGTTGTAATAAACACTTGGTAACGCTTATCTAGCATGCCTTAATCCAATCCTGCATCTAGGTAAAAATGCCTTACTCATAAGGCTTAAAATATATAGCTTGATATTGATCATTCTTCTTCGAATGTATCAGTTAAATTTTCAATTGACCATAGTATTTCATGCCCGATCATATTTTGAAGTACAGGCTGAAGTTCAAGCGCATTTCCGCCACTGACGACACAACGCAACTGCACTGATTTGTCATATGGTTGAGTAGCATTGAATTTATTTTTGATAAGGACTCTTGCTGTTTGGCGTGCAACAGCAAATCCTGAATCAACCAAAGTCAGTCGCTCTGTATAAAGATGCTCAATTGCTGATTTTAAAAATGGATAATGCGTACAACCCAACACCAAATAATCGGCTTGATCTTGCATGACGGGATCAAGTATCCGTTGTAATGTTGCAATACAGGCTTGCGAATTTTGTTGCCCTGCTTCCACGAAAGGAACCAAATCCAAACTGGTGACTTGATGAACTTTAACACCTAAAGGATCTGCAAAATTCTGCATTACATCCTTGATTAACTGGCCTCTAAAAGTCGCTGGAGTCGCCAATACAGCCACCACTTTAGACTGTGTCTGTAACACTGCAGGTTTTAACGCAGGAACCAACCCAATGATCGGAAATCGCTCACCATAATGTGTCCTTAAGTAATCCAGACTAAAAGCTGATGCCGTATTACACGCAACAACCGCAACTTTACATCCTTGACGATACAACCACTCAATTGCATGTGCTGTGAGCTGACGAATATCTTGATCTTCGCGCGGACCATAAGGGACATGAGCTGTATCTGCATAGTAAAGGATATGCTCATTGGGTAAATATTTTGCTATTTCCAATGCAACTGATAAACCACCAATCCCCGAGTCGAAAATCCCAATAGGGGCATGTTCAAGTGCATGAGGCATAGGCTCATTAGAGCTCGGTTGGGGTAAAATTGCAGACATCTCAACGACTACTTTTATAATGCTTAAATGAATGGGCTAAGCTTAAACCTCAAGTCTCTAATTGCAATAGCAGATTACCACTTTTTAAATTCAAAACTGATTCACCTTGCTCATTTTCGCTCAACTCCCCCATTTCAACTAAATGAAAAAAAGTTGATCGTTGTATCAATGCGTTGATGCCGAAACGCACATGCACGTAAGGACGCATCTCTCCTTGAAAATCACGCATAAAGATTGGATGATCTTGATCCACAATAATGAGATCTTGAGTGGTCGTTGTTAGCTGTAGATAAGAAAGCCCTTGAATCTCGACTTGATCTACCTGATTGACCAATAAAGGTTCATCTTCGACTTCAATTTCGATTTGCTCAACGGGTGTTTTTAAGTAAAATTTGTTGTCTTCTTTCCACAGTACTGTCGAGAATAGGTCAATGAGGCTTTGTCTTTTAATCAATTGACCTTCGTGCCACCATTCACCATTCGCTTTTACTTTCAAATCCATTGAGCCACAATGCTTTGGGTTCCATTGTTCAAGAGGTGGGATTGACCTTTTGTGACTTGACTGTGCATCTTTTAGATATTGTACGATATTGATTAAGTTTTTATCATCAGGTACAAGTGAATCAGGCTGTGCTGTTATAGAATCATTTTGTTTTACCATGGTTTATGCCCTGCTGACGGAAAATAAAGCGACTCAGCCAATTGGCTTGATCAAGGTTTGAACCTATACTAGCGCAAAATATATAAAAGGTACGAGAGCAAAATTGTACCTGCAACTAAGAACACTCATGGCAGCACCGTCGGAATTATCGGTTGCCACCCTTTACTTTATGAGGAGTCCTTTATGGAACACATCGAACGTGAATCGATGGAGTTTGACGTTGTAATCGTTGGAGCGGGCCCTGCGGGTCTTTCAGCTGCGATCAAAATCCGTCAACTTGCAATTGAAAACAACCTCAACGATTTATCTGTATGTGTCGTTGAAAAAGGCTCTGAAGTAGGTGCGCATATTCTTTCTGGTGCTGTGCTTGAACCACGCGCTATTAATGAATTGTTCCCAAATTGGAAAGAAGAAGGTGCGCCTTTAAACGTACCTGTTACAGAAGATGAAACGTACTTCCTTCTTTCAGATCAAAAATCTCAAAAAATGCCTCATGCTTTTGTGCCTAAAACAATGCACAACGACGGTAACTATGTCATCTCTCTTGGTAACGTCGTACGCTGGTTAGGACAAAAAGCTGAAGAGCTTGAAGTATCCATTTTCCCGGGCTTCGCAGCAGCGGAAATTCTGTATCATGCTGATGGTACTGTAAAAGGTATCCAAACAGGTGATATGGGTATTGGTAAAGATGGTGAGCCAACACATAACTTTACCCCAGGCTATGAGCTCCATGCGAAATACACGTTATTCGCTGAAGGCTGCCGTGGTCATTTAGGTAAGCGCCTAATCGCTCAATTCGGCTTAGATAAAGATGCTGATCCTCAACATTACGGTATCGGTATTAAAGAACTTTGGGAAATTGATCCAGCGAAGCACAAACCAGGTAAAGTCATGCACGGTGCGGGTTGGCCTTTAACTGAAACTGGTTCATCTGGTGGTTGGTGGTTATATCACGCTGAAAATAACCAAGTATCATTGGGTATGATTGTCGACTTATCTTACCAAAACCCTCATATGTATCCATTCATGGAAATGCAACGTTGGAAAACACATCCATTAATTAAAGATGTATTGGAAGGCGGTAAACGTATTTCTTACGGTGCACGTGCAGTAGTTAAAGGTGGTTTTAACTCTCTTCCTAAATTTACCTTCCCAGGCGGAAGCTTAATTGGTGATGATGCTGGTTTCTTGAACTTTGCAAAAATTAAAGGTTCACACACTGCTATGAAATCAGGCATGTTATGTGGTGAAGCTGTATTTGAAGCAATTAAAGCTGGTGTAGAAAAAGGCGGCGACCTTGCAATTGCTCGTGTGACAGAAGGCGAAGATTTCTTTGCTAAAGAGTTAACGTCATATACAGAGAAATTTAACAACAGTTGGTTAAAAGAAGAGTTATATAATGCTCGTAACTTTGGCCCTGCAATGCATAAGTTTGGTACATTCTTCGGTGGTGCATTCAACTTTATCGATCAAAATGTATTTAAAGTTCCGTTCACTTTACGTGATTTGACACCTGACTACAGTGCTTTAAAAACTGTTGATGCTGTGAATTTCAAACCAAACTATCCAAAACCAGATGGTAAGCTTACATTTGACCGTTTATCTTCAGTGTTTGTTTCAAATACAGTACACGAAGAAAACCAGCCAGCGCATTTAAAATTAACTGATCCATCAATTCCAGTAAACGTTAACCTTCCTCAATGGGATGAGCCTGCTCAGCGCTACTGCCCTGCTGGCGTATACGAAATCATGGAAAATGATGATGGTTCTAAGCGTTTCCAAATTAATGCTGCGAACTGTGTTCACTGTAAGACTTGTGATATTAAAGATCCGTCACAAAACATTACTTGGGTTGTACCTGAGGGTGCGGGTGGTCCGAACTATCCGAATATGTAATCTCGTTTGAGATCAAAAAAAACCCGCGAAAGCGGGTTTTTTATTAAACTGCGATAAATACGAAAGTTTCCCCTTGAGCGATATAGTTTTATTCTTCACCATCAAAATACCAATATACTTCACCCCAGTCTTGTTCTGAAAGCATTGGTAAAATGTCATCTCTATCAAAATATTGACGCTCATTTGGTTGGGCTGGAGTCGTCCAATAACCTGTTTGTGGACATTTATCCCCACCTTTGATTTTAATTTTTTCTACTGAATCTTGTGTTTGTACTTTTTCTGATTGTGCTTTAGAAAAATCAACTAAATCTTTCGGATAAAATTGATGCTCTCGATAAGTTGTATCATCAATATCTAACAACCATGTAACAGCTGCCGCTTCCCATGACCAATAACCAAAATAACTGATACCTGATCTAATATCAGGTTGTGGATGTTGATCATGATAAGGTTCACGACGACTGGCTTCATACCAATCTTCTAAGTATTGCAACATCATCGCTGGACGTTTTTCAGGTGCAGCATCAAAAACTTTAATGAGCTTGCGATAAGGCAAATGTCGACGTGCATCATTCGGTGGTATGCCTCGATCTGTTACAAATGGAGCAACCAATCGCTCGATTAAGCCATCTTTTTCTTGTCCTTCAGGTGTTGCTTCTGTGTAGTCGATAATCGTCATAATTCGACTCATTTGATCTGCATACCCTGTCAGTAAACCAAAGCATATCAATCGTAAAGCAATATACCAATAATCTTCAGTTCCCAAGGAAATATGCCAGACATAACGTCCACCTGCATCAGGGCTTAAATTATAAAGATGACTCGTTTCAGCATATTCTTCTGCCCAATGAAGAAGATACGGGTAAAGTTCTTTTATAGAATTTAAATCTCCGCCTGCTGAATATTGTAAAGATATCAAGTTCAGAGCATCTTTTAATCTTTGATGACCAGATGCTATATATCCACCAAATTTAGAATCATTTTTATAATCGCTAAATCCATCAACAACTGTATATATACCATTAACAAACGTATCAAATCTCTTGTGATACATTTCTTGCTCAAGCAGCTTATCTCTAAATAAACTTGTATCTTTTACTTCTAAACTCAACCATTTTTGCCAATCTATTTCTTGATCATCTACTTGTGTTGACATTCTTTAATCTCTCCAACATCTCTTTTGGTAAAACAAATTCTAATTTAATACCGTGTGCAGTTACTGTCCGTGTACACTTAGGTTTATTTAAGCCTATACATTTTTCATGATGATCGAATTTATCACCTGTAATCGTTACTAAACTACGATCATAAGGACATCGAATCGCAACAGTTTGACCTTTACCATTTTTAAATACTCTTTCAGTAGATGGTTTAAATTCAACTCGTCTCCAAGCTTCTATATCCTCTAATAATTTATTTTTATGTGAATTTATAAGTCCTGCTGTCCTAATTTTTTGTGAAACCCAACGGTATGACATTTGTATGCCATCACTTTTTGTATTGCCAACAGAACGCTTAACCTTATCATCTTGGTCTGATGCCATATAAACATCTAACCCTTTCTTAATACCATCATGGCTGCTTTAGGTATCATCAGTGTTCGCTGGCTCAGTGCATTTTGTCAGCTTATCTATATTTGATGCGATGTATCTTGGTTTCTACCAAACTGCGACGATGATAAACCAACCATTATTTTCATAGGTTTCTGCCTAAACCTAAGCAGTGAATTATTCGAAGTAACTCATTACGTTCTAGGAACTCAGTTTTATCTTTCCAAGGTTTGCATTTTTTCTTAGCGGAACTACTGCAGTAATTTTGTGCACCATTGAGTCTGAAGATCGAAACAAATCGAAATATTTCCACGATTAATTAAAACTTTTTATTGTAATTAGGCCAGTTGGATGTCGAATAGATTTTAGGTGTGGGCTTACTCGTCTCACAATTATATTGCTAAATTAAACCTAACAAACAACTTTGTGAAACAAAGCCGACCAAATATCCTATCTCATATATTGCCAAACATCAGGGTCTACATAGCTGCCATCAATATGATAGCCTTCCAGTTTAATTTTTTGTTCCTTAAATTTACGATCTTTTTCATTTTCCCTCCTTTCATCTAAAAAGGCTTGTTTTAACTGTTCTGCTGTCATTTCATCTGAGTTAGAAATAGCATTAAAACCAGTATATCTAAAATGCTCAAAACTGTATCTCAGCATATACTGTTCTTTTTTATCATCTTTATATGTTTTAGAAAGAGATATCCCCAAATTAATATTACTATTATATAAATTAAAATACATATGGCCATTAGTCAGATCCATCATTTCTTGCCACTCTTTAAAACTTAAAATATAGCTAGGGTCAATAACCTCTCCCATGTTTTGACTCATATATTTTAAATTATCTTTTTTATCTATACGTTCCGAATAAGGTAAAAAATACTGCTTCCAGTTTTTCTCACTCATTTGCTTCATAAGTTTTACATAAGCCTGATATGCATCTTCTCTAGTCGTATATTCATTAGCATGTAAACTAGCGGTTACATCCATAATCAAAACACCATCATTGCCCATTCGTGCAATTTGCGTCCCCATTACACTAATAACATTATCAATTTCAAAGTTACTTTGTTCAGTTACAATTTTAACCTGTCCCAGTTTGGGCGGTCTCCAATCTAGTGACAAAAAATTCATCCCCGCAGGTTGGCGGTCTATTGACGCATTACTATATTGAATAAAATCTTTTAATCCTTGCTGTCCAAAATGTAAAATAGCACTTTGTAGTGGCATGATTTCATTTCCTTTACTTTTCGTATTTGGAGTACAAGCCAATAATAGGCAACATATCGAAAATCCAAAAATTAAACTCAGATAATTTTTCATATTGAAACTTTTGTTAAAAAAATCGTTATTTTTTCCCTTCATTACTACTTGGATGTATTGCAAAGAGAAAGTTTGCTTTGCTCTGACTTCACCCCGTTATTGTTTTTAATTCCTGATGTAAAAAGGCACGCCTTTATCATCCAACATTAAACGGTGATATTTTTCCGCAGCCAAATTAATCTTAACTAAAGATCCGTTATAAAAAATTACTTAGGTTCCACCTGAGGGTGCAGGTAGTGTGAGCTATTCGAATATGTAATGTCTTTTTAAAAAAACCGCTAAAGAGCTCTTTCTCGTTAATTTATCAATCAATTTTTAAAGTTAATCGGTTAAAATTCAGATCATTGCCTTTGAATTCTATGTTTGAGAAAAATCTCATCACTACTTTCTTAGTATTTAGATTGATTGAAAATACATGTACATATATGTAATCTTGATTATTTTTTAGCTCTGTATTGATATATCTGATATTAAGATTATTAATGCAATTTGCATTTAAAATTAAGTCATTTTTGAAGTGATGCCTTGCATTAGGTGATAAAATCATCTCACTTGCAACTCCACCATCTAGATACACAACAATTTTACCAGGAGTACCCAATATACTCTTTGATAATCTATACATACCCCAATTAGAAGGACGACCATCTTTGAGAACATGCAATTGAAATGGTCCTAAATTTTTAGCACTATTTAAATTCTGACTTTCAGATACTTTAAATATCTCATTCAAAACAGTGCAGAAATTTTGATTATCTATCACAATAGCCTCACGATTTGATTCTTTAATTATATTTGATGCTGTAACATTTGAGTAAAAACAAAGTAGAGTTAGAAACATATATGTGAGAAATTTATTCATTTATATAGCCCCAATCTACTAACGGATCAACATCACCCACTCCCAAAACCCAATACTCTTCTTTTGTGGCATCATCACCTTCTCTCCAGATGATATCTTCTGAATTATAATAATGAGTCAAATTTCTTCCATAAAGTCTATGGACATAGTTTGGTTCATTATCTTTCATTATTTTTCCAAGCATTGATTTAGCAATACCAAGCTCGGGATATTGTGGATATTTAAATTTATTTAACGATGACTTTTGTAATTTTTCCCACCAAGAATATGGATTGACTGCAGGAATTGATATAGGACCGTACTTTACGAAACCTTTCCCATCTGGAATTATATCACCTAAGTTTTTTTTTAGAATTTTCTCAGCTTCTTTTGCACAAGTTGAATTCGTTAAAGCCCTATACTTTTTTTCAGAGGAATTATTTTCAATGTATTCTTGTTTTTCCTCATCAAAAATCATACTCAAGCTTTTTTTTCTAATCTGATTTACATCAAACATAATTTTTCTTGCACTATCTTCATTTATTTTAGCACGATATAAATAGCTAACTTCGGTTATAGGATAATCACAGGTTGATAAGTTGCCTATAATATTACTTCCATTAGCTGCAGGCCCAAAACTAAAAAATGTTAATACCTCTTGATTTTTCGTGATATAAAAAAATGCATGACCCCATTCGCCACTATTATTATTTTCAGGGAACTCTGATTTCAAATCGTGATGATTTTTACTTTTCAAAGCAAAGGTTCTTTTAGGTAAATAAGCCAATTCTGGCAAATTAGTCTCTGTTCCAATAACCACATAATATTCATCTAAGGCTACTTCAGATATGGGATTATCTAAATCAGTTTGATATTGTTTATTATTCATTTTAAATATCTACGTCCAAATTGAAATTTTCTTTTTCAGAAGTATAAATTCTCTTTGTTTTTCCTTCTCTGTCCGTAATACCTCTGATCAATTTACCATTTTTACCTGTTAGTACATATTTAGTATTCGTTAGAACCAACCCAAATTTGTTTTTTAAAATGAATTGATGCGAATAAATATCTGTAATAGGTAGTAACGGAATTTCATAACTTATAGAACTGGCCCCCACAAACTGATGCTGCCCTGCCTTAACCTCAAACTTACTTGCAGTCGTAGGAAATACCCCTGAAGCATTTATTTTTAGCTGTGAACCGCCTGCGGTCAGTACGACTTCTTTCGCACTCGTGATGTCGACATTTGCCTCCGTGGAAATAATCTGCACACCCTTTCTAGCAATCAGATCAGCACCATCCCCTTGAGCTTGAATCTCGATCTTACCTTTCCCTGCATACAGTCGTGCCCCTTCTTGCGCGGCAAATAAACTGATCTTTTTGCTGGCATGTCCGATGATGCTGTCTTGCGTGCTGGTGTTAATGCTTCCTTGTGCAATCTGGTTGATCTGCCCATCTGCACTGAGGTGGATGTCTTCGTTACTTTCTACGGCAATTGAACTTGGTGAAGCCAAGAGCATGATCGCTTGTTTAAAAGCCGCGGCTTTGCTTTGGTCTTCGCTCT